>CAYOBW010000018.1:0-49561 GCA_964402115.1 uncultured Victivallales bacterium
GCTACGAGCGTGACGGCTGGCGATGCCCCGCGGCACGGCCAGACCCCCGCGCCCCCCCGCTTCCGAATGCTCGCTGGCGGAACCAGCCGGGACTTGGTATTGAACTTGCCGAATGGGCCATGAAAGCGGGTGGCAAAACGGCAGGAGGTTTCCCTATGTGCGGCATAAGCAGGCAAATCCACATCCTGGCGATCATCTGGGTGTTTGTTTCCGGGCGTACGGCGCCGGACGTCGCGGCGGCGACGACCAATGCGGCGCCGAACGTGGTGCCGGCGGTACAGCAGTGGCAGGGTGGGCTGGGGCGCCTTGACGTCGCTCGCGCCACGCTATACGTGGACCCGGCTGCGGCCGGCGCGCTCAAGCCCGTCGCGCGGCTGCTGCAGGAGGACTTCGAGCGCCTCGGACTGCGCCGGCCCGACGTGCAAGTCGGCCCGCCGGCGGGCGGGAAGACGGCGATCACCCTCTCCCTCGCCGCCGACCTCCCCCTGCCGCCGGTCGCCGGCGTGCAGACGAACGAGGCCTACGTGCTGGACATCGGCGACACGACGGCCGCCCTCCGCGGCCGCACGCCCGCCGGTGTCTTCTACGCCACCCGGACCCTCCTTCAGCTGCTCGCGCAGTCCGACGCCAGGGCGCCAAGCCTGCCCCGCGGCGTTGTGACCGACGGGCCGCAGTACCGGCGGCGCATGCTGATGCTGGACGTGGGCCGCAAGCCGTTTCCGCTCGCCGCCCTGCACGACTACCTGCGGGTGCTGGCCTGGTTCAAGCTGAACGAGCTGCACCTGCATCTGAGCGACGAGGCCTTCGGCGGCGGCTACACGGGCTTCCGCGTGCAGTGCGACACCTTCCCCGGCCTCGCCTCGAGGGATCTGCACTACACGAAACCGCAACTCCGCGAGCTCCAGGATGCGGCCCGGTCTCTGGGCATCACGATCACGCCGGAGATCGACATGCCCGGCCACTCCCGCGTGTTCACCGATTATTGGCCCGACCTCCGGCTGACCAACGCCAGCCCGAGCTACATGGACGTGACGAACCCGCAGACCGTCGCGCGCATGCAGCGCCTGCTCGACGAGCTGATCCCCCTCTTCGACGCCCCCGATTTCCACATCGGCACCGACGAGTACCGCGTCGGCGGCTCGCAGGAGCAGAAGACGCGCCTGCACGAAGCGTTCCGCCAGTTCATCAATACAATGGACGCGCACGTCCGCGCCCGCGGCAAACGCACCCGCATCTGGTCGGGCTTCGAGCACATGCTGGGCACGACGGACGTCGCCCCCTCGGTGATCATCGATATGTGGGAGACCGACGACGCGCGCGGCCAGATCGCGAAAGGGCACAGCGTGATCAACTCGAACCATGGCCGCACCTACATCGTGCCCGGCTGCCACTACTACGGCGTGAACAACTCGGGCATCTACAGCGGCTGGGAGCCCTGGATGGTCAGCGGCGACATGGCGAAGAACCCGGCGCCGACCGAGCCGCGCCTGCTGGGGGGCAAGCTCCACGTGTGGAACGACCAGGGGCCGACCGGCTACACGCTGACGGAGATTGCCGCGCTGACCCGGCCCAGCCTCATGGCCTTCGCCGAGAAGCTGTGGGGCCGCAAGGGCTCGGCCGACTACGCCGCCTTCCAGCGGCGCGCGGCCGCGGTGCAGGCCGTTCCCGGCGTGGCACTGTTCGACCGGTTGCCGGCGCGCACGCCCGACGGGCTCGTGCTGGAGCGGTCGCGCGCGGTCAGCCTGGCGACGACGAACGCCTGGCGCGCGCTGCCGTTCGACGGCGCGCCGCGTGCCGACCTCGAGCCGCCCTGGACCCTGACGTTGGAGGTGCGCAAGACGGCGGAGACCGGCGGGCGGGGCGTGCTCCTGTCGTCGGACCTGGCCGAGATCTGCGACGGTTGGACGCGCGTCGAAGAGCAGACCGCGACCGATCCGGCCACCGGCAAGGGAATCAAGACGAAGGTCACGCGGCGCGGCCTCGGCGTTGTGCGCGCCGCCGGTACGCCCGGGCCGACGCCCGGCCAGGCGCACCTGAGCCGGGACGTCAGCCGGGTTTACGGAGAACCCCTGCCGCTCAACCAGTGGGTGGCGCTGACGATCGTCGGCCAGCCCGGGCGCACCGCCGTCTACGTCGGCGGCAAGCTGGTGGGCGAGCACGGCGACCAAACCATCTGTCCGCTGGCCCGCCTCGGCTCGCGCCACGGGGCCTCCTGCGTGGGCGAGGTGCGGGCGCTCAAGGTCTATAACCGCGCCTTCACGCCCCGCGACGTCGGCCGCCAAGCCGGGCTGGACATTCCCGACAACCTGGCCACCGGCGCTGTCGTCACCGCGACGGCGAGCGACGTGCCGTACGGGTTCCTGCCGCAGCTGCTGGCCGACGGCAACCCGGCGACGCGGTGGTCCTCCGCCCCCACGCGCGCGGATCAGGCCGTGACGCTGGACCTCGGCGCAGCCAGAACCTTCAACGCCGTGAAGGTGCTTTGGGAAAACGCTTTCCCCCGCGCCTGGCGCGTGGCGGTCTCGGACGACGGCGCGCAGTGGCGCGAGGTCGCGCAGGGTGAAGGCCGCGTGGGGACGACGGAGCTGACCTTCGCGACGGTTTCCGCCCGCCATGTGCGGCTGTCCCTGGCTCAGCCCGCCACGCAGTGGGGGTACTCGATCTGGGAGGTCGAAATCCTGCGTTACGCCAAGGATCGCTGATCACCGGTTACCCTGGAAACGGCAGTTGACGCACCGATGTCACGCCCGGCAATCGAAAAGCGCACCACCCACAAGGCGGTTTTGTCTGTAGACTGCTGGGGGCTGGGAGGCAAGCTTGGTCTCCCAGCGGTGCCCGGACAAGACGGGCGGGTTCATCATTCATTCGGCCAGCGTCAGCGTTGAGGATCGCCGAACTGGCGCGCCGTAACCGAGGCTTGGTTCGCGGTGTCTTTTCCCTCCGCCAGCGCCTCGACCTTTTTCCAGTCGATGATCCGCGACGTGAATGCCCAGTCCCTCTTCATCCGGCGCAGCCAACCGGAATCGCGCAGCAGGGCGCCGCAGTACATGCCGAATCCCGCCATGAAGAGGAGTTTCATCGGGAGGTCTGCGTGATAGACGGCGCCAGCCAGAAGCGCGAGGGCAGCGAGGATGCTGAGGCAGTACCGGCGTGCCGATTTGCGGATGAACCGCCGGATCGAGAATCCCGCGGTCCGGTGCACCAGCAAGGCCTTGGCGATGTCTTGATCCGTCATCATCTTGCCCTCTGCGAACGCTGCGCAGCAGGGGCGCGAGCTTGCGAGCGTACTCTGCCTGCGCAGGTTCTGCGCTTGTTTCCGCACGCATTAAAACCCGTCGGTCACCCGAGCGCCAGCTCTGCCTCTGAAACTCGTCCTCGTCGTCGTCCTCGTTCTCGTACTCGATCCCCGCTTCTTCGAGTACGAGTACGAGGACCGTTCGCTTCGCTCTCTGAGGACGAGGACGATGTCGTTCCGACATTCTTCCATCTTCTCCCGCAGAACGTCGCAACTCACCGTTGAGGGGACCGCGCAGCGGGCTCCGAATAGGGTGGTTGGGCAGTTTCCTCTACCTTTGTCCTGCGTTTGATCCGTTCTCGCGACCACTCAAGTTGCTTGTACCATCGGGGACCGTCTTTCCACTGATGGGTGGAATACGATGGCCAGAATGGATTGCGCCGGACTTGATCGACGTTGACCACATTGCCGGAAAGGATGCCTTCCAGATGGTATGTTGCATGGTTCGTATTGCCAGCGTCCAGCGCCGACAGGGCGAGCGAGTCAAATAGGATCGCCTGCTGGGCATCAATCCGGAACTGATAGGCACGGCCGACAGTGAAACCCACTGCATCAGCAACGATGGCAATGCCGATAATCAATATGATTCTCTTTTTCATCTCATCTCATCTGCTCAACGGAGCCATTGAGGCGCGAGCTTTAGCGAGTCGCCTCCGATGGCTGGTTGGGCATGTCCTTCAATTTCACGGTGAATCGGTCCTCGGCATTCCCGAACCATGAAACAACGAGGGCGACACACACAAACACTGAAAGAGCGGCAGAAACTCCGGCCACACACAGCATGCGAAGGAACCGCTGCTGGATTTCCGGAAAAAGCGTGCGGTTGGCCCACTCGAAAGCCACAAATAGGACGGAGGGAAAGGCGGCAAGCCAGAATGCGTCAGGCAGGCGGCTCCACAATCCGATGCTTCCGTATGAACCGTCGTGCGCAAGAGGGAAGAAAACGAGCATTGCGGCAGCGATGACTATCGCGTTCTTCCATTTCGCTTTCATAGCTTTGCGCCAACGACTGTATTAGACGGCTCGATGTCGCAAGTACTGCTGGCCGCCATTTTTCACTCTACTTTGCCCCGGCGACAACGGAGCCGACGGTAACCTATGCGCAATGTAGCCGTGCACGCATGCGGTCGCAAGCGGTATGCAGCATGCGCGAGCGTTGTGATTGCGGTGATTGCGGTCTTCCTGCCTGCTTGCGTCGTCCGACGCGAGGCCGGGCGGACACCGGAGGTGGGAGGGGCTGTCAACGCCGCTCTGAAAATGATCTTCTTCAGCCGCTATGGAAATGACCGTATACTTCATCTTCTTCCGGCGGAACCGCAGAATACCCAACCGCAGAATGTCGAAGGAAAGCAGGCCGTCACGGATCCCAACCTTCGACATTCGGAGGTCATCATTCGTCAATCTGCGGTTCGGGAACTTTCGCGGCGGCGTCCACACCTCGTCGCCTGCCCACGCCATGGAGACGGCCGTCCCCGGCCGTTATGTGCCATGTAAGCCCCCTGCATCGCGGAGAAGCTGCGAAGCAATCGCGGACGACACGAATTCCTCCCTCCTGGCGTACCACGACCTGAGACCTTTCCGAATCGAGCCACTATGCGTCATAATGGCGCTGTGAAGAATCCACTCGAAAGAGTCGTTATGTCTCATTATCCTGAAGAAGCATGAAGGCCAAGTGACTTGTAAGCATTTGCCATATAATGTGTTATGAGATGTGCCGAGTTTGCTGGCATGCCTGATGCTAAGGGGTATTGGCGAAGATTGGTTGGTGTCACAAGACAAACACAAGGAGGAGCAACGATGACCTACTTGGCAACAGTCAGAAATCCGTGGTCGGTGTTCGAGGATTTGGAAGGGCTGCAGCGGCAGTTCAATTCGCTGTTCAGCACCTCCATCGGTGATTGGGGCAGCACGGGGTTCCCCCGGATGGACGTCTGGGTGGACGAGAAGGGGCTCACCGCCGAACTCGAACTGCCCGGGGTGGATCCGCAGCAGCTCGACATCGCGCTGGAGGGCGATGAACTGACCATCGCGGGGTCTCGCGAAGTGCCGGTCGTCCCGAAGGATGGCACGCTGCACCTGCGGGAGCGCTTCAGCGGGCAGTTTGCCCGACGGGTGCGGCTGCCGTTTCCGGCGGAGGCGGACAAGGTTGCCGCCCACTACAAGCACGGTGTTTTGACGGTCAACGCGCCGCGCGCGGAGGCTTCGAAGCCGAAGAAGGTCCTGGTCGCGACGAACTGACCGGACGGAGCACCGGACCGAAGCACGTAAAAGGAAGGAGACGCATATCATGACAACGGAAATCGCACGCCAGGAGACAACTGCACAGGACGGCGCCGTCACGCGCGTCGAGAACGAACTGCCGCTGCTGGTCCCGCCCGTGGACATCTGCGAAACCGCGGCCGAGATCACGCTGACGGCCGATATGCCCGGCATCGAACTGGAGGACGTGGATGTCACCGTCGAGAACAACGTGTTGGTGATCGAAGCCCGCAAGGTCGCGCGCGACGCCGGGGCCGGTCGGCAGGCGGCGCGGCGTGAAACGCGCTGCGGCTGCTACCGCCGCGTCTTCGAGCTCGCCGACCGCGTGAACACGAGCGACGTGAAGGCGCGGTTGAAGGACGGGGTCCTGGAAGTCACGTTGAAGAAGCGTGACACCGATCAGGGCCGCCGCAAGATCGCAGTCGCGACCGCCGCGTGAGGTCCCTGCCACTCGCACCCCCTGTTCGCCCGCGCGGGCAGGGGGTGCCGCCTTATCGTCAGGGTTTGGCCGGACAACGGCCGTCTCCATGATGTGCGCAAGACCCAGGACATGGAGACGGCGGTCCTCCGCCGTTAGGCCCCCGTGCGTGACCGAGGGCCGTCATTTGTCTGAGACGATTTCAGTAGCATTATACAGCCGGCCATGGTAGCGTCACGCTTCATCCATTGCGGAGAGGCGAGCTATGAACGTATTGACCCTGGCGCGCTGGCAGTTCGGCATCACCACCGTCTACCACTTTTTTTTCGTCCCCCTGACGCTCGGCCTGTCGCTGCTCCTGGCGCTCATGGAGACGCAGTTCGTCCGCACGGGCGATCCGGTCTACAAGCGGATGACCCAGTTCTGGGGCCGGCTTTTCCTGATCAACTTTGCCATGGGCGTGGCCACGGGGATCGTGCAGGAGTTTCAGTTCGGCATGAACTGGTCCGAGTACTCGCGCTTCGTCGGGGACATGTTCGGCGCGCCGCTCGCCGTCGAGGCGCTGGTGGCCTTCTTCCTGGAGTCCACCTTCCTCGGGGTTTGGGTGTTCGGCTGGGACAAGCTCTCCCCGCGGGTCCACGCGCTGATGATCTGGCTGGTGGCGATCGGCTCCAACCTCTCCGCGTTCTGGATCCTGGTGGCGAACTCCTGGATGCAAGAGCCGGTCGGTTATGTCCTGCGCAACGGGCGCGCGGAAATGGAGAGCTTTCTGGCGCTCCTGACCAACCCGCACGTGCCTTTCATGTTCGGCCACGTCCTCACCGGCGGGCTGGCGACGGCGGGGTTCTTCGTCGTGGGCATCTGTGCCTGGCACCTGCGGCGCGGCGCGGGCAAGGAGCAGGCGTTCTTCGCGAAGTCTTTCCGCCTGGGGGCGCTCTTCGCTTTGATCGGCAGCCTGGCCGTGGCCGTCATCGGCCACCTGCAGGGACAGCATCTGGTGCACGCGCAGCCGATGAAGCTGGCGGCGGCGGAGGCGCTCTGGGAGACCGAAGATCCCGCGGGCCTCTCGCTGGTGGCCACGATCGACGAACAGAACCAGCGCACGCCCTTCGCCATCCGCATCCCGGCGGCGCTGAGCTTCCTGGCCTACAACCGGCCCAGCGGGCCGATCCGCGGCATGAAGGAGCTGCAGGCCGAGTGCGTGCGGAAGCACGGGCCGGGCGACTACATCCCCCCCGTCGCGGTCACGTTCTGGTCGTTCCGCGTCATGGTGCTGGCGGGCGTCGTGATGATCGGGCTCGCGCTCCCGGCCTTCCTGAAGACGCGCGGCGGGCGGACGCCGGCCTTCCGGCCGTGGCTGTACGGTGCGCTCGTGCTCGCCATCGGGCTGCCCTACGTGGCCAACTCCGCGGGCTGGATCATGACGGAGCTCGGCCGGCAGCCCTGGATCGTCTACGGCGTCATGCTGACCGCGCAGGGCGTGTCGCTCGCGACCCGCGCCGGGGCCGTGCTGTTCACGGTGGCGGGCTTCACGCTGGTCTATGGCCTGCTGATGGTGGTGGATGTCTACCTGCTTCGGAAGTACAGCGTTCTCGGCCCGGTTGCCGGCGAAACGCACTGATCGCGAGGTGCCCAGATGGATCTCAACACGCTTTGGTTCATCCTGGTGACGGTGCTGTTCACGGGCTTCTTCCTCCTTGAAGGGTTCGACTACGGCGTCGGCATCCTGCTGCCGTTCGTCGGCCGCGCCGACCGGGAACGCCGGATGGTGCTTAACGCCATCGGCTCGTTCTGGGACGGCAACGAGGTGTGGTTGCTGACCGCGGGCGGGGCGCTGTTCGCGGCGTTCCCGCACTGGTATGCGACCATGTTCAGCGGCTTCTACCTGGCGCTCTTCCTCGTGCTGCTCGGCTTGATCGTGCGCGCGGTCGGGTTCGAGTTCCGCAGCAAGGGCGAGGGGGCGGCCTGGCGGGGTTTCTGGGACTGGATGATTTTCGCCGGCAGCCTCGTGCCGGCGCTGATCTTCGGCGTGGCTGTCGGCAACCTGCTGCGCGGCGTACCGATCGACGCGCACATGACCTATACCGGCGGGTTCTGGGGTCTGCTGAATCCCTACGCGCTGGTGTGCGGGCTCACGTTCGTCCTGCTCTTTGCCCTCCACGGCGCCTACTTCCTCTGCCTCCGCACCAGCGGCGTCGTGCTCGCGCGGTCCGAGACGGCCGCGCGGCGCCTGTGGCTGCCCGCGGTGCTCGCCGCCGTCGCCCTGCTGGTCTACAGCTACCCCGCGACGCAGCTGTTCGCGGGCGGCCGCATCGCCTGGCTCCTGCCCGCCCTGGCCGCCGTCAATCTCCTGCTCGCCGGCGTTTGCGGCTACGGCAAAATGCCGGGCTGGTCCTTCGCGCTGAGCAGCCTGACCATCGCGCTGGTGACGGTCGCGGCGTTCCGCTCGCTGTATCCGAACGTCATGATCTCCACGACGAATCCGGCCTGGAGCCTGACCATCTACAACGCCAGCTCCTCGCCCTACACGCTCAAGGTCATGACGATCGTCGCCGGCACCATGGTGCCCATCGTGCTGGCCTATCAGGGCTGGACCTACTGGGTCTTTCGCAAGCGCTTGACGGACCGCACGCCGCTGGAGTACTGACCCTACGTGGTTCCTGGCGCCCCGCCCCGGCGCAGCAGCCGGGACGGGCGGGCGCCCCGGAAGGCGCGCATGAAGCTGGATCCTCGCCTGCTTGCCCTGACCCGCGGCGTTCGCTGCGCCCTGGTGTTGAACGTGCTGCTGGCCGGTCCCGTGGCCGCCCTGGCCACGCTCGGTTTCGCCTGGTACGTCAGCGTGGCCGTCGACCGGCTCTTCCTCGCCCGCGCGGGCCTGACCGCGGTCGCGCCCGCCCTCATCGCGGCCGGCGTGCTGGCGCTGGTCAGGGCCGGCGCCACGGTTGGCGCGGGGCGGGCCGCCGCCCGCGTGGCGGCCCACGTGAAGTCGGGGCTGCGCACCCGGCTGCAGGCGCGGCTCTGGGAGGCCGGCCCCGCCGCCCTGGACGCCGCGCACAGCGGCGAGCGTGTGCTGGCGATGGGCCGCGGGGTCGAGGCCCTGGACCCGTACTTCGCCCAGTACCTGCCGCAGCTGGCCCTGGCCCTCCTCGCGCCACTGATCCTTCTGGCGGGCGTCGCCCTCGCCGACCCCTGGTCCGCCCTGCTCCTCGCCGTGACCGCGCCGCTCATTCCCCTCTTCATGGTGCTTATCGGCGCCCTCGCCAAGGCCGCCTCGCAGCGTCAGTGGTCCCGGCTCAGCCACCTGGGCGCGCACTTCCTCGACATCCTGCAGGGGCTGCCGACACTGAAAGCCCTCGGCCAGGCGCGGGCCCAGGCCGCCGCCGTGGCGCGCGTGAGCGAGGATTACCGCGCCACCACGCTGGGGGTGCTGCGCGTGGCTTTTCTCTCCGCCTTCGTGCTCGAGCTGGTGGCCACGCTGGGCACCGCGCTCGTGGCCGTGACCCTCGGGCTGCGGCTCCTGAAGGGGGGGCTCGCCTTCCAGCCCGCCTTCTGCGTGTTGCTGCTGACGCCTGAATTCTACGCCCCGCTGCGCCTGCTGGGGCAGCGCTTTCATGCCGGGCTTGAGGGGGTTGCGGCGGCCCAGCGCCTGTTCGCCCTGCTCGGGGAGGACGGCCCCCCGCAGGCGGCCACCGCCGGCGCCATGGCGAACCTGCATGTGCCTGGCACCGTTCCCGGCGTGCCTGGCACCGCTGCCTTACCGCTGTCTCAACCTACTGATCATACATATGTTCCAACCGTCGTGCCTGACACCCGACCGGGTGTTGGCGTGCCTGGCACCGCGTCCGCGTCCCCGCCCGCTATCCTGTTCCGCGATGTGCACCTCGCCTACGCCGGCGGCACCCGGCCGGCGCTGCGGGGGTTGGATTTGTGCCTGGCACCGGGTGTCGTCACCGCCGTGGTGGGCCCGAGCGGGGCGGGCAAGAGCACGATCGCCCGCCTCCTGCTCAGGTTTGTGCTGGCGGACCGGGGCGAAATCCTGATCGACGGACGGCCGCTCACGGACTGGGAACCCGAGGCGTGGCGGCAGCTCGTGGCCTGGGTACCGCAGCGGCCACACCTGTTTCACGGCACGCTGGCCGACAACATTCTGCTGGCCCGCCCCGATGCCGACGCGGAAACCCTGCACACGGCGGCCCGCGCGGCCCACCTGGAAGCGTGGGTCAAGCGGCTGCCCCTGGGTTACGCGACACCGGTCGGCGAGCGCGGGGCGCGGCTCAGCGGCGGCGAGGCACAGCGGGTGGCGCTGGCGCGGGCGTTCGTCAAGGACGCGCCGCTGGTCATCCTTGACGAGCCGACCGCCAGCCTCGATCCGGCGCACGAAGCGCTGATCGGCGAGTCGCTGGCGCGGCTGACCGCCGGGCGCACGACCCTGCTGCTCGCCCACCGGCTGGCCACCGTGCGCCGGGCTGCCCGAGTCGTCGTGCTGGAGGAGGGGCGGGCGGTGGAAGCCGGCACACCCACCGAGCTGCTGGCCGGCGACAGCCGGCTGGCCGCCATGGTGCGCCGCTTTACGGGAGCCGGCGCATGAGCGCGGGAGCGCCCCTGTGGCGCTACATCCGCCTGGCACTTGCGCAACGACGGCCGATGGCGTTGGCCCTGCTGCTGGGCCTGGCGACCGTCGGCTGCGGCATCGGGTTGCTGGCGGTGGCCGGCGGCCTGATCGCGCGCGCCGCGCTGCGTCCCTCCATCGCGGACCTGCAGCTGGCCATCTCGGGCGTGCGCGCCTTCGGGGTGACGCGCGCCGTGTGGCGCTACCTGGAGCGACTGGTGACGCACGGGGTCACCCTGCGCCTGCTGGCGCGCCTGCGCGTCTGGTTCTACACCGCCATCGTCCCGCTGGCCCCGGCCGGCCTGGAGGCGCACCGCAGCGGGGATTTGCTCAGCCGCATCGTGGCGGATATCGAAACGCTCGAACAGATGTACGCCCGCCTGCTGGCGCCCCCGGTGGTCGCCGTGCTGGTGGCGGGGTTGCTGGCTCTGTGGGTGGGGCACTACGATGCGCGCCTGGCCGGCGTGGCGCTGGCGTGCTACGGGCTGGCCGGGGTGGGCGTGCCGGCGCTCACCCACGGGCTCGGCCGTGCCGCGGGCGCGCGGCTGATCGTCGTACGCGCCGCCTGGCAGGAGGCGTGGGTGGACGGGCTGCAGGGCATGGCCGAGCTGCTGGTATGCGGGCGGGCGGCGGAGCACCGGGAACGCTGTGCGCGCCTGGCCGGGGAGTGGGTGCGGCTCCAGGCGCGCCTGACGCGGCTGGGCGGTTTGCACGAGGCCCTGGTGACGCTGGCAGGCGGGGTCGCCGTGCTGGCTGTGCTTGCCGTTGCCGCCCCGCTGGCGGCGCAGGGGCGGCTCGACGGCGTCCTGCTGGCGGGGCTCGCCCTCGGCGTCCTGGCGGCCTTCGAGGCCGTGGCGCCCTTGCCGGCGGCCCTGCAACAGCTCGAACCTTGCCGCGCGGCGGCCCGCCGGCTGAACGCGTTGGCGGATGCCCCCCCGCCCGTCCCCTCCCCCGCCGGGCCCTCGCCCGATCCCGGGCCGGCGCCGGCGCTGGTCTTCGACGACGTCACCCTGCGTTACACGCCGGAAGGGGCGCCTGCTCTGGACGGCGTGCGGGTGGCCATTCCGTTCGGGCAGCGCGTGGCGATCGTGGGGCCCAGCGGCGCCGGGAAGAGTTCGTTCGCGCACCTGCTGCTGCGCTGGCGCGATCCGCAGGCTGGCGCGGTGCGGCTGGGCGGGCACGACTTGCGCACGTTCCAGCCGGACGATCTGCCGGCCTACGTCACGGTGGCCACACAGTCCGCGTGGCTCTTCGGCGGTACGCTGCGGGATAACCTGCTCCTGGCCTGTCCAGCCGCCTCGGCGGCGGATTGCGCGCGGGTGCTCGCCCTGGTGCGGCTCGACACATTTGTCGCGGCGCTGCCGCGCGGCCTGGAGACCGAGGTCGGCGAGCAGGGGGTGCAGCTCAGCGGCGGCCAGCGGCGGCGCCTGGCGCTGGCCCAGGCGCTGCTGCGGCCGGCGCCGCTCCTGGTGCTGGATGAGCCCACGGCGGACCTGGATGCCGAGACCGAAAGCTCCCTGCTGGAGACGCTCTGGAATCTGCCGGGGCCGCGCACGGTCTTGCTGATCACCCACCGCCTCGTCGGCCTCGACCGCGCCAACCGCGTGCTGGTGCTGCAGGCGGGGCGGCTCGTCGAGGACGGTGCGCACGCGGCGCTGGCCGCCCGCCCCGGCCCCTACCGCACGCTGCTCGAACAACAGGCGCAAGCCTGGGCGCGGGACTGACAGCCGTCCTGCCGCGCCGGCCGGAGACCTCTCACGGGGACATTTCTAACGAGTCTTGACAATGATCATCCCGGCCCTTGACCCGCCCGCCCGCTTCCGGCAGACTCTCCCCCGCCTTGGGACCGCAGCTGCTTCGGGGTCGGCATAAACGGGTGTGTGCCCGGACCGCACGGGAAGCCAGACCCTGTCTGACGGTCACCAGCAAGAGGAGATGCGTCATGAATCGATGCGTGTCACGAATGGCCGTCGTCGCAGGCAGTCTCACGGTCGCCGCGCTGTGGTCCATCCAAGTCCGGGCTGCCGAACCCGCCAAGGTCGTTGATCCCGTCACCGCACCCAGCCCCGCGCTGGCCACGGCCACGGCGCTGGTCGTGTTGCCGCCCAACTGCAATACGACAGACGGCATGTGCCTGATGCCGGACCGGAGCTTCCTGCTGTCGATCCCCAATTTCAATGACGAGAAGGATCCGCCGATGCTCATGCGCATCACCCCGGACAACAAGGCCGAGGTGTTCTACACCTTCCCGACGCCGTATCCCGGGCTGGAGGAGAAGCTGGACCGCATTCGCCCCATGGGCCTGGCGCGGGCGCCGAATGGCGACGTGTACCTGGCGGACATGCAGTACATGATCAACCCGAACCAGAAGTCGCGCTTGTGGAAGCTCGTGATCCGGGAAGGCCGCGTTGACAAGATGGTCCTCGTGGCCAAGGGCTTTGGCGTGGCCAATGGCGTGACGGTTCACGGCGGATACTGCTACATCACCGAATCGGTGCTGGAAGAAGGCTCCCACCCGCTGACCAGCTGCGTCATGCGTTTCAAACTCGACGAGGAGAATGTGACGCTCGCGACGCCGCTCACGGGGGACCCGCACATCGTCGCCACGTTCAAGAGCAACAAGAACGACTGGCGCTTCGGCGCGGACGGCATCGCCTTCGATAGCAAGGGTAACCTCTTCGTCGGTCTCTTCGGCGAGGGCCAGATCTGGAAGGTCGTGCTCGACAGGCAAGGCAAGGCGGTTTCGAACACGCTGTTCTGCGAAATCCCCGGCAAATTGATCAACTGCGACGGCATGTCCTGCGATACCCGCACCGACAAGCTCTATGTGGCCGACTCCGCCGCGAATGCCATCCAGGTGATCGGCCCGGATGGGAAGCTGGAAACCCTGGCCCAGAATGGCGACGTGACGGACAAGACCACGGGGCAGCTGGATCAGCCGTGCGAAGCGATGGTCCGTGGCGACGAAGTGATTGCCTCCAACATGGACTGGCCGTTCCCGGGCATGCGCAACAGCAAGCACACGCAGCCGGCGGTTCTTTCCGTCGTCAAGTTGCCGAAATGAACATGTGCCCGGATCCGCATCGCCGCGCCCCTGCCCGCGTGGCGCCAGGCTGCCGGCTTCCATTCGTGGCCGGCCTGGCCGGCTTGCTCGCGCTGGCGGTTGGCTGCGCCGGCGCGGCCGAGACTCAAACCGTCTGGCTGGAGGAGCTGGACGTCACGCTTTCCAGCTGCGGCTGGAATTCCACCCAGAGGAACAAATCGGTCGACAACAATCCGCTGCGCCTGCGCGGGAAGACCTATCAGCGGGGCATCGGTACCCACCCGCCCGGGACCTTCCGCATAGAGCTGGCGCAGCGCGGCGTGCGGTTCCTGGCCACGGTCGGGGTGGATGACGAAGCGGGCAACGCCGGCACGGTCATCTTCCGCGTGCTGGGCGACAACCGGGTGCTGTGGGCCAGCGACGTGCTGACGGGCGGCGGGAAGGTTGCCACGTGCGACGTCAGCCTGGCCGGCGTCAAGGTTCTCGACCTCGTGGTCGACACGACGCCCGACGGGTACGGCTTCGACCATGCCGACTGGGTTGACGCGCAGATCGCGTACACCGGCGCGGCGCCCGTGGCCAGGAAATCCCTGCCGGTCTTCAACCAGCGCTGGCCCTCCGCGGACCAGGTGCTCGAGAAGGCCAGCCTGCCGGACCCGGCGGATGGCGACGAGGCCGGCGCCGTGCTGCGCCGGGTGGGTGCGCTGCTCGAGCACCTCACGCTGAAGTTCGAGCGGCTCGACCTGGCGGCGGAGAAGAGCCTCCTGGCGAAACTGAAGGCGCAGGCGCAGAAAGTCGAGCTGTCCGACGCCGAGGGACGGGCGCAGCTGCTGGAGCAGGCTTGCCAGCTGCGGCGGAAGGTGGCGTTCGCCAACCCGCTGCTGAACTTCGACAAGATCCTCTTCATCAAGCGCCACTTCTGCCCCGATTCCGAGATGACGGGCAATCACATGTGCGACCAGTACTTCGGCTTCAATGCCATCCGGGGCGGCGGTTTGTTCGTCCTGGAGAAGCCTTTCTCCGACAAGCCCGCGGTGCGCAATGTCCTGGAGGGCTCGGTCTGCGAAACCGGGCGCCTGAAGGGCCGGAAACTGACGGGGGACGGCGGGTTCCTCGCGCCGGAGCTGAGCTTCGACGGAAAGCAGATCCTCTTCGCCTGGACGGAGATCGCCGACCAGGAGCAGGATCGCAAGCGCTACCAGAAGTGGATGGAGACGAACACCTACAAGATCTTCCGGGTCAACGTGGACGGCAGCGGCCTGACGCAGCTGAGCGACGGCCCGTGGAATGATTTCGATCCCTGCTATCTGCCCAACGGCCGGATCGTCTTCATTTCGGAGCGACGCGGCGGCTATGGCCGCTGCCACGGCCGGCCCGTGCCCAGCTTCACCCTGCACTCCATGAACGCGGACGGCAGCGACATCGTCTGCCTGAGCCCGCACGAGACCAACGAGTGGCAGCCAAGCATGAACCACGACGGCATGGTGCTCTACACGCGCTGGGACTACGTGGACCGCGGCTTCAACCAGGCCCACCATGGCTGGACCACGACGCCGGACGGCCGCGACCCGCGGGCCATTCACGGGAACTTCTCCAGCCAGCAGGGCGCCCGCCCGCACTTCGAGATCACCTTCCGCGCCGTCCCCGATTCGCGGAAGTACATGGCGACGGCCGCTTGCCATCACGGGCAGGCCTACGGCTCGATCGTTTTGATCGACCCAAGCGTCCCGGACGACGGCGCCATGGCGCCGGTGAAGAGGCTGACGCCCGACCAGCTGTTCCCGGAAGCCGAGATCGGGACCCATGGCGACCCGGCCAACTACGCGGGTCCCTGGCCGCTGAGCGAGCATTTCTTCCTGTGCGTCTATGACCCCGACAGTCGCTCGAACGCGGGCACGCGCAACAACTACGGCATCTACCTGGTGGATGCCTTCGGCAACAAGGAGCTGCTCTACCGCGATCCGGCGATTTCCTGCCTCGATCCCATGCCCTTGCGGGCGCGGCCGGCGCCGCCGGTGATTCCCCACCGGACCGCCATCGGCAAGCCGTTGGCGGAAGGCGGGGGCGTCGCGCCCGGGGAGGCGGCAGCGGTCCCCGCCTACGGCTCGGTGGGCATGCTGAACGTCTACGACAGCCTCTATCCGATGCCCAAGGACACGAAGATCACGCACCTGCGCATCATCCAGCTCCTACCCAAGACGACGCCGTACGCCAACAACCCGCGGATCGGCTTCGGCGATCAGAAAAGCGCGCGGCTGGTCCTGGGCACGGTGCCCGTGGCGGAGGACGGGAGCGCGTATTTCAACATGCCGGCCAACCGTCCGGTGTACTTCCAGGCCCTCGCCGCGGACGGTCTGGCGGTGCAGTCCATGCGCAGCGCGACGTACGTCCATTCCGGCGAGAATCTGACCTGCCGCGGGTGCCACGAGCCCCGGGCGCGCACCGCCGGCCCGAATCTGCCGGCGCCCCTGGCCTTTCGGCGCGCGCCGTCGGAGATCGTGCCGGAGACGCAGGGCTCGAAGCCGTTCAGCTACCCGATCCTGGTCCAGCCCGTGCTGGAGAAGAACTGCGTGGCCTGCCACGACCGGAGTCGCGCCGAAGGCAAGAAAGCGCCCGACCTGGGCAAGGGCGCGCAGCGCCAGCCGGGCCAGTGGTATGCCTCGTACGACGCGCTGCGGGGCCACACCTTCTTCTGGGACAACGCGGTGTTCGACTCGGTGCCGCGCACAACCCCGGGCAAGTTCGGCGCCCGCGCCGCCAAGCTGTACCAAATGCTCGCCCAGGGGCACCATGACCTGAAACTCCCGGCGGAGGATGCTCACCGTCTGGCGCTGTGGATGGACTGCAACAGCGATTTCTACGGCTCCTACGAGAACCTCCAGGATCAGCTGGACGGCAAGGTGGTCTGGCCGCGGATCGAGTAGCAGCTGTGACGCACATCAAGAATTGCACGTCGCCACCCTCCCGGCTCTTGACCTCCCTCACGCTTTCGGCTTAGTCTCCGCAATGGACTCGCTTCTTCAGGTTGGTTACAACGGGCGTGTGCCTGTACCGCCAGACAAGTGAACTCCTCAAGTGACGTGCTCACCCTGTACAAATCATGAAATTCAGCAAGTTCATCGTCATCCCCCTGTTCATTGCCTTCCAGGCGTTCACCATGCAGGCGATCGATCAGAGCATCAGCAAGTTCTTCCCGCCGACGGGGAATTCCGGCTTCGGTTGGATTGCGTTTCAGGCCTGGGCCATGTTCTTCCTGGCCGGCTGCAACGTGAAAGGCGCCGTCAAGACCTTCCTCGGGTACATCAGCGGCATCGTGGCGTCCATCGCGATCATGAAGTTCGGCTCGGCACTGGGTGGCTCCCTGGGGTTCTGGGCCTTCCCCGCCGCCGTGGCGGTCATTGTCGTGCCCGTGATCTGCCTGGAGAAGGTGAAGTGGCTGGATTACGTCCCTTCCATCTTCATTGGCGCGGGCGCCTTCTTCGGGTTTATGAGCTATGTCAAAGGCGCCACGTTCGGGGGGGCAGCCATCACCGAGCTTTCCTACTGCCTGTTCGGGCTCGTCTATGGCTACATCACGGTCAAGTTCCGCGGCTGGTATGAGTCCAAGGTGGCAACGGCTTAACGGGCCCACACCCGTCCCTTCCGTGTGACGCTGAACGGTCTTGAGGTAGGTTGTCGAAATGGATACAGTGCCCCGGTTGGCACCAAAACAAGGAGTAATGCAGCCATGTCTGATGATTCAACTACGCACGTTCGTTGGCCCCTGACTCTGCTCCCGTTTGCCTGCGTGGCCGTGCTGCTTGCCGCAGGGTGCGTCAACGGGCGTTGCACGGGTGGAAAAACACACGACGGCCTGAAGCCCTTCGGGGCCGTGTCCAACCCTGCCCAGCAGGCCTTCTACAAGGCCGACGGATCGTTTTCCGCCGCGTCCGCGAAGCAGGCTTACTTCGACATGATGCGGGCTTACGCCTACCCGGTGCCGAAAGTGCTCGAGACGGACCAGCTCTGGATGTGCGACTTCGTGCAGCACGACTTCGCGAAGCTGGGCATGGGCGGAATCTTCTGGATCAACTGCAAGGGGCAATACGGCGAGACGGGGGCCAAGGCCTACGCGGGCACGTTCAAAGACGCCTCCTACGGCTACCTCGGTCACGAAATCTACCTGTTGCCCGGCCAGATGCTGCCGGAACACCGGCACATCGGGGGCAGCGACGGTTTCGGCCCGAAGATGGAAGCCTGGCACGTGCGTCACGGCTCCGTGCAGTTCTTTGGCGAGTACAAGGGTGACGGCGGCGAGACGCCGATCGGCGACATGGCGGCGAGCGAGCGCCCCTGGGGCTTCGGCCAGGATTGGTTCAAATCGAAGTACGTCGTCTCGCGGCAGGCGGGCGAGCTGTATCGGCTGGACGACCCGGAGTCCTGGCACTTCCAGCGGGCGGGACCTCAGGGCGCCATCGTCAGCGAGTATGCGACGTATCACAACCAGGTCGAATTCAGCAAGCCGGGCATGCAGTTCAAGTGTTCGGAAGCGTCCGCCTCCGCGAGCCCGTCGTCTCAAAGCAAGTAGTCGAAAGGAGCCTGGAAATGAGGGAATTGCATCACTTCGGGATACCCACCAGCACGCCGCACCAGAAAGAAGCCTACATGGCGGGCGCGAAGCTCTATGTCACTGACGTGGCCGACAGCCCCAACAAGATCGAGTGGCTGCGCTTCGAGGAGGGGAGCCCCCTCCCCGCGCTCCTGCAGTCCTCGTCACATATCGCCTACAAGGTGCAGGATCTCAAGGCGGCCATGGCGGGCAAACAGGTCCTGATGGAGCCGTTCTCCCCCGCGCCCGGGTTGACCGTGGCCTTTGTGGTGGAAGAGGGCATACCGATCGAGTTCATGCAGGAAGGCTGAGCATCATCACCGCCGACTGGCGAAATCGAAACAACGGGAGATACGGTCATGGGTATGAAGAAGTTCATCAACAATCCGGACAACCTGACGGCTGAACTGCTGGAGGGCTATTGCGGCGCGTTTCCTGAGACGGTGAAACTGGTTTCGGGCAAGATCGTCATGCGGGCCCGCGCGAAGAGCAAGAACAAGGTCGCCATTCTCACCCTGGGCGGCGCCGGACACGAGCCGGCTCTGAGCGGGTTTGTCGGCCAGGGCCTGCTTGATGCCTCGGTCGTCGGCGACATTTTTGCCGCCCCGGGCGCGCCGAAAGTCATCGAGGCCATGCGGCTCCTGAAGCGCGATGCGGGCATCCTGTTCGTGGTGCTCAACCACGCGGGCGATGTCATGAGCGCGAACATGGCCATGGAAATGGCCCAGCAGGAGGGGATCAAGGTCCGGATGCTGCTCACCCACGAGGATATTGCGCCCGGCGCGAATGCGCCCGCCGGCGACCGCCGCGGACTGGTAGGCTGCGTCCCCCTGTACAAGGTGGCTGGCGCTGCCGCGGAAGCGGGAGCAACGCTGGACGAGGTCTACGCCGTCGCCGAGAAGTTCAACGAGCGCATGGCCACCCTGGCCGTCGCCCTCAAGCCCGCCACGCACCCGCAGTCCGGCCAGGAGATCTTCACGCTGGCGGACGACGAGATGGAAATCGGCATGGGCCAGCACGGCGAGGCGGGCACGGGCCGCTCCAAGATGCTGTCGGCTGACGATACCGCCGTCAAGATGGCCGTGCAGCTGCTCCAGGCGGTGAAGGCCAAGCCGGGCGACAAGCTCCAGGTCATGATCAACGGCGCCGGGGCGACCACGCAGATGGAGATGTTCATCATCTTCCGTAGCGTCAAGAAGCACATCGAGGCCAACGGCATGAGCGTGGCGCACGCCCGCGTCGGCGAGTACTTGACCGTGCAGGAAATGGGCGGCTTCCAGATGTTCATCGCCAATCTGGACGACGAGCTGATCCGGCTCCTCAACGCGCCGGCGAATGCGCCCTTCTGGACCGTGCGCTGAACGTCTGCGGGATCAAGACATGGCAGATATCGTCGATTATGCGCGTCTGACGCGGATCCTTCGGACGGCGGCGGAGAAGATCAAGGCGAGCCGTGAGCACCTCTCACGGCTCGATTCCGCCACGGGGGACGGCGATCACGGCATGGCCATCTGCAAGGTGGCCGATGCCATCGTGGCGACGATCGAAGCGGACGGCGGCCGTGACATCGCCAAGCTGCTCAAGGATATGGGCTGGGCGGTCATGGCGACGGACGCCGGCTCCACGAGTCCGCTCTACGGATCCCTCTTCATGGGCATGAGCGAGAAGGCCGCGGGCGTCGCGGCCCTCGACGCCCCGGGTTTCGCGGCGATGCTCGAACAGGGCGTGGCGAAGCTGCGGAAGAACACCAAGGCGGATGTGGGCGGCAAGACCATGCTGGATGCGCTGGTACCTGCCATGGCGGCCATTCGGGCGGCTGTCGATGCAGGCCAGGGCCTGTCGCAGGCCCTGGCGGCGGGAGCGGACGCGGCCGTGAAGGGCGCGGAGGCAACCCGGAACATGCAGGCCCTGTTCGGGCGCGCAAGGAATATCGGGGAACGATCGATCGGACACCTTGACCCGGGGGCGACCTCCATGTCGCTCCTGTTGGTTGGCATGAAGGAGGGATACGAGCATGGCTGAAGCAGCGGGCAACCAGGAATCCAAGGACTATGGGATCGGCATTCCTGTCAAGAATACGGTCTACCCCCTGAGGGGCTCCAACAACTACGACTGGGGCATGAAGGACCGGCTGTCGCGGGTGTTCAGCCCCAAGACGGGCAAAACGGTGATGCTGGCCTTCGATCACGGCTACATCATGGGCCCAACCTCCGGCCTGGAGCGCATCGACCTGACGATCGCGCCGCTGCTCGAGCATGCCGACTGCCTGATGTGCGCCCGCGGCATTCTGCGCGCGTGCGTGTCACCGACCTTCAACAAGGCCATCTCCCTGCGGTGTTCGGCGGGTTCGACAGTTCTGACCGAGTTGAACGACGAGTGCATCGGCGTGGAAATCGAGGATGCCATCCGGCTGAACGCGAGCATGATGGCCGTCATGGTCGCCATCGGCGGCAAGTTCGAGGCTTTGACGATCCGCAACCTCTGCAAGATGATTGAAACGGGCAATCGCTACGGCATCCCTACGCTGGGCGTTACCGCCGTGGGGAAGGAGCTCACCCGCGACTCGCGTTACCTGGGGCTGGCCACGCGCGTCCTGGCGGAGAACGGGGCGCAGGTGATCAAGACCTACTTCTGCGAGGAGAAGTTCGACCAGGTCGTGGCCGCGTGCCCGGTGCCGATCGTCATCGCGGGCGGCAAGAAGCTGCCCGAGCTGGATGCCCTCACGATGGCCTACCAGGCCATCGAACAGGGCGCCGCCGGCGTGGACATGGGCCGGAACATCTTCCAGGCGGAGAACCCGGTGGCCATGATCAAGGCGGTCAAGGCCGTCGTCCACGACGGCGAGAAGCCGGCGCAAGCCTTCAAGATGTACAACGACTTGAAGGCTGGGCATAAAGGATAGGCCCGTTGCTGTCCTCCATCGTTAGTCCTTGACGTATTGCTTGAATTCTTCCGCCGGTTCACGGGGAGAGTAGATATACAGCATGACTCCGTTCGGGTCGAGAATCGCGAAGCCACGATCTCCCCACGGGTGGTCTTCCAGTGGCATGATCGGGGTGAGGCCGGACGCCGTGAGGCGGTCGTGCTCAGCGTCAACATCATCCACGGAGAAGTTGTACATCAGGCCCGCAGGATTGCATGCGGGTGGCCCCGGCTCCCGCGGTGCCATGAACTGAAGCTCGGATGTCTCCTTCCCGATCTGCAGGTTCACGTACCACCCGCAGTCAAACGTCACCTTGGCCCCGAAGTGCTTCACGTAGAAATCTCGAGATTGCTCAACCTTCTCAGTTGCGATGCACGGCGACAGTATCTTTGCGATCATCTCGTCTCCTTCTCTGGCGGTTGGGCTGGGCGGTCCAGCCAGAAACAACTTGCCGAGCGGCGTCGGTCATGACGCCGCGTCCGGCTGAACGGTCCCTTTGTCCCATCTAGCTTGGCTGCACGCTGAGGCATACGTCGATGCTGTAGAGCCTTTCAGGGTGCTCCTCCGCGTTGTTGAGGTAGACCTCGTAGCATGGCTTGGACATGTCGATTCGGTACCTCTCTTGTCGAACGGCGAGGCTGACGTTCGGCGAGTTTTGAGCCGTAACGTCCGGCCGCTGGTTGGCTCCGGTTCACTCATTCAGTGCCAGCGCGAAGGCGACGGCTGCGCGGATTTCGCGCATTCGGGTGATCGAGAGCGTGGTTAGGAGGGAACCGATCCTGCCCTTTGTGACGGTCTGAAGGTGGTCGCAGTTGACCGCACACTCCTTGCCGACACCGTCCTTCTGGTCAAGCAGCACCTCGCTCGGAATGTCGCGAATCGTGGAAGTGACGGGGGCCACCGTGACCTCACCGAGGTGGGGGATAATCGAATCGCGTGTCAGGATGACGACAGGACGGCTCTTGTCTGGCCGGTCGAACTTGTACCAGCGAACGTCGCCGCGTCTCATTCGTCACCCCACTTCTGCTCGCGCTCCCAGACGTCAAACTCACCGGGTCCTGCCGGCTTGCGGAGATACCCCCGGCGATGCTTCTCCTCCAGTTTCTGCGTCCTTATCCGCGTGATCGCCTGTTGCAGCGCGTCGCGCGCAAAGGCCGACCGTGTCGTGTGCAGGTCCTTCGCCACCCGGTCCACCGTCCGGACCAGCTCCTCGTCGAGCGTCATCTGGACTGTTCTCATCTGCCAACCTCCATGTGGATTTCGATAGCTATAATATCACACATCATCATGAGGTCAATCAGTCTCTTGCAGAGTGAGCCAACGCCCGCCGTCACGGTGCCGAGCTGGCGAGGCTACCGTGGACCGGGATGTTGGCCGCCATCGGCATGGGGACCAACCACGGAGTCACGGAAACACGGAGAAGACAAGCACACGGAGCCTCGCGAATGGTGCCAGGCCTGCGCGGCCTGGCACCATTCGCTCGCCGGGTTAGAAGGAGAGAAGGAGGAGCGTTTCATCCTCGTCTGCCTCCCATGACAGCGCGAGAGAACGGCGAGCCGGCCCGCGTCCGCGCGGGACGGCCGCCGTTGTCGAGCCTCCGCGTCCTGCTGCTCCGTGCCTCTGTGACTCCGCGGTTCATCTTCTCTTTCGGTGCCTTGGCCGAAACGGCGCCAGTCAACGTGCGAGCGGGACGCGAGCTAGGTTGCGGTGGCTTGTTGGGATTGCGGGCCACTTCTTCCGCTGCGTCATCCGCACAACACTCCGATTATGATTAAGATCAAGATTAGGATTAAGAGGCGCTCCGCTCTCCTCATAATCTTAATCATAATCCTAATCGTAATCCGTTTACGGCGTCCGATCCCACCACCCCGGTCTGCTGCCACCCCTCCGGAGGAGGGAAGTGCATGAGTGCAGGAGAACTGCCGGAAAGAGCCTTTGGGCTCTTCTCAACCGTCTTTCAATGTGGTATGAAACAGCGTTTTACACGTCATGGTGGTCAGAAGAGGGAGGCTTCCGGGCATGCGGGCGCGATGGATGCAAACGGGGTCCGAGTGCTGCGACTCCCCGCCGGTCACCACGCGGCTGGCCCCGGGCGATGCGCTGCGGGTGCTGCTGATCGAGGACGATGACGCTTACGCCCGGCTCATCGGCGAGTGGCTCCAGCGCGCCGACAGACCCGTCAGCCGCCTGACCCGCGCCGCCACGCTCTCCGAAGGCCTCGCCCTGCTGACGGCTGCGCCCTGCGATGCCGTGCTGCTCGATCTCTGCCTGCCCGACAGCTCGGGCGTGGCGACGGTCGCCAGCGTGCGGGCCGTCGACCCCGATGTGCCCATCGTGGTCCTGAGCGGCATGACGGACTCCTGCTTCGTCTACGAGGCCCTGCGGGCCGGCGCCGACGACTACCTGCTGAAAGAACAGTGGGTGCAGGTGCTGCTGCCGCGCGCGCTGCACTACCTGCACGAAGCGCGACGGGCGGAGCGGCTCCAGCGCGAGTACGACGCGCTGCAGCACTTGCTGCTCAACGTCACCGATGCGGCCCTGATGCTCGTGGACCAGGACGGAGCCCTGCTGGCCATGAACGACGTGACCGCCAGGCGGCTGGGCCGGCCCGCGGAGGAGCTGGTGGGCCAGAATATCCTGGCGTTCCTGCCGCCGGCCGTGGCGCGCGCGTGCCAGGCACACGCCAGCGAAGCGGCCCGCGCCGGCGAACCCCTCACGCGTGAGGATTGCCACGCGGGGGAATGGGTGGAAGTCTCCTACTACCCGCTGCCCGCCCGCGACGGCACGGAGGCGCGCCTCGTGGTGACGGCCCGCACGATCACGGACCGCAAGCTGGCCGAGCAGGCGCTGCGCGACATGCCCCGGCGCATCACGCAGGCCCAGGAGGACGAGCGACGGCGCATCGCGCGCGAGCTGCATGACGGGGTCAGCCAAATCCTGGCCTCCGCGCGCTTCCGGCTCAAAGGGGCCGAGGAAGCGCTCCACGCCCGCCGCCGCACCGCACCGCCCGACTTCGCCCGCGCCGGCGAACTGCTTGACGCGTCCATCCGCGAAGTGCAGCGCGTCTCGCACAGCCTGCGCCCCAGTGAACTGGACGACCTCGGTTTGCTGTCCGCCATCCGAAGCCTCTGTGCCGGACTGGCGGACCGCCTGCCCCTGCGGCTGTATCTCCCGCGCACCGTGCCGCCCCTGCGCCAGGACGCCGACCTGGCCCTCTACCGAATCCTGCAGGAGGCGCTCCGCAACGTCGAAAAGCATGCGCAGGCCAGCCGGGTTACCGTGCGACTCGCCGGCGACGCGAACGGCAGCCGCCTGACCGTGAAGGACAACGGCCGGGGCTTCGACCCTGCCGCAGCCGCCGGCCACGGCCTGGGCCTCGCCAACATGCGCGACCGCATCGCCATGCTGGATGGCCGGCTGACGCTGAAGACCGCGCCCGGCCAGGGCACCGTCGTTGAAGCCGTCATCCCCCCGCCACCGCGCAACCCGCCGAACGGAGTCGGAACGTCATGAACACACGCCCCCGCATCAGCGTGCTGATCGCCGACGATCACCATATCGTCCGCGAAGGCATCAAGGCCTGCCTGGCCCGCCAGCGCCACATCAAGGTCGTGGGCGAGGCTGTTGACGGCCAGGACGCCGTGACCCAGACACTGGCCCTGCGACCCCACGTGCTGCTCATGGACGTCACCATGCCCCGCCTCAACGGCATTCGCGTGGCCACGGCGCTGCGCGGGGAGGCCCCGGACGTCCGCGTGCTGGCGCTCAGCGTACACAACAACCATGAGTACGTGCTGCAGGTCGTGCGCGCGGGCGCCTGCGGCTACGTGCTCAAGGACACCTCGCCGCGCGACCTGATTACCGCGATCGAAACCACGGCCCGCGGCGGAACGTTCTTCAGCCCGGCGATCGCCCAGATCGTCGCCGACGATTTCGCCAGGCGCAACGGCCGCCTCCTGGACCGGAACCCCCTGACCAGCCGGGAGTACGAGGTGCTGCGGCTGGTCGTGCAGGGCTGCACGAGCAAGGAGATCGCCCGACGGACCGGCGTGGGCCAGCGCACCGTGCAGACGCACCGCGAACACATCATGCGCAAACTGACCGTGCACAGCACGGCGGAGCTGACCAAGGTCGCCCTCGCCTGGGAACTGGTCTGAAGCTGGCAAGGCGTTCAGCGATCCGGCCCGCGAACGTAGCGCTCCACCTGGGCGATTTTTTCCTCGGCCAGGATCAGCGCGGCCTGGGCGAGGCCGGAGTGGCGGATGACCTCGCGGTATTTGTCGCGCAGGTGCGCGGCGACAGCGGCGACACTGCCGCCCGCCGCCGGACGCACGGCGTCCAGGATGTGCAGGAAGTGCTGGCAACCGCACTCCTCGTTCTGCAGCACCGCCACGTTCTCGAGGTAGACATGCTCCGTGATCTCGTGGCGCTGGTCGCGTTCCCGATACTGCCGGACCCGCAGCTCCAGGTTCTCGCACAAGCTGACAAGCTCAACCCGCAGGATCTTGAGAAACCGATCGATGTCGATAACCGCCAAATCCGCTTCGGCGCCCGGGTCTGTCTGCATCGCACGCCTCCTTTCGTTACGGCTGCGTTGACTGGATCGTCTGCAGCTCCCCATTCACGCGCACGTTGACGCGCCGCGGTTCCGGCGACGTGACGCGGTACGACGTCACCCGGCCAGCCTGCCACGCGCAAGCCACGGTGAAGCCGCCGCGCGCGCGCAGGCCGCTGAACGACCCCTGCGCGGCCCAGGCTTTGGGCAGGGCGGGCAGCAGGGCAAGCTCGCCGGCCTGGGACTGCAGCAGCATCTCCGCCATGGCGCCGGTAATGCCGAAATTGCCGTCCATCTGGAAGGGCGGATGGTTGCAGAACAGGTTGGGCAGCGTGTTGTAGGAAAGCAGGCCGCGCACCATGATGCCGGCGCGCTCCGCCTCGCCCAGGCGCGCCCAGATGGCACACCGCCAGGGCCACGTCCACGAGCGGCGGCTGTCGCCGATGGTGGTGTCGACGGAGAAGGGCTGGCCGGTCTTCTCGCTGTGGTCATTGCTGCGGACCTTGAGCGAAATGACCGCCGCCTTGGCCAGGTCCGGCGTGAGGACGGGGCTGATCTGACGGCCCGGATACACGGCGAACAGGTGCGAGGTGTGGCGGTGGGTGTCGTTCGGCTCGTCGCGGTCCGCCTGCCATTCCTGCAGCTGCCCCCACTTGCCGACCTTGTTCGGCGCGAGCTGCGCCTGCATCCCGGTCACCTTCTTCTGGTACTCCGCATCCGCGTTCAGCGCCTTGGCCGCGTCGAGATAGTTCTGGAACAGGTCCCAGATCAGCTGCTGGTCGTGCATCACGCCGTCCTCGCGCGGACCATGCTCGGGCGACCAGCCGTGCGGGACGACCAGGAGGCCGTCAGGCAGGCGCTTGAGCCGGTCTTCCCACATCTCGCAGATCTCCTTGAGCAGGGGGTAGGCGGTCTGGCGCAGGTAGGCGGCGTCCTGCGTGAAGGCCCAGTGCTCGAAAACGTGCTGGGCGTACCACGCGCTGGCCGGGATGTTCCATTCCCAGCCGTTGCCGCCGAAAATGTTCTGGCTGGTTCGGGCCGTCCAGCCGCGCGTCTTTTCGCCAAAGGCCTTGCGGGTGGCCAGGCGGCAGGGCTCGGCCGCCGCCACGACGAAGTCGACCAGCGGCAGGTGGCATTCGGGCAGGCCGGTGGATTCCGCGCCCCAGTAGTTCATCTGGACGTTGATGTTATTGTGGTAGTCGCTGGCCCAGGCGGGGCGGTTGCTGTCGTTCCACAAGCCCTGCAGGTTCGCGGGCAGGCCCCCTGGGCGCGAGCAGCTGGCCAGCAGGTAGCGGCCGTATTGGAACATGGTCTCTTCCAGGTCCGGATCGGCCCCGGCCCCGGCCGCGCGCTTGAGCGCGTCGCCGGCGCTCGCATCCACGCGATCGCCTTCCGCCGCCTTGACGATTCCGCCAACTCCGGAATAGGCCTTCAGACGCTCGTCGGTGGGCAGGGCAAGGACGGCGGGCGGGGTGGCGCCGATGTCCAGCGTGACGCGTCCCAGCAGCGCGGAGAGATCCTTGACATGCGCCGCGCGCAGGGCATCGTAGGGCTTGGCCTGGGCGGCCGCCAGCTCTTTCTCGATAAGGGGCAGCGGATCGTCGCCGCGCCAGCCGGCCTGGTAGTCCGGCTTGTAGTTGGTGCGGGCGTCCAGCAGGAGGGTCAGGCTGTCGCACGCTTCAAACGCGAGGGCGGCGCCTTCGACCCGGGTCGTCCCGCCGCTGTGCAGCACCCGCACGGCGCAGGCGTGCTTCAGCTTGTTCGGCATCTCCCCGGCGAAGGACAAGCCGGCGGCGGTGGCTGTGCACGGGGCGCCCTGGCCGGAGACCAGGGCGATCCGGCCCGTCAGCGCGCCCGGCTTGCCGGCGGTGTAACGGAAGACCATGACCTGGTCCGGGCGGCTGGCAAAGGCCTCACGGGTGAAGGTGACGCCGTCCAGCGTAAACGTCGTGGTGTGCAGGCCGGTGCCGATGTCCAGCGCGCGCCGGTAATCGGCGGGCGCGGACGCCCCCCCGAACGAAACCCCCTGGAGGGCAATCTCGGCGACCTGGAAATGGCTGACGCCCTCGGCCGGCACAAACGCCAGGCGGTAAAGCCGGCAGGCCTGCGGCTGGGCCACGGCGAACGTCCTGGCCTGGGCGCGCGCTTCGAAGGGCTTGCCGAGGGCGCGGCGATCGAGCACCGTCCACGCGGTTCCGTCCGGCGAACCCTCCAGCGTCCACGTTTGCGGATCACGCGCGGGCACGTCGTTCGCGCTGGTCAGCGTGTAGTTCGACACGGCGCAGGCGGCGGGCAGACGCACCTGCCAGACGACAAGGCGCCCGGCGTCAGCCACGCACCACTTGGTATCCGGCCGGCCGTCCGCGGACTGCGCGATGGCGTTCCCGTCCCCCGTCGCGTGGCCGCTGGGCGATTCAACCGCGGTCCCGCCGCCGCGCCAGCTCACGGTCAAATCGCCGAAGGTCCGGTACGCGCCAAACCCGTGATCGCCGCATTCGTAGCCGCCGTCCCAGTTGTTGTCGCCCGACCAGAGGCTTTGCTCGTTGAACTGGATGCGCTCCTGCTCCACACCGCCAAAGAGCATGGCGCCCATCCGGCCGTTGCCGATGGGCAGGGCCTCGGCCGACCAGACCTTGGCGGGTTGGCGATAGCTCAGCGCCTGGCCGCCGTCGGCCCGCGCCGCGGTCACGCCGACGGCGAGAAGGACCGCGCCCAGCGCCGCGGCCCGCCTATAGGTGATGCTTGTGCTCATAGCCGTTCCTTTGTGAAGCCCATGTGTTGTCCTGCCTGCACGCTCCATCCGGCATGCCTGCAGCCGGACAGTAACAGAACGGCAGCGGACAGTCAGCGCGTTTCTGCGGGGACGCCGGTTCTGCGTCGCCCGATCCATGTACGCCGGCCGGTGTCACCTGGCTCCCCTTCCCTCTTAATCATAATCTTGCTCGTAATCGTAATCCCATCCATCCCGCTCCCGTTCCAACGTCATGGCAGCGGGCTCGCGACTCTGCCATTCCCGCCGGCGTCCGCTCGCCTCCCCACGTAGGACGGTGCTCCTGCGCCGTCCATCCGTCTCCCCGCAATCCCCGCGGGCGGAACGTCAGCGGTGAGGGGGCGGCGAGCGTGCGTGCGTGGACTGCGCCTTCATCGGCGCGCCTCCCCCGCCCGGTCCTGCGCGCGGCTCGAAATCGAATTCGCTATCGGCGGCGGCGTCGGCGTCGGGACCCGATTTCGATTTCGATCGTCGCGTCTACCCGGGGTGTCGACCCCCGCACGGCGGCCGGCATAGGCCTCCGAGCGCCCGACGCCGCTGTTCGGCCGATCTATGATGCCCACTTCAGTTGAAGCTTCTTGTGGTTCAGGGCGCAGTCCCGCAGGTAGAGATTGATAAGATTCTGGTAGGGCATGCCCAGTTCTGTGGCGAGCGCCTTGAAGTAGGCCACCGTTGCCTTGTCCAGACGTATCGTGATCGGTTGCTTCAGCGCCTTGACGTAAGGGTTCCGCTCTCCCTTCATCTTGGCGAAATCGTAGTGTTCTCTCATGTTGTCACCTCGCATTCCAGTAGTCCGTCTCTTCTCGCTTATCAGCCTTACGTGCCGAAATGATCCGGATAACGCTGTCGCTCTGGCGGAAGCAGTGGCAGACCACCAGGACGCGCAGCCGACAGCTGATGCCGAGCATCAGGAAGCGGTCCTCATCCTCTGAGTGGTCAGGATCGAAGAACCGCATGGCGTGCTCGTCGAGGAAGACGGTCTGCGCTTCCTCAAAAGCGACGCCGTGTTTGCGCCTGTTCTCCCGGTTCTTCGCTTCATCCCACCCAAAGCGAATCTCAGTCATATGTACACTGTATGTACCGTCGACATGAAGGGCAAGTCATTTGTTCATCTTCTGTATGGGCCGAACGCCGTTCAGCGTGCCGAGCATGCGAGCCTGCCATTCACGCCGCGGGTGGCGCCAGCCTCCCCACGCAGGACGGCGCTCCCGCGCCGTCCATCCCTCACCCCGCAATCCCTGCAGGCAGAACGTCAGCGGTGAGGGGGCGCGAGCTGACATCATGGGCAAATGCTTGTCATTCCGAGCGTAGCGAGGAATCTCGGGCTCATCGAGAAGTCGAGATCCTTCGCTTCGCTCAGGATGACAACCACGTTTTACAGGGCCATTTGCATGACAGCACACTGGGGTCATGGATCCGCGGGCGCCAACGCCCGGCGTCATGGCAGCGAGCTCGCGAGCCTCTCTTCCCCCCGGCGTCCGCTCGCCTCCCCACGTAGGACGGCGCTCCCGCGCCGTCCATCCCTCACCCCGCGTCACTGGCCCATTGCGTGGCGCGCACAGCTATTCGTTGCCGATACGGGGAGCCGGGTGGTAGGCTACTGGCGTTATGCGCATCCATCGCGAAAGGGGCCTTCGTTGGCCGCCACCACTGATCCGCGCCGCGGCACTGCTGGGCCTGCTGTCGGCGGGCACCGTGTCCGCCGCCGTGCTGCCACCAGCCGAGGTCACGGCCAACGACCACGGCCAGCTTCGGACGTTCACGCTCCAGGTGAACGAGGTGGCGCAGCGCCTCCCCCAAGGCGGCTACGCTGTGGAAGCCCGCGCGGAACTCCGGGACCGCGCGGCGCTGGCAACAGCCCTGCAAGCCGCCCGGCAGGCTGGAAAGGATTGCGCGCTCGTCCTTTACGAAGCGGGCCAACCGCGGTCCGCGTTCACCCGCCGGCTGCTGACCGCACGCCTGGCCCTGATCACGCACCCCGGCAGCTCCCCCGCCGCGCTGGCCGCCCGGGCCGGCTTGCGCGTGCTGCACGCCCCCCCCTACGCCCCCGACAGCGCCATCCTGGAGGCCGCGACTCCCGAAGCGGTGCCAGGCCTGTGCGCGGCCCTCCGAGCGCTTCCGGGCGTGGTCGCGGCCGACCCCCTGCTCCTGCGGCAGCAGCAGCCGCGTTTCTTACCTGACGATCCGCGCTTCTCCGAGCAGTGGCACCTCCGCAACACGGGACAGACGGGGGGCACGGCGGGGGTGGACCTCAACGCGACCAATGCCTGGGACACCGCCACGGGAGCTGGCGTCGTCATTGGCATCGTGGACGACGGGCTCGCCACCCTCCACGCCGACCTGGCGCCCAACGTGAATGCCGCGCTGGGGCACGACTGGGTGGCCGGCGACAGCGACCCCGCACCAGGCCCGTGGGACGATCACGGCACGGCCTGCGCCGGCATCGCCGCCGCTCGCGGCCACAACGCCACGGGTGTCTGCGGCGTCGCCTACCAGGCTTCCCTCGCCGGCCTCCGCCTGACCTCCTCGGCCGCCAGCGATTGGGAAGAGGCCGAGGCGCTCTCCTACTCCAACGCCCTCATCCACATCAAGAGCTGCAGCTGGGGTCCGCCGGACGGCCCCTACGCGCTCGAAGGCCCCGGCCCCCTGACGCAGGCGGCCCTGGCCGCCGGCACGCGGGACGGCCGCGACGGACTCGGCACGCTCTTCGTGTGGGCCGGCGGCAACGGCGGCGTGGAGAGCGACATGGCGAACAAGGACGGCTACGCCAATTCCATTCACACCATCTCCGTCGCCGCGCTCACCGATCACGGCATCCAGTCCGCCTACAGCGAGTGGGGCCCCTGCCACGTGGTCTGCGCCCCCTCCAGCGGCGGCAACCGCGCCATCACGACGACCGACCTCGACAACGGCTACCGCAGCGATTTCAGCGGCACCTCCGCCGCCGCGCCGCAGGTGGCCGGCGTGGCGGCGCTGCTGCTGCAGGCCAACCCCAACCTCGGGTGGCGCGACGTGCAGGAGATCCTCATGCGCTCGGCCCGCCGCGTGGACGCCGCCGACCCGGGCTGGCTGGTCAACGGCGCGGGGTTTGCCTTCAACCACCGGTACGGCGCCGGGCTCTGCGACGCCGGTCGCGCCGTGGCGCTGGCACGCACCTGGACCAATCGCACGGAGCAGCTGGCCGTCGCCTCGAACCTGACCGCACTCGCCCGCGCCATCCCGGACGCCGCCAGCGCCGGCGTCAGCTTCGCGTTCGACCTCGCCGCCCGCCCGCGCCTGCGCGTCGAGCACGTCACCCTGCGCGCGACGCTGCGGCACCCGGCCCGCGGGCAGCTGGCCGTGACCCTGCGCTCCCCGGCCGGCACCGAAAGCCCGCTGATCGAGCAGAACGCCGACACCCACGCCGACTACGCGGACTGGACGTTCATGAGCCTCTGGCACTGGGGCGAGTCCTCGCGGGGCGTCTGGACCGCAACCGTCCGGGACAAGGCCACCGGCCAGACGGGCACGGTCGAGGCGCTGGCGCTGACGGTGTACGGCTCGGCCGCGGACGCGCCCACGGCGGCCCCGATCATCACCAGCGCCCTGGTCGTCACCGGCTTCATCAACTCCGCGTTCGCCTACCGGATCACCGCCACGAATACGCCGACCGCCTTCGACGCCGCCCCCCTCCCGCCCGGTCTGCGCGTCAACCGCTACAGCGGCCTGCTGAGCGGCGTCCCCGCCGCGCCGGGCACGAACACGCTCATGCTGACGGCGTCCAACGCGGTGGGGACAGCCTCCGCCGCCCTGACGCTCATCGTCCTGCCCCGCCAGGCGCAGCCGCCCGTGATCACCAGCGCCCGGGCTGCCGCCGCGATGGTGGGCTACCCGTTTGTCTACCAGATCGAGGCCACGGGCAGCCCGACCGCCTTCAGCGCCGCGCCGCTGCCGCCGGGGCTGACGGTGAACACAAACAACGGCTCGCTCGCCGGCACGCCTCTGCTGGCCGGCACCAACCAGGTTGTGCTCGGCGCGGTCAACGGCGACGGGGCGGCGACCGCCGGCCTGACCCTCGTCGTCCACCCGGCCGGCGCCGGGCCGCTGAATCGCGCGCTGGACAACACGAACCTGTTCTTCCGCACGGGCGGCACGCAACCGTGGTTCGAGCAGACAGCCGTCACGACGGACGGCGTGGACGCGGCCCGCAGCGGGCCCCTGGCCGACAGCGCGACGAGCTGGTTCGAAACCACGGTGACGGGCCCGGCTGCCGTCGCGTTCGACTGGCGCGTTTCCAGCGAGGCGGCCAAGGATCTGCTCATCTTCGCCGTGGACGGCAGCACGCTGCGCAGCCTCTCCGGCGAGCAGCCGTGGCAGCGGTATGCCGTGGCGCTGCGCGCCGGCGCGCACACGCTGCGCTGGACATACGCGCGGGACGCGGCGGGCAGCGCCGGCGCGGACGCGGCGTGGGTGGATCGCGTTGTCGTGCGGCCCACGCCGCGGGTGCCGCTGGCGCAGGCCCTCGACCACTACGCCCACCCGTGGCTCGTGGACGCCGGCCGCGAGTGGCTGGGCCAGACGAACGTCACGCACGACGGCCGCGATGCCGCCGAGAGCTTCCCCGTCGGCAACGGGCAAACGTCGGATCTCCGGCTGGACGTGGAGGGCCCGGGCGCCGTCACGTTCCACTGGCGCGTCTCATCCGAGGCCAACTACGACTACCTGCGCTTCGCCGTGGACGGGACTGAGGCGGCGGCCATCAGCGGCGAGAGCGGCTGGCTGCCGGCGTCCCAGGCCGTGGCCGCCGGCACCCATACCCTTTCATGGTCCTACACGAAAGACCCGCTGGCCTCCGCCGGCGCGGACGCGGGCTGGCTGGACGAGGTCAGTTACGTGCCGCTCGACACGGCCCCGGGCTACGCCACGTGGCTCGCCCAGCGCTTCTCGGCCGCCGAACAGGCCGATCCCGCGCTCGGCGGAGCACACGGCGATCCGGATCGCGATGGCTACGACAACTTCTTCGAGTATGGTCTGAACCTCGAGCCGCGCGAGTTCGAGGCGACTGCGCCGCGCTTCGCCGTCCGCATCGCGAACGGCTCCGTCGTGTACACCTACGTGGAGGATCTCTCCAGGACGGACGTCACGTACGGCCTTTTCGTGGGCTACAACCTGCCGGGCGGCGGCTGGTCGCGGGCGGGCGTGACGCTGGTGGGCACGGAGGGCGTGCTGCGCACGTGGGAACACCGCCGCGCGATCACACGCGCAACCTACCTGAAGCTGCGCATCCAGAGCCGCTGAGGCTCGCGCTTCAGCGCACCGCGATGCACTCGATCTCGACCAGCACGTCCTTGGGCAGGCGTGCCACCTCGACCGTGGCGCGCGCGGGCTTGTGCGGGCCGAAAGCCTCGGCGTACACAGCGTTGATCTCCGCGAAACTGCCCATGTCCTTCAGAAACACCGTCGTCTTGACCACGCCCGCCAGGCTCGTGCCCGCCGCTTCCAGCACCGCGCGCAGGTTCGCAAGCACCTGCCGCGCCTGTTCGCCGGCGGTGGCGCCCACAATGGTCATGGTGCCGGGATCGAGCGGAATCTGGCCCGAGCAGAACACGAAAGGTCCGCTGACCACGGCCTGCGAGTAGGGCCCGATCGCCGCCGGCGCCCGGTGGGTGCTGATGCTTGTCGTTTCCATCCTGTCGTCTCCTCCCTGTCCGGCCGGGCTAACGCATGAACAGCGCGTACGCCGGGTTGTCCGTTTCGTTGACGTATTCGTAGCGCAGCGCGCGCAGCCGCGCGGTCAGCTCGCGCCGCTCGCGCGGCGGGACGTCGAGCCCGACCAGCACGTCGCCGCAGATCCAGCCCTGTTTGCGGTAGTGAAAGAGCGTGATGTTCCACCGGTTCCCCAGGCTCTCGAGGAAGCGGCCCAGCGCGCCGGGACGCTCGGGGAACTGCAGGCGATAGAGGACCTCGTGCGGCAGCCCGGGGGCGCGCCCGCCGATCATGTGCGAGAGGTGCATCTTGACCAGCTCGCTGTCCGTCATGTCCGCCACGCGGTAGCCCGCCCGCTGCAGGCGCCGCACCAGGGCCGCCAGCGCCTCCCCCTTGCGCAGATCCACGCCCAGCAGGAAGACCGCGTCCGCGGCAGTGGCGTACCGGTAGTTGAACTCCGTGACGTCGTGCCCGCGGATGGCGCCGAGGAAGCGGCGCAGGCTGCCGGGCTCCTCGGGCACGTGCACGGCCAGCAGCGCCTCCGTCTGCTCGCCCAGGTCCGCGCGCTCCGAGATGTAGCGGAGGCGGTCGAAGTTGATGTTGGCGCCGGTGTCGATGGTCAGCAGCACCTGCCCGGCCAGGCGGTGCTGCGCGGCATACTTCTTCAGCCCGGCCAGGCCCAGCGCGCCGGCGGGCTCCGCGATCGAACGCGTGCCGTCGAACAGGTCCTTGATCGCGGCGCAGATCTCGTCCGGCGTGACGGTGACCATCGCATCCACGAGCCGGCGCGCGACGCGGAACGGCTCGCGCCCGGCCTGCGCCACGGCCGTGCCGTCGGCAAACAGCCCCACCTGCCGCAGCACGATCCGCCGCCCCGCGGCGAGGGCCGCGGTGAAGCAGGCGGAGTCCGCGCACTCGACGCCGACGATGCGGACGTCCGGGCGCACGTACTTCAGGTAGGCCGCCACCCCGGCAATCAGCCCGCCGCCGCCGACCGGCACGAACAGGGCGTGCAGCGGCCCCGTGTGCTGCCGCACGATCTCCATGCCGATCGTGCCCTGGCCGGCGATCACATCCGGGTCGTCGTACGGGTGCACGAACGTCAGGCGCTGCCGCCGCGCCAGGCGCAGGGCGTACGCCAGCGCGTCATCGAAGCGGTCGCCCTCCTGCAGCACCTCCGCGCCGCGCTCGCGCACCGCGCGCACCTTGATCTCGGGCGTCGTGGTGGGCATGACGATGACGGCCCGCACGCCGCGGCGCGCGGCGGCCAGGGCGACGCCCTGCGCGTGGTTGCCGGCCGAGGCGGCGATCACCCCGTGCCGCAGCGCGGCAGCCGGCAGCCGCTGCAGCTTGTTGTAGGCGCCGCGGATCTTGAAGGAGAAGACCGACTGGAGGTCCTCCCGCTTGACCAGCACCTCGTTCCGCAGCTTACGGCTGAGCGCCCGCAGCGCGTGGATGGGCGTCTCCTCGGCGACGTCGTAGATGCGGCACTCCAGGATCCGCTTGATGTAGCTCGATGGCATGCCGGGAGAGTCTGCCCCGCCCGCCGCCGCTTGGCAAGCGCGCCGTCACCGCGTATCCGTCATCGCTTCGGCGGGGCGACCTCGCGGACGACGGCGCCGAGGTCATCGCTCAGGATCAGCAGGGCCAGCTTCTCGACGTCGTCAAGCTCGTTGGTGTTAAGCGAGGCGTAGTCGAAGCGGCCGCGCAGGTCGGTGTAGCCGTCCTTGAAGAACTTGACCTCGCCGCTCTTCAGCCGCGCGTAGACCTTCACGTAGGAGCCCGGCACGGGCTTGCGCGTCTCGGCGTGGGTGACGGCGATCTGGCCGTAGGCTTCGATCGTCTGCACCCGCAGCGTGTTGGCGTAGTAGGCCTGCGACCGCTGCACGCCCCCGGCAAGGGCCTCGATCATGACGTTCCTCGTCTTGAACGCGGCGGGCAGGTCGATCGTCACCGTGTCCTTCCCGGCCGGCAGGTTCACGGCCTGGCTCTGCACGGGCCTGATGAACGAGAACTGCGCGGCGCCCTCCTGCAGGAAGGGGTTGCGCGAGAAGAGCAACTCGATGTCCATCGGGTAGAAGTTCAGCGTGCACGTCTTCAGGTTGCGGAAGTCGAGCCGGATGCGCCCCGCCTCGACCAGCAGCTCCAGCGCCGGCTCCGTGGCGGCCAGGGCGCTTTGCGCCTGGTCGCGGTTCTCGGCATCCGTGGCCACGGCCGCGCCGCCGGCCGCCTCGTCGAGCTGGGCCAGCACGGCCGCGAAGCGCGTGCGCCAGCGGTCCACGGGGTGCTGCGCGTGCGGCTGCGCGAGACGCCGCGCGCCGTCGAGGTCGCCGCGGTAGAAGGCCAGGTAGGCCTGCAGGTAGTCGCACTGCAGCTGCTCGGGCACGGCCTGGCGGTCCACGCGGCCGAACCACTCCAGCGCCTCCGTGACGCGGTCCTGCAGCGCCAGGTAGTACGCCACCGCCAGCTCGTCCACGTCGGTCAGCGCGGCCTTGTAGCTCAGCACCTTCAGCGCCCACTGGTACTGCTCGCGGAAGCGGCTGTTCAGGATCTTCGGCTTCGCGCCCATGGGGTGCACGCGGGGGTTGACCAGCGGCGCGTACTCCAGGTGCTGGTAGGTGAGCCGCTCGACCGGGTTGAGCACGAGGAGCGGCGAAACCAGGTACGGCCCGCAGCGTTCGGCGAAGGGCGAGTGCGCGAGGAACGTGCGCAGCGCGACCGAGTCGTTGTGCAGCACGGCGTAGGACCACAGCACGTCGTGGTAGACGTGGCGCGCCTCGAGCAGCGCGAGCACTTTCGCGAACACGTCGCGCTCGCGCACGCGCCAGGCGATCTCGACCAGGTCCAGGCGGTGGATGTTGGCGCCGTCGAGGAACGCGAGCACCTCGTCGGGCGAGCCGTTCTGGGACAGCCACGCCCACGAGGTCTTGTCGATGCGGCTGAGCTGCGCGACGACGTTGAACACGAACGGCGCGACCGCCGCGACCACCTTGTCGTTGCGGGCGACGGTGACGGGGTAGTGCGGGTACTTGCCGGTGGTCGGGAAGTAGAAGAAGTACTCGACGGTCTGCGTCGTGTGCGGCTCGAGGGCGACGTGCACGCCGCGCGTGTAGAAGCCGCTGTTCACGGGCAGCGCGCCCAGCGGGATCTGGAGGAGCACTTCGAGCTTCTGCCGGTTGCCCGTCGGGTTCGTCAGGATGATCTGCGCCCCGTAGACGACGTGCGGCAGGAACTCGTCCGTCACGTACTTGTCGAACTGCTCGTTGTTCTCGTGGCGGTAGCGGTCGTCGGCGCGGAAGAAGTTCTGCGCGACGAGGATGGCGGCTGCCTCGTCCGCCCGCGGCGCCTCGCGGATCTCGCAGTGGAACAGGACGAGCGGGGAGGCCGCCTGCAGGACGTAGCGCAGGCCCTCCAGCTTCTCGCCGTGTTTCGCGGCCTTGAAGGGCAGGTCGAGCACGGCCAGCGCGAGCAGCATCTCGGTGAAGTTCCGCGCGGCCTGCGGAAACGCCTTCGACAGGAAGGGCGTCCGGCCGTCGTGCGCCGCGTAGTCGGCCCAGAAGGCGTTCACCGTGACAAGCCCGGCGAGCTGCTGGTCCACGGGCCGGTGGTAGTAGTTGTTCTCGGCCCACTCCTTGGTCTGATCGAGCTTCTGGAAGAAGCGGCGCGCCTCGGCGCGGGCGGGCTTGTCCGCGGCGAAGAACAGCATCTCGCCGGCCTCCTCCTCCTTCGGGGCGCCATCGCGATCCTCATCCTTGCGCACCTCGAGGGCCTTGCGCAGACTCCGTTCGCCCGCCGGCGCGGGGGCCGCGGCCTTCGCCTTGGCGTCCATCGCCACCCGGCCCTCCGGCTCCGCGACCATGCCCAGCGCCATGGCCGGCGCGGGCGGGGGCGCGGCCGCCGCGGGCGCGGCATCCGCCAGGGCCTTTTCCGCGACCGCCAGCCCCTTTTCGTCGGTCTCGGCCCGCTTGCGGCGCAGGCTTTCGACAGCCCGCCCCAAATCGCCGCCCGCTTCGAGCGCGCCCGTCTGGACGGCGGTGTCGAAGCGGCGGTTGAAGTCCTCGATGTCCGGCGGGATCAGGTCGTTGGCCTCGCGCACGTCGCGCGCGATCGAGGCGCCCTGCTCGCGCAGCCGCCGGCCGAGCAGGATGCGCTCGACGACGTTGAGCCGCCCGTAGCGCCAGGGCTCCACGTACGCCTTCAGGTCGTCGCCCAGCAGCCAGCGGTCCAGGAAGGTCTTATCCTTCTTGTTCTTCAGGTAGGGGGCGATGACGGTCTTGAAGAAGTCGGGGTCCTTGTGGAAGAGAAAGAAGCTCAGCTCGTGGCAGGCGTACTTGGAGTAGAGCCGCTGCTTCTCCGCCGGCTCGAGCTCGGGCCAGCGGGCGACGAAGGCGAACTCGCCGAACGTGGCGTCTTCGTTGAGCGTGGCGAGCAGGCGGTAGGCCTTGGCGACGGTGTCGTACGTCTCGAACTGCGCGGTGGTAACGTCGGCCAGCGTCAGGCCGGCCTGCGCCTGGACGGGCGTGATCAGCCGCTGCTCGGCGTAGCCCTTCGCGGGGTCGAGCGCACCGGCCAGGCGCAGCTCGCGCGTCTGCACGGGCGAGTCCTCGAGCGCGACCTGCCGCAGGACGGTGGTCGTGGGGTCCACGGCGAGGACGCGCACGTGGGGCAGGCCCCGCAGGTCGGCGCGGGGAATGCGCACGATCCCGGCGGCATCGGGCTTGAGGTTCAGCAGCGCCACGGCGGGCTGCTTGAGGAAGTCGAGCCCGGCATAGCCTTCATCGGCCCCCCGGCCGCCCCCCTGCTTGCTCAGCATGCTGCCGTGGGAGCCGGCCATGCGGTTGAACCCGCCGCCGTACGCGGCGCCGGCCTTCAGCTCCTCCAGCTCCGCTTCCGTGTCGCGCACGGCCCACGGATTCAGCAGCAGGCCGGGGCGGTCGAGCATGTTGCCGGGATAGCGCTTGGCGGACTGCCGGTCGAGGATGTAGCGGTACTCGTCGCCGATGTCGCGGCCGGATTCGTAAAGCGTGACGACGGGCTCCCAGGGCTGCTGCCGCAGGTGCGGCGCGCCGGCGAAGCCGAGCTTGCCGAAGCAGTCGTAGGCGGGCAGGAAGCGGGTGGCGAAGACGTGCACGCGCGTGAACGGCGACGCGTTGGCGAGCTTGATTTCGACGGTATTGGTTGCCGCCGCCACGGCCGTCACCTGCAGGGGGGCGAGCCGGGGGCGCTCGAGCGCGCGCCGCGGGGAGAGCACGAACCCGTCGCGCTCCTCGCCCTGCGTGAGGCGCACGGGGATCGTGCGCGCCGTGTCCTTCAGGAACAGCGAGTAGTCCCCGGCCGGCAGGTTGCGCAGGGTGAGGAAGCCGCCCGCGACCGCGAGGGCGGCCCGGCAATCCTGGACGAACTGGCCGCGCCGCACTTCGAGGAGCGAAGCGGCGACGGTCGCGTTCGTGCCGGCGAGCGCCACCTGCAGCTCGGCGCCGCCGCGCCCGTGCAGGGCGTCGGGGTAAGCGCAGGCGTCGCGGGCGACCGGCCACTGGTGCGTGCCCCCGGCCGGCTCCTGGACGCGGAACCAGTCCAGGCCCTCGAGCGCGCCGAGCCAGGCGCGGCCCTGCTCGTCGGTCTTGAGGCCGACGTGCACCTCCTCGCGGAAGCAGCGGTGCTTGAGCGTGACGGCGAGCGGCTCGCCGGGGAGCGGCTCGCCGTTCTTGCCGCGAAGCTCGACGATGTAGCCCGCCGCCGTGCGGCTGACGTGCAGGTCCTGCACGGCCAGCGTGCGGTCGATGCCGTTCAGCGCAAATGTGGCGCCGGAGGCCAGGTCCTGCTTCTTGTTCTGGCTGACGTTCTGGATCCGGGCCTTGAGCGTCGCCGTCAGGCTCACGGTGTTTTCGGGCACGACGAAGTCGCAGACCGTCTCGGCGTCCTCGCGCAGGTTCAGGTTCGGGATTTCCTTTTCGGTCGCGATGCCGCGCAGGTCCACGGTCTTCAGCACGAGGCGCGGCTCTTCGAGCAGCTTGAGGCTGGCCGGCTGGCCGTTCACGCGCAGGACCGGGCGCAGGACAAGCTGCGCGGTCTCGCGGCGCAGCAGCGCCTCGCGGTCGACGTAGAGGCCGGCGGTGAGGTCGTAGGCCTCCGCGAGGTGCATGAACTGCACGGGGGAGGCGAAGCCGGCGTGCTGGACGATGAGCGTCTCGGTTTGCGGCGCGGTGCTAAACGGCACGACGAAGCGGCCGTCCGCGCCGGGCGCGAACTCGCGGCCGCCCAGCCAGGCGCGGGCGTCGGGCAGGCGGCGGTTGTCCTCGTCGAGGACGGTGAAAGCGTGCCCGGCCGGCGTGATCTCCTGCAGGACGCCGAGCCGCCCCTTCAGCACCAGCGCCCGGCTGCTCCTGCCGTTGCCGATGAGCTCCACCACATACGCCCCGCGCTGGGCCAGCTCGGGGAAGGCGAAGGTGCGGGCCACCCGCCGCTCGGGCGGCTCGCCATACGTCTCGCGCCGCTCGAACGAGGCCACGAGGCCGTCGAGGTTGATGGCGAGGTTCAGCGGCTGGCCAGTCTGCTTGTAGTAGTTCAGCGTGTTGATCTCGTAAACCTTCACGAGGAGCGAGGCGACGTTCTTGACGGCGGCCGTGAGCTTGACGGGGGCGGCGGCGGACAGCACCTGGGGGTTGTCGGGCGCGAAGACGATGTCGACGCGCTCCTTCAGCTGGCGATACGCCTCGGGGGCGAGCAGCGGCGCCCACTGCTGGGGGTCGCCGATGCCGTTGACGATCTTCGTCTCGGCGAAAAGGGGCTTCAGGTAATCGTCGCGGATGAAGGGCAGGTACGCGTCGTAGTTGGCCGCATCGCGGAGGAGGCGCAGCAGGTAGTCGCGCACGAGCGGCTCCTCGTTGCCGATCGGCGGGAGGTTGACGAGCCCGAACTGGCCGTCGAGGCGGGCCAGGTGGTCGCCCCGGGGCAGCTGCTGGCGGATCTCGGGGCGCAGGTAGTACACGTCGCGCGGCAGCTTGGCGTAATCGAGAAAGCGCTCGGCATCGTAAACGCCGCGGCGGCGGTCGTGGTCCAGGCGGTGGTAGAGGACATGCGCCTTGAGCGAGTTGTGGACGGGGTCGAGGGTCTTGACGAAGGCCCACAGGCGCTCCAAGTAGGCCTCGCGGGCGACCGTGTCGGTCCCGAGGTCGGCCTCGTCTTCGGGCACGAGCTTGGTGAGGTAGGCATTGACGAAGGCGGTTTCGTTGCGGAGCGCGGGGCGTTTCTGCAGCAGCTCGTCCATTTGCGGGAGCAGCAGGCGCCGGTGAATCTCGTGCTGGCCGAACCCGCGGCTGTCGCGGTACTGCAGGTCGGCCACGATGAGGTCCACCAGCCCCGGGTAGTCGGGCCGCTGCAGGCGGGCCAGCAGGCTGCGCCGCTGATCCTCGGTCAGGGCCTGGCCGGCGGCGAGCTCGAGCCCGGCGGCCTCGATCCTTTCCAGGTTGCGCGGCTCGGCCGCAAGGGCCTGTTTGAGCAGGGCGCCGACGCCGATCAGGGCGTTATCCAGCCGGGTGGGCGCGTTGCTGTGACGCTCCCCCGTCTTGCGGGCGTGGTTGAACTGCAGGTCGAGCTGCTCGCGCAGGTACTTGAGCGTCTTGTCGGGCTCCTGCCCGTAATCGAGCAGGGCCTGCCGGTTCAGCAGCTCGCGGGCGCCCTCCGTGACGTTGCCCTGGCGCTCGCGCATCCAGCGGCCGACGAGCTCCTGGAAGGGCCCGCGCTGGCCCGTGTTCTGGGCCTGGAGCGCGTGGAAGTAGAAGTGCTCGTCGGTGCCGGGCACCAGCTCCTTCAGCGCCGCCTCGCGGTTCGTGGCGAGGCTGTAGGTCTCGATGTAGCCGATTTCCTGGGCGGCGGCCCGCAAGCTCACTCCCGCCACCCACAACAGCATCAAACTGGCCTGCTTCATATTCCGTCCTCCCGGGTGCTGACTCCTGAATTCGGACTTCTGAATTCTGTGCGATTGCAACATTTCTGCAATCGCACCCTCAGCACCCACGCTGCCCATAATACGCTTGCCGACGGAAAAAGCTTCAAAGAATTTCGCCCGGCGCCCGGCACGGCACGCATCCCCCGTGACGCCGGTATCCGACCGGCGCGGACGCGGCCGAGAGCGGAGGGTGCGGCTTTGCGCTCCCCTGGCCGACCCAGCCTCAGCCCCCGCTCCGCTTCTCCCGCGCGCGGGTCGGATACCCGCGCCACTTGGCTGCACCCGCCCGCCTCCCCCGTATTTTTCCTGCTGGCGGAACAGGCGGCGGTTAGGGCAGACTGCCCGCCTCACGGAATGGGGGGCTCTGCGCATGACGACGGACCGCACACCGGAACAGAACGAGACAACCCTGGCCGATGTGAAGCAGCTCGGGCTCTGGGCCTCGATCACCAGCCTCAGTTACGTCTTCTGGATCGTCGGCGCGATGGAGATGATCGAGCGCCTGGCGTACTACGGCGTGCGCGCCGTGGCGACGCTCTATGCCACGCGCCCCGCCGCCGAGGGCGGGCTGGCCGTGACCATGACCCGCTTCGGCTCCCTGCTGCTGTGCTGGAACCTCGTGCAGTCGCTCGTCCCCATCTTCACCGGCGGCCTGTCGGATCGCTACGGCTACAAGCAGACGATCGGCGTCTCGACCGTGCTGAAATGCCTCGCCTACCTCGTCATGGCGTGGTGGCCGACCTACATGGGGTTCTTCTGCGGCGCGATGCTGCTGGCGACGGGCACCGCCGTTTTCAAACCCGGCATCCAGGCCACCCTCGTGCGCGCCACCAGCCGCCGCAACAGCTCCATGGCCTGGGGGCTCTTCTACCAGACCGTCAACATCGGCGGCTGGATCGGCCCCCTGATCGCCCTCCACATGCGCCAGTCGAACTGGAATTCCGTCTTCTACACCAACGCCGCGTTCATCTGCCTGAACTTCCTGCTCCTGCTGACCTACCGCGAGCCGGGCCGCGAGGAGCGCCTGGCCCGCCGCCAGCGCATCCGCGACGGCCACGAGCGCGAAGAGCCGCTCGTGCTCGCCTCCCTGCGGGAGTTGCGCAAGCCCCACCTCGCGCTCTACCTGCTGATCTTCGCCGTCTGGTGGCTGATGTTCCCGATGCTCTGGGACGTGCTGCCCAAGTACGTGGATGACTGGGTGGACACCTCGGCCATCGTCCGCACGCTCTTCGGCCCTGACGGCACGCGCAGCGCCTGCTGGCATTTCCTGCTCGGCATGGACAAGGCCGGCCTGACCATCCAGCCCGAGGGCATCGTGAACATCAACTCGGGCCTGATCATGCTCACCTGCTTCCTGTTTGCCGCCATCGGCGCCCGGTGGCGCGCCACCACCTGCCTGCTGGTCGGCACGCTGCTCGTCTGCGCCGCGCTGGGGCTGCTGGGGTGGACCAACCAGGCCTGGTTCGCCGTCCTGGCGCTGGTGATCTTCAGCGCCGGCGAGATGCTGGCCAGCCCCAAGTACAGCGAGTACCTCGGCAACATCGCGCCGCCCGACAAGAAGGCGATGTGGATCGGTTTCTCGCAGGCGCCCATCCTGATCGGCTGGACCATCGAGGGCAAGCTCGGGCCCTCCCTCTACGATATCTTCTCCTCCAAGGACGAGTTCGCCCGCCAGCTGCTGCTCGCGCACGGGTGCACCGCCGACCAGGTCACGCACGAGGCCCTGAAGGTGGGCGAGGCGTTCCCCCGCCTGGTGACAGCCACCGGGCAGAGCCCCGAAGCGCTCACCCGCCTGCTTTACGCGCAACACCACGTCGGCGTGACCTGGTACGTCTTCGCCCTGATCGGCCTGTGCGCCGCGGTCATGATCTACTGCTACGGTCGCTGGCTGCTGAAGCTCGCGCAGCAGGAGCGGGCATGAAAGCCCCCGCGCACGCCCGGACCGCCCCCGCTGACGCCGCGCTGCGCGACTTCTTTCAGGACCACCTGGAGGCCTCCATGCGCCTGCGCCCGCTCGATGCGACGCGGCTGGGCGACCACCGGTTCGATCACCTGCTCGACGATTTGTCGGCCGCCGCGCACACCCGCTGGCTGGCGTACACGCGCGGCGTGCTGCGGGAGCTGCCGCGCCGCGTGGACGAGGCGCGGCTGTCGGCGCCGGCCCGGATCGATTACGCGATGGTCCGCGACGCGCTGGAGCGGGACCTGTGGGTGGAGCAGCACATCCGCCCGCTCGAGCTGGATCCGCGCGTGTACACCGCCTGCGCCACCGAGGGCGTCTACCTGCTCTTCGTCCAGTCGCCCCTGCCCCCCGCCGCCAACGTCGCCAACGCCCTCGCGCGGATGGCACAGGCGCCGCGCATGCTGGCCGCCGCGCGGGAGAACCTCCGCCGCCCGCCGCGCGTCGTGACGGAGACGGCCATCCAGCAGAACCTGGGCGCGATCGGCTTCTTCGAGCGCGAGCTGTTCGAGCTGGCCGGCAAGGGCGCGCCGGCCAGGGCGCTGAAGGCCGGCGCGGCGCCGGTGCTGGCGGCCCTGCGGCGACACCAGCGCTTCCTCGAGCGCGAGCTTTTGCCGCGGGCCGACGGCGAGTGGCGGCTGGGGCCGCGAACCTTCGCCCGCAAGTTCGAACTGGAGCTGGCCGCGGGCGTCAGCCCCGGCGCGGTGCTGGCCGAGGCGGAGGTGGAGTTCCAGCGCGTCACGGCGGAGATGTACGTCATCGCCCGGCAGTTGTGGTGCCGGCTCTGCCCGCGGCGAACCCTGCCGCCCACCGACGCGGAGGGGCGGCGGGCCACCGTGCGCGCCGTGCTCGAAGCGATCGGCCGGGACCACGCCCGGCCGGAGGACCTCGTGCGCGAGGCGCGGGCCACCGTCGCCGGCCTGAAGCGCTTCATCTCCGCCCGGGGCCTCCTGCGGCTGCCGGTGCCGGACCGCTGCCAGATCGTCGAGATGCCCGAGTTCCGGCGCGGAAACTCGCTGGCCGACCTCACGAGCGCACCGCCGCTGGACGCGAACCGGCCGAGCCTTTACGCGATCGGCCCCGGGCCCCGGGACTGGCCGGCCGCGCGCGTTCGCAGCCTGCTGGAGGAGTACAACCGGCGCATGCTGCGGGTGCTGACCATTCACGAGGCGTACCCCGGCCACTACGTCCAGCTCGACTACGCCAACCGCCAGCCGTCGCTCGTGCGGCGCGTGTGCGGTTCGGGCGTGTACTGCGAGGGGTGGGCGGTCTACTGCGAGCAGATGCTGCTCGACGAGGGCTATGGCGGCGGCGACCTGGCGCTGCGCCTGGTCGCGCTCAAGTTCTACCTGCGGGCCGTGGCCAACGCCATCCTCGACCAGGGCCTGCACGGCGGCAACCTGGACGAGGCAGCGGCCCTGCGTTTCCTGTGCGACGAGGCGTTCCAGTCCGATGGCGAGGCGCGCCTCAAGATCGTGCGCGCCAAGCAGAGCTCCGTCCAGCTCTCCTCGTACTTCGTGGGCCGCATGGCCTTCGCGCGGCTGCGGCAGGAAATCCAGCGGGAGCAGGGCGACGCGTTCGACCTGGGCCGCTTCCACGACGTCGTGCTGCGGCAGGGCTCCGTGCCGGTCAAGTACCTGCCGGAGCTGGTGCGGGCCGGCTTGCGGCGTACCGGCGGGAAAGGATAGCGAAAATGGCAACGAAAGTCTGGCTGGCAGCGCTCGCCCTTACCGTCGTGACGGCCGCCGCCGGGGAGCCCCCGGCCGCCCCGGCCCTGACCCCTATCGCGCCGCCCCCGCCCGCATTGAAGGTCCCCGCGTTCTACAGCAAGTTCATCAGCGCGAACGGCTTCCCGATCGTCGCGTCGGAGCGGGTCAATGACTACGCCCTGCGGGAGGCGGCCTACCTGGTCAACCTCATGCTCGCCAACCGGCCCGATGTGCGCGAAGCGCTGATCGGGAGCGGCTCGCGCATGTGCATCCTGGCGTGGAACGAGTTCACCACGGATCTGCCGGAGTTTGCCTGGCTGGAACCCAAGGCCCACTGGGACGCCCGCGCCCGCGGCACGGGCGGCAGCGCAACCGACCCGTACTGCTCCTGCGGCGAGGAGAACCTGCTGGCGTACCCCGGCGACCCCTATGCGACGGAGTGCATCCTCATCCACGAGTTCTCCCACACCATCCACCTGCGCGGGCTCGCGCGGGTTGACCCCACCTTCGACCGCCGGCTCAAGGAGGCTTACGAGTCCGCCATGCGGCAGGGGCTCTGGAAGGGCGCGTACGCCGCGAGCAATCGTCACGAGTACTTTGCGGAAGGCGTGCAGTCGTGGTTCGACAACAACCGCGAGAACGACAACGACCACATCTTCGTGAACACGCGCCGCGAGCTGCTCGCCTACGACCCCGGCCTGGCCGCCCTCTGCCGCGAGGTCTTCGGGGAGACGGTGCTCGTCTACACCAAGCCGGCGACGCGCCTGCACGGCGGCCACCTGGAGGGGTACGACCCCTCGAAGGCGCCGACCTTCGCCTGGCCGAAGCGCCTGCGCGAGGCGCATGCCGACGTCATGCGCAAAGCCGCGCACAAGGAAGAGAAGTAGCCCCGCTGCCCCACCGTTCACTGTCCACCGTTCACTGTCCACTGTTCACTGTTCACTGCTTACTGTTCACTGCTTACCGTTCACCGTTCACCGTTCACCTCTTCCATCAACCCCCGCTTCGGGATTGAATCGCGCACCCCGGCCCTGTATCGTCTGCGCAATCAGTTCCGGGGCTGCGGACGGTCCGGGCCTCCGACCATGCAAAGGGGAATGGGAATATGAGACACGCGCCGATACCTGCCAAGCTCTTCGTCGAGAACCGCGAGAAGCTGAAGAAGGCCCTGCCGCCGCACGCACTCGCCGTCGTCAACGCCAACGACATCCTGCCGACGAACGCCGACGGCACGTTGCTCATGCACCCGAACTCCGACCTGTTCTACCTCACCGGCATCGAGCAGGAGGAGAGCATCCTGCTGCTCGCGCCCAACGCCTTCAACGAGAAGCAGCGGGAGATCCTCTTCCTGCGCGAGCCGAACGAGCACCTCACGGTCTGGGAGGGCCACAAGCTTTCCAAGGAGGAGGCGCAGAAGATCAGCGGCATCGCCCAGGTCCGGTGGCTGTCCGAGTTCCGGACGATCTTCCACCAGCTGATGGGCGAGGCGGAGCACGTGTATCTCAACCGCAACGAGCACGCGCGCGCCGCCCACGAGGTCGAAACGCGCGACGACCGCTTCGTGCGCGATTGCCAGGCGCGCTACCCGCTCCACCAGTACCAGCGCCTGGCGCGGATCCTGCACCCCCTGCGCCTCGCCAAGGCCGACGCCGAGCAGGAGCTGCTCCGGCGCGCCTGCGCCATCACGCGGGCCGGGTTCCTGCGCGTGCTGCGCGTCGTGAAGCCGGGGATCAACGAGGCCGAGGTCGAGGCGGAGTTCGCGCGCGAGTTCATCCGCCGGCACGGCTGGTTCGCGTACAACCCCATCATCGCCGCCGGCGCCAATTCGTGCATCCTGCACTACAACGAGAACGACAAGACCTGCCGCCGGGGCGACGTGCTGCTGCTCGACGTGGCCGCCAGCTACGGCAACTACAACGCCGACCTCACGCGCACGATCCCCGTCAGCGGCCGGTTCACGCGCCGCCAGCGCCGCGTGTACGACGCCGTGCTCCGCGTCCTGCGCGCGCTGACGAAAGCCGCCGTGCCCGGCAAGCTGCACCGCGACTGGCAGAAGGAGGCCGACGCGCTGATGACCGAGGAGCTGCTCGCCCTCGGCCTGCTGAAGCCGCGCGACGTGAAGAAGCAGGACCCCGACAAGCCCGCCTGCAAGAAGTACTTCAACCACGGCCTCGGCCACCCGCTCGGCCTGGACGTGCATGACGTCGGCCCCCTGTGCCAGCCGTTCGCCGCGGGCTGGGTGCTGACCGTCGAACCCGGCATCTACCTGCCGGACGAGGGCTTCGGCGTGCGGCTCGAAAACGACATCGTGATCACCGATGAAGGCGCCGTGGACCTGATGGCCGACATCCCGATCGAGGCCGAAGAGATCGAGTCGCTCATGCAGCGGCGCACGGGCCAGTCGAAGTAGCCGCGGCGCACGGCCCCGTGGCGGCTCGCTTTCCTTTGACAGGCTGCGGTTGGGGGTTCTGCGGTTCCGCGGAAGACGAAGGAGACGGTCATTTTCAAAGCGGCGTTGACACGCCGAAGCGGGGCTTTCGGCTGCATCCCTCCAGCACGGCCGGCGACGCCGGGTAGCGTGTCAGGGCGCGGTCCGTTCCGCCCGTTTCCGGAAACCCAGGGTCAGCCGGTAGAGGGCGGCGTGGTTCGGATTGTCGGCGAAATGCACGACCACCGACGACGGCAGCGCCTCCACCACGCACAGGTCGCGGCCTTCCCGCTCCAGCACCTCGCATGAGCTGAAGTCGACAGCCGTGTCCAGGAACGCGGATGCCGCGGCGTTGGTCAGCACCGGCTGCCGGTCCGGATGCCAGTCGTAGTCGTTGATCGTCACCCATGACGGCCATTTCCAGCGAAGGTGGCTCCACTCCGCCTGCTCACGGGTGATGACCAAGCGGTCGCTGCCGTCGATTTCGGCGGCAATGTGCAGCCGCAGCTCCGGCGCGCTCCGCCCGTGCGCTTTGGGCACGCGGCGAGCCTTGGGTATCGTCACGGTGAATTCGTACTCAGCGGCGCCCGGAGGCGTATCGTTGACCAGAATCAGCAGCGCATCTTCCTCTCGTTCCAGGACCACGGTATCGCGGCCCTTGGCCACCTTGACCTGGGCCCCGAGGAACGAGGCGTCGGGCGGCAGAAACGGCCCGGGTCCGGCTGACATGAGCACGTTCTTCAAGCGCGGCTGCCAGCTAACGCCGTTGATGGAGACGTCGGTGTCCGGCCAGTCCCAGTTGACGTGCTCCCACAAGACGCCGTCGCGCGTCATCCGGATCCTGTCGGAACCGTCAAGCCGGAACCGGAAACGGACCACCAACACCGCGTTCTCCGCCGCCTGATTCAGTTGCTGCGCGGCAGGCGCCACCTGGTAACTGAATGCGTCGGATGCCGTATCGGGGAACAGCGGCGTCGAACGCGTCCTCACGCGGAAGAACAGGCGGGATCCCGGCCGCGGCAGGTTAAAGCCGGCCGTGCCGACTCCGTTGACCCGCTGGCTCAGGATGGGTTGCCACGACCCCTCCGCCATCGTTTCGGAAGCCTCCACCACCGCCGCCTGCGCGCCCTCCGGGATCAGGACGTGCAGCGCGAGGTTCGAACTGGCCATGCTGATGTCGGCAATGACCGGCGGCGCGACGGCGGCAGGCGCGCGGGACGCGTACGAGAGGCAGACAGCCATGAGGCAGGCGGCAAGCATGCGGCGGCCCATGGAGCGATGTCCCACAGAGGGAGACATCATGGCGATTCCACCGCTTCCGGGCCGTCCGGCGGGGCGTTGGTAGCGCCCTCCCCCTCCGCCGGCGGTTCG
>CAYOBW010000019.1:0-20951 GCA_964402115.1 uncultured Victivallales bacterium
CCACAGCGTGGGCGTGGTCATGGCATACCAGCCGCGGCCCAGTTCGAAGGCCAGCGCGTTGCTGGCGGCGACATGATCGGTCAGATCGTAAACCGTGTAGTAGGCGGTCTTGCTGTAACGGGCAAACCCGGGATGAAGGAGGAAGTCGTCGAGGCGGTTTCCGTTGAGCCAGAAGGTGTAGCAGCCGAGACCGGACACATAAGCCCGGGCGCGCACGAGCTTCTTCCGCTCCGTGGCGAACGTCTTCCGGAACAAGGGAGCAGCGAGGCTGTCCTTGGGGTCGAGATAGGTGTTGAGCGCACGGACCTCCAGCACACCCTCCTTCACCTGTGCGTAGGACCTGTTGCTGTGAAAATACTCCTGAAAGGCGAAGACAGCGGGATTGTCGAAGCCTTCCTGCACCAGCGTTTCGCCATCCGCGGTAAGCCGGAAATCATCGTATTGAACGACACCTTGCTTGGGCTTTGTGGACGCGCCCAGTGCCAGCGTGCCCGTCTTGCCGGCGTCGGCATTCAGGGTTTCCGCCGCCACCTTCTGGCCATCGATCTCGAAGGTGGATTCGGCTCCCTGCCGGATGATCTCCAGCGTGTGCCACGTGCCGGTAGCGATGTTCATCGGCAGCGGGAATTCCTTTGCCGCGGCCGCCTTGTTCTTGGGATCAAAGGGGGTGATGACCAGTTTCCCCGGCTGACCGGTCTGAATCTCAAGTTTGTTGTCTTTGCCCCACGCATACGTGGTTTGGAAGAGCACCACCGCCGCGCCATCCAGAATGCGGAAGCGGGTCGCGAACGTCGCGTCACCCAGGCGCTGCAAGTTGGCCGGAATGGTTTTCGGTCGTTGGTTCCGCGCCCCGATCCACTGGGCGCCGCCCCAGTCCTCTGCCTTCAAGAGTCCGGTCTCGAAGAACTGCGGCTGTGACGCATAGGTCTTTCCGGCGGCATCAAAGCCGGTCGCCTGCCAGAAGTAGCGCGTGGCGGATTGGAGCGGCTTTCCGGCGTAAAGGATGCTCAATGTGTCGGAGCCCGCCCGCTTGCCCGAGTCCCATAGATCCGCCTGTCCCTGCGACAGCTTCTCCAGTGAAGACGCCACCTGAATCCTGCACGCACTCTGCCGGAAGCCTCGCGGCGCCTGGGGCGAAGCCGCATAGCGCCAGGAGAACCTGGGCGCGGCCTCCTCGATGCCCATCGGCTGGACCACACCCTCGGTCCGCATATCCGTGATGGAAATCGGAGCATCGCCAGCGAGCGCCGGCAGTTTCGGCTCGACAGCCTGCAGCGCAGCCGGCGGTGCCAGCAGCAGGACGGCAAGGAGCAGGCGGATTTGTTTCATGCTCGTTCTTTTCGTTTTCATTTGATCACCAGTTCCAGTCATTGGAAGTGGCGAACAGAGGCCGCAGGAAAGCCACGCCGCTTCAGATGAGGTCGAAAGACAAAAGGCAAAGGACATGGGGAGGCTATGTGCGGTCATGTTGGATACCCGGGGTTATTTCTTGGGTTTCTTCTTCTTCCCGTCGGTCTTTTTCTGGGTCGGATCTTCCGCAGCGCCCATGTCCTCGCCCGTGCTCACCTTGCCGACGGAAGCGGGGAGCGGGCCTTTGGTAAAGGCCCCAGTGGCGGCGGCCACCGACTGCCCCTGGCGGAAAGCGGCGGCGCGCACCGTGGTGGTCTGACGCAAAACCAGCGGCCCTTCGTAACGGGGCGAGGAAAGCGTAGGCGCTGAACCATCCGTGGTATAATGGATCTCCACCGGCGACGCGGCGGATGCCCCGCGCAAGGCCACGCGCTCGAAGGCCACGGCAACGGTGGCCTGGTCGCTAAAATAGGAAGGCCCCAGCACGCCCATGGCCGCCACTTCCACGGGGCCAGCCTGACCGTCCACCCCCGCGAAAAAGCCGCGCGACAGGCCGGCGAAGACCTTGCGCCCGGGCGCGCGCTGGGGGGTGATGTCCACGGGATCGCCGTTCTCGCCGCCGAGCCAACGGACCGGGCCGACCCAGGAAAGCTCAATGCGATTGTCCGCATCGGGCACCAAGGTGCCTTGCGTGTCGCGCACGGCTATGGTCACCAGTGCCAGGTCGTTGCGGTCGGGTTTGAGGCTGGCGTTATCGGTCGTAAGCCCGAGCCGCGCCAGCGCGCCGGCGGTGCGCTGCGTGGTTTCGGCCACCGGCTGGCCGCCACGGTAGGCCACCGCTTTGAGTTCGCCGGGGCGATACGGCACGGGCCACACGCATTCGAACAGCTTGGAGCGCGGCTGGCGGCCCAGCGACTTGCCATCCTGGAATAATTCGACCTCCTCCGCGTTCGCGTAAGCCACCACCGGGATGGTTTTCCCCTCGAGACCGGGGTGAGTCCAGTGCGGCAGCAGATGAACCATCGGTTTCCCGGTCCAGATGCTCTGATAGAAATAATAGTGGTCCTTCGGGAAACCGGCCAGGTCGAGCACGCCGAAGTTAAACTCGCGCGCGAGCGATTCGTTGCCGGACCAGGCGGACTCGCCCAGGTAATCGAAGCCGGTCCAGCGGAACTCGCCGAGTATCCAGGGCCGCGACGCCGTGCGCGCCCAGCAATTGCGCGCCAGGAGGCGGCGGCCCACGTTGTCATAGGACGACCGGTAGGCCGAGTGTCCGCCGCTGAACACCTCCGGAGCGGCGTAATCGGGCAGCGGATCGTGGCTCTTGTCGTGGCTCTTGGAGACACTGTTCACCGTGCGATAAAAGCCGCGCGTCTGGAAGGTGTGGGGCTCTTCCGTCATAACCATGGGGACGGCCGGATTCTGCTGGTGGAACTTTTCGAGCGCCGCGTCGCTCGGCGCGGAACGCCCGTTAAACCCCGCCACATCCACGCCCTCAATCACATCGCCGCCGGTCACCGGCCGCGTGGCATCAAGCTGGTGGATGAACTGCGTGATGCCGTGCTTGTCGTTGTGCCCGGTCTCGTTGCCGATGCTCCAGAGGATCACGCAGGGATGATTGCGGTCGCGCCGGATCCAGGAAGCGACATCGCGGCGCCACCATTCGCCAAAGAACCGCGCGCCGTAATCCTCCCCCGCCTTATTGTGCCAGCCATCGAACACCTCATCCATGACGAGAAATCCCAGCCGGTCGCAGAACTCGTAGAAGGCCGGCAACTGCGGATTGTGCGCCGTGCGAATAGCATTGCACCCCATCTCCTTGAGCTGGCGCAGGCGCCGCTCCAGCAAGGCCTCGGGCATGGCCGCGCCCACCGGGCTGCCGCCCTGGTGTTCGCAGACACCTTGCAACTTGAGATGCCGGCCATTGAGGAAGAGTCCTTGGTTGGCGTCGAAGCGCAGGCTGCGAACGCCAAACGGGGTCGCGACTTCATCCACCACCGCGCCGTCGCGCACCACCCGCGTGATCAAGGTGTAAAGGGCCGGCGTCTCCAGCGACCAGAGCGCGGGCCGCGCCAAGGTCAAGTCCAGCTTCACCTGCCCGGCCGCGCCCGCCGCCACACTGGACGGGGCCGAATGTTTGCCGGCACTGCGCCCGTCCGGTCCCAGGATCTCGACCTCCACGGCAACAGCGGCGGCGGCGGACGAGGCGTTTTGTATTTCCACCGTGGCGCGCACCGCCGCGGACGCCTCGCTGACGGCGGGCGTTTGGACAAACACACCGCCAGGCGGCACATGCACGGGATCGGTGGCCAGGACGCGGACGTGGCCATAGATGCCACAGCCGTGATACCAGCGCGCGCTGGGCTCCTGCGAATTGTCCACGCGCACGGCCAGCACATTGTGCCCGGGCTTGAGGTGCGGCGTGAGGTCGCAGGTAAAGGTGGTATAGCCATAGGGCCAGCCGCCGATGCGCGCACCGTTGAGCCAGACGGTGCTGTTCATGTACACGCCCTCGAACTCCAGGGTCACCACCCTGCCCTTCCAGGCGTCCGGCAGGTCGAGGACCCGGCGGTACCAGCCGATGCCCGAGGGCAGATAGGCGCATTTGTCTCCGGTGGGATTGGCGGCGGCGTAGTCGCCCTCGAGGCTCCAATCGTGCGGGACATCGAGCCCGCGCCAGGCTGCTTCAGCAAAGGCGGCAGCCTGCGCCCCGGGGACATCCCCCAGGTGGAATTTCCAATTGGCATCCAGGCTTTGGACCAGGCGCGCACCTCCAGCCAATGCAGCCGCATCCAGACTTGCGGCGAAAACCAGGCAGGCGAAAAGGCAAGTTCTTATCACTACTGGCCCGGCTGCGGAGAGCAGCAGGACCGCGAGGATTGTGTGTTTCATGTGGCGGCCTACTTGTCCTTGTCGTCGGTCTTGATGTATTGCTTCGGCAAAGTCGTCACCCAGGCTTCAACCTTGGCGCTGAGCCGCTTCACGATGTCGGGATGTTCTTTCACGAGGTTGTGCTGCTCACCGGGATCGGCCACCACGTCAAAGAGTTCCAGTTCGCCGCCTCTCTTGTTGGGGTGATGCAGTTTCCACTGACCATCGCGAATCGTGCCTTCGCTGTGTGGCGCGCCGGTCTTCCAGAGAAGCGGCTTGGCGCGCACGTGCTCGCCGTTGCCCAGCCATGCGGCAGACATATCCTCGCCGTCGAAGTCGGCGGCATTGATCTGCGTGCCCGTCAGCGCGCAGAGCGTCGGCAACCAATCAATGGCGCTGATCACGGACTTCTCATCAACGCGCTTCGCCGGCACGCGGCCGGGCCAGCGCACGACGAACGGGATGCGCACGCCGCCTTCGTATTGGTTGTGCTTGCCGCCGCGGAATGGGCCGGCGAAGCCCATGGCGTTCAGTCGCACGCCTTCGCTGCCGTCCCGGATGTGGGCCGGGCCTTGGTCGCTGGCGAAGACGACGATGGTGTTCTCGCGCAGGCCAAGTTCGTCGAGCCGCTTAAGCAATCGGCCCGCGTTGTCATCGAGTACTTTCAACTCCGCGAGGTAGGCGCGCATGTGACGGCTCACGTCGCCGCCCTGTTTCCGGCAGATGGCAAACTTCTCTCGCATGGGGGCGGGAAACTCCGCCTCGTCCACTTGGAGCGGCCCGAACGCATCGAGCACGGTCGGCGACGGGTTCACCGGGTGATGCGGGATGTGGCCCCACACGTTGACGTAGAACGGGCTGGCCTTGTGCTGCTCGATGAAACGGATGGCGTTGTCGTAAACGTGCGCGTCGCGGCCACGGTCGTCTTGGTTCTTCTTGCCGCTGCCGGCTTCGTCGCCGCCGATGCAATCCATGCCGTAGGTGCCCGGCTTCGTCTCGGGCCCGATGTGCCATTTGCCGAAGTGGCCGGTGGCGTAGCCTTGTTTCTTCAGCAACTCGGTGATCGTCACGCGACCGCCGAAGCCGCCGCTGGCCGGATAATCTGCGAACGTCGCCGGGAACTTCGAGGTCATGAAGCCCGTGCGGCTGGGGCAACAGGTGACGCCCGTGGCGTAGCATTGCTGAAAACGGGTGCCTTCGCTGGCGAGCCTGTCGAGGTTCGGCGTCTTGGCATACGGATGGCCGTAGCAACGCAGGTCGCCCCAGCCCATGTCGTCGGCGAAGAGGAAGACGATGTTGGGCTTCGGCTTCGGTGTCTCGGCGGCGGGGAGTGCGGCCAGCGGAACCAAGACCCAGTATGCGAGTGCGAGGACAACGTGTTTCATTTCGCGGCTTTCTTCTTGGCTCTCTTGCTGAGCGGCTTGACGGGTGATGGGTCATCGTGCAAGCCAGCGAGCGCGGCTTGCAGCTTGACGCGCGCCGCCTTCGCCTCGGCGTCGCTCGTGTCGGCGGGCACGGGGTTTTACTTCCACGGGGCATCCTTCATGTCGAAGAGCTGGCCGTCGCCGGTGAGTTTCCACCGCTCGCTGCGCACGTAGTGGTTCTTGCCGAGCTGCACGTACGCCCATTCCCGCAGCTGGCCGACTTCGCCGCGAAGCTGCGGCGCGAGGCTGTGGCCGTCGATCTTCCGCTCGGTCGGCAGCGCCACGCCGGCGAGCGCTGCGAAGGTCGGGAGCAGGTCGGTGAAATCGGTGAGGTCCTTGCGCACGACACCCGCGGGCGTGGTGCCGGGCCAATTTGCGATGAGCGGCACGCGGCTGCCGCCTTCGTTTAGCTCGCGCTTCCTGCCGTCTATGGGCCGGCCATTCACCGTGCCCCTCGCCCTGCCGCCATTGTCGCCGGTGAAGACGATGAGCGTATTCTCGCGCAGATGCAGCTTGTCGAGTTCGGCGGCGAGTTGGCCGACTTGCTTGTCGATGTAGGCGATGTTGTCGGCATAGAATCCTTTTCCTTTGCCATTCCCTTCGTCCCTGCTCGCTGACGCGCTGTCGGGCGTTCGCTGGATCGGCGAGTGGATCAAGGGCGTCGGATAATAGACGAAGAACGGCTTGTCCTTGTGGCGTCGGACGAAATCGAGAACGAATTCCTGCAACACATCAGGTCCGTATTTGCCTTTGGAATCGGGGAGCGGCTTGCCGTTGAGATTGTACTCTGACGCCCCGTATCGTCCCGCCTTGCTCGTTTCCCCCTCAGCGTCGGGCTTCTTGTTCCCGCCGTCTTCTTCGCCTTCCTCCGGTGTGCCAGCGCCCCAAATCAAGAACTCGTCGAAACCCCACTTCGCGCCGTCTTCCTTTGTCGTGAAATGGGAAAGCTGGCGCCATTTTCCCGCGACCGCCGTGGCGTAGCCCGCCTGCTTCATCAGTTGCGCGACGCATCCGTCCTTCTCCGGAGTAAGTAGCTCACCGACGTGGTTGTCCGTCACCCCGGTGCGGAAGGCGTAGCGCCCCGTCATCAACATTGCCCGCGACGGCGCGCATAGCGGCGCGGCGAAGCAATACTCGAAACGCGTCCCGCCCGCTGCGAGCGAATCGAGGTGTGGCGTCTTGAACTCGCCACCATAACAGCAGACGTCGGGAACGCCGAGGTCATCGGCGAGGATGAAGATGATGTTGGGCTTGCTTGCATCCGTGGCGAAGCACGGACTGGTGAGTGCGAACAGAATGACGCACACAAAAGAGTGCAAAGGTCTTTTCATAATAGTGTGTTAGCTCCTTCAGTTCGGGATACCATTTCAGAATCTTCGCTGCTCTTCGGGCGGCAGTTCCGAGAAAAGCTTCGGTTTGTCCTGCGGACGGGACTCCTTCCGGTTGATGATGTCCAAGAGAGACCAATGCACTGACGGGGGCAAACTGGAAGGTAGAATTCATCAGCATCGCTCACTCATCGATCCCCACGCCCTGATCGCGGCGAAATCGCAAAACGCAAATCCAGATGATTCTCCCCTTCTTTCAACACCCAAGGGATGAACAGCCCCTCGTCGCCGAGAACTTTCGTCCCTTCGGGCGCACTCGAAGGCGCGCGATATGCGCTGAAGTCTCCCCAAAGCATCACCCCATACGGCAGGCTGTCGCCCGAAAACACGGGACTCCTGGATGCGACCGTTTTGGCGGTGACGCGCAGCTCCCGTTCCGACTTCACCACCTTCACGTCCGCAGTGGGAATGAATTTGTGCGTGGCGAACCATGGCGACATCTCCGGGAGGATGGCGGTTCGATAGGCATCGGCGGGCAGGTTGGAGTAGGGCGTGATTCGTACAGGTGTGGAATTGCCTTCCACAAACACCAGCAAGCCGGCCTTGTCGAAGTAACTGAAGTTCTTGCCGAACTCGTCCAGGCGCGCGCCCTTGGAGTCGTAGTAATACCAGGTGTGCCCGATCCGCCCCGTGGCGTAAAAGCCATTCAAAGTCGGGCCAAAACACTCGAACGCCGCTTTGCGGGCGCTGGCGAACGGGGCGGTTACCACTTGCAGGCTCCTGTTGGTTCTGACGATCGACGTGGCGGCGGCGATGTTGCCAAACAGTCCGTACGTGGGCGGTGTCGCCTCCGGGTAGGCCGCTTTGTACAGGTCTACCGCCTCGGAGACCGTCACCACCTGGATCTCCTCCCGCTTGAGGAGCTTCAGCAGATTCTCAAGGATCGCGCGGCCGGATTCCTTCCACTCCTTGCGCGTTGTGAAACTGAACTCCTCAATCTCCTGCTGGATCACGAGCGGAACAATCCTGTTGTACTTGGTTTGCTTCTTGTATTCGTTCAACTCCGCGACCCAAAACGAGTCGTCGCCGGGAGTGCTCACGCCGAGGTCCTGGGGGTCGTTGGGATCAAACGTAAACGTGGACTGCTGGGCGGTGCGGAAGACCAGATTCAAGTCATTGGAAAGCCAGGGCACGCTGACCACGCCCCCGCTCCCGGGATTGGGGGCTTTGAAGCAATCGGGCCAGGCATAGTAGAACCCAAACGGGCAGCCGCGATCGGTGATCCCATCGGTCGCGGTCTGTTCATAACAGCGTCCCCACACCGACTCCACGCCGTATCTCTGAAACAACTCCACCCAATCCCTGCCGTACCGCAATTGCCCGGCGCTGCGGACCGGCTGGCCGGTCGCCAAGCCCCGCAGTTGTGCCAACTCATCCGCGGCCGATGCGAGGGAGCACCCGTCGGCAAACCAACCGACTTCATCGCCGTACTTCTCGCGCCATTCCTTCAGATCGGCCTGGCAAGCGCGCACCGTTGCGGGCTTCAGATAGTACGTGCCCCGGTAGCCATGCTTGTGCAACAGGCCCGCCAATCCACGCAAACCGGCTTCGCTTGCCGGCGTATGCGAGTAGTCCCCCTTCGAAGCGAAACAGACCACCAGCTTACCTTGTTTGTCCCCGCTTGACGCGGCCGATTCCGCCGCGACTCCGGCTGCCAGCGGTGTCAGCAGCAGGGCGGTCAGGAGTGTGAATGTGTATTTCATAGTGTCTCATCTCTCAAGTCATTTCCCCGGAGCCGGCGGCACGACCTGCGCGGGCGCGGCGATGCCGTTGAGGGTCTTTGCGATGATCGTGACATCGGTCGTAGTCTGACGCAGGCGCTGCACGAGGCCGCCTTGATAGACCGTCACCAGGTCGGGCGCGGAGCTGGTCCACACAACGTTGAGATCGGTGAGGTCGAGCCAGCTGTCGCCGAGTTTGCCGAGTGCGCGCAGGCGCGTGGTTTCGAGCAGGCCGAGCTTCGCAGCGGTGCCGGGCGTGAAGGTCTTCTCCTCCAGCTTCAACTCGCCGACCTGTGCGAGGTCCTCCTTGGCTGCCCTTGTTCTCCGGAGGCGCGTCGGCCGCGGCCGCGACTCTCGCGCCGAACGCGAGGGCCAAAAGAATAGCGGTTCCCAATATGTGTCGCTTCAGCTTCTCCATTTCATGGCCTCCTGAATCTTTCCCATCACCGGCAGAGGGCAGACAGTATGGGTGCCAGGCAAATTATCTGCACATTTGTCGGGGGAAGGGAAGTGTTCACTGCTTCCTTTGTGCAGAGGCCGGACAAGGTGCCTGGCTGCAGCAAGGAGTGAGCACCCATACGCCATCCGCGGCTCAAGCCCAGCGGCCAGGACGTCTTCTACCACACCGACAAGCGGTTGCGGACCCTGCTTTCCTGTTGCCGCCGCATCCGGATGTGCGTAACGTGAGGGTGTGTTGGCGGGCGCATGTGCTCGGGGAGGTGGGTATGCGAGGGGTGCGGGTTCTCCTTTGCGGCGTGCTGGCTTGTGCCGCCGCCAGGGCCGACGATGTCAAAGTCTGGCCGCTCTTCTACCGGAACACCGACCCCGAAACGCGCACCGCCCGCACGGAGTTGCTCTGGCCGCTCTACACGCGGGAAGCCACCCCCGCGTACACCGTCAACCAGCTCCTCAGCTTCCCGCACCGCTACCCGACGGCCTATCCCAGCCAGTTCTACTGCGTGTGGCCGTTCTGCGGCGTGCGCACGGGCAAGGGGCACGACATCTGGCTCTTTCCCTTCCTGTGGAGCGGCGCCGAGCCGACGGGCAACGACCACCACCTCGCCCTGTTTCCGGCGTTCTACTACGGGGAGCAGGGCGATACGACCACCCTCAACATCGGGCTGCTGCAGCACAATCGCTGGGACGCGAACGGTTCGGGCCACTACCTCTGGCCGCTGCTGTGGAAGTCATCCTACCAGTCAGCCGAGCGCGACGACAGCGGCGTCGGCGTGCTGCCGCTCTTCTGGCTCGACCGCGACCGGTACACCGGCAGCTCACAGCGGTCGCGCTCGAACAGCGGCGGGGTCCTGTTGCTCAGCTGGTGGCACCGCTCCGCCTCGACCAACACGGCCGGCGACACCCGCATCTCTACGTGGTCCTCCGACGGGCTCTTCCCGCTCTACCACCGGACGCGTTCGGTCGAGTCCTCCGAAGGACGCGTCCGTTTCCAGCGCAGCGCCGACTCGCTCTGGGTCATCCCCTACCGGGAGTCGCACAAAGCGCGCACCGACTCGGCCGGCACGTTCGCCTCCTCCCGTCACGCGCTCTACCCGCTCTACTGGTCCTGGCATGTGGCGACCCACGGCGAGACCGATGCCGGCAAGCTGCTCTTCCCCCTGTGGTGGCATGCCAGCCGGCGGAATGGCGAGCGCCTCGAGGAGTCCGCCGATTTCGTGGTGCCCATCGGCGCGCATCTGTACAAGCGCGGGGTGTACGAGACCCGGAACCTCCTCGGCCCGGTCTTCAACCGCACCGAGAACGAACTGACGCACACGGTGCGTTACGACATCCTGTTCCCGTTCCTCTCCCGCACGCTGGGCGCAGGCGCCTCCGGCGGTCGCCTGTTTCCGCTCTTCGGCTGGCACACGGAGCAGGCGCGGCACGCCAATCTGTGGTATCTCTTCCCGTTTGGCTGGCGGTGCGAATCCCAGGAGGATTTCGAGTACCGGCTGGGGCAGCCGCAATTCTGGGCGCTGCACGAGCTGGAGACCCGGCCGCTCCTGTCCGAAACCGACTGCCGCCGCGGTCCGCGCCGGACCGTTGCCCTGCTGCCCTTCTACTGGTCGCGCCGGCAGGCCGACGCGCAGAGCTCGGCCGTGCTCCCGTTCTACTGGCAAAACACGCACCGCTGGGGCGCCTGCCGCTCCCGCGACACCTTCCTGCCGCTGCTCCTCGGCGCACATGAAACCGCCTTCCGCGACGATGTCGAGACTTCCTCGCGCCAGAGCTACCTCCTCACCTTGATCGCTCACGGCAGCGGCGAGCAGTACCGGCAGTGGCGCGTCTTCCCCCTGTTCTCCTACGAGCGCTCCGGCGGAAGCCTCGACGTCGGTTCGTTCCTGTTGCTCTTCGCCTACGAGTCGTGGCGCGATCCCGAGCGCCCCGAGACCGCGTACAACACGGAACTCTCCATCCCGTTCTCCTTCCTGCCGCTCTACCGCAGCGCCTCGCACCGCGATGCGACCGGGTACCGGCGCGAGGGGAGCTGGCTGTTCCCGTTCTACAAACGGGGCTACGAGTCCCGGCCCGAGGGCGAGGTCTCCAAGCTGTCCGTGCTCTGGCCGATTTGGAACGGCGAGTGGCAGAACGACGAGGCCCGCGTGCGCGGCCTGGGGGGAGTCGTCAACTTCTACGAGCGCGACGCGAACGGGTTCGTCGAGCAGCGGTGGCTCTATCGCGTTTTCACGCGGCAGACCCGCAGCTGGTACAGCCAGTGCGAAGTGATGCCGTTCTACGCCCGGAAGGCCCGCGAGGACGGACGGTCGTCCTGGGGCGTGCTGGGGGGCCTGGTCGGCGGCGGGTGCGACGGGGCGCGCGACTACCTGCGGCTGTTCTACGTGAAGATCCCCACGGGGGCGGCCCCGGCGGCGACCCCGGAGGCGCTCGCCGCGCGCCAGTCGCGCCACGCCGAACTGGCGCTGAGCTACCTGCGCCACGGCCGCCACGACCGCGCCGCCATCGAGTTCGCGCTGGCGGGCGGGTGCCGCGACGGCGATGTCGCCTTCCAGCTGGCGGCCGCCGAGGCGTACCTCAAGGCCGAGCCGGACGCGCTCGGGAAGGAGTTGCGCTCCAGCATTCCCGACGGGTTGGATGGCATCATCGGCAAGACGGGCGGCTCGCAGGTCGCGGAGGTGCGGCGCAATCTCCGCTCGCTCTCCGTGCAGCACTTCGAGAACGCCCTGCGGCTCGGGGCCGACAAGCCCGCGACACTCCGCAAACTCGCGGAGGCCCACACGGTGCTTGGGCAGCAGGCCGAGGCGCTGGCGGGGCTGACGGAGGCGGACCGGCTGAGTCCGGGCTTTACGAGCGGCATGCTCCGGTTCCACGTGGCCGTGGCCATCTGGCGGGCCGAGGCGGCGCGGCCGAAGGACCAGGCCGTGCGGCTGCGCGAGACCTTCGGCGCCGCGCAGGCTGTGCTGGCCGAACTGAAGGGGCGCTATCCGGGGTCCCCGTCGCTGGCCCTCGCCGAGGCCGATCTGCCGGCCGAGGCTGGTCAGGCGGCACGCAGCTGGGCGCCCCACATGTACATCTCCGACCAGGGTGCATTTGGGGCCGAGAGCACACGCCGTCTGGCCCTTCTCGAAGCGGGCGCGCAGGGAACGGCCGGCGCGGAGGAGCAGGCGTGGCTGCAGGCGGCGACCAGCGGCGGTGTGCCCGCCTGCTGGAGCCAGGGATTCTGGGCGGCAGGCGAGAAGACGTCGCCCGAGGTGCGGTGTGCCTGCCTGGCCGCGGGGGTCCTGAACCGGCGGATGGAGAAGTGGCTTCGCGACCGGAACTACGCGGAGGCGGCCGCGCTCGAGGCGCCGTCGCTGCGCCTCCTGCCGCACAGCTGCCTGCGCTGTGCCACCCCCTCGGGCGACGGGTCTGCTCATCTCTACCTCGACCCGCTCCCGCCCGCCCTGCACAATCTCTACGCCCTTTACGTGACGGCCTCCAATCGGCCGCTGGCGTACATCGCGCTGGCCGAGGGGCTCGCCGGACAGCTGTGCCTCCACCAGCGCCGGACGATCGAGCAGGTTCTCGAGCCCGTGCGCCTCGAACAGCAGTACATCAAAACGTGGCGGGTGGCGGGCCAGGTTGACGGCAAGCCCGTGGAACAGGTTTACGCCGGCGCGTTCTTCGAGCGCTACGTGGATCTCGACAAACGGCTTGGGCAGCCGGACCGCTGCACGGTCACTGCCACCTGCGTCGTGACCGCACCGACCGAACGTCTGGCGCTCCTGCGGCTGGGATTCGATCACACCCTCACGGCCACCTGGAACGGCCAGGCTGTTTTCGGGCCCAAGTCCCGCAAGATCGCCGTGCGGGACGAATACCGCGTTCCCGTCACGCTCAAGGCCGGCGAGAACCGGCTGCGGCTGACGGTCGCCGACGACACGCTGGCGTACGGCTTCTTCGCCCGCCTGAGCGATGAAGCCGGCGCGCTCATGCGCGATGTCACGGTCGCCGCCGGGCCGGCCGGCGCGGAATGAATGGGAACAAGGAGGATCTACGCCCCCGGCCCAGGGGCCGTGAAAGCCGACCCCAGGACGTGTCTCGCGCGATTTCTTGTGACCTCGATGAACGCCTCGATGACGGGGGTCGGTTTGCCGCGCCAGATGGCGCCGAAGAGCACGGGCGCGAACCCGGGCAACGGCACGGAACGCACCTGGGCGTGGAGCTTGATGGTAGGAATGTCCAGGAACAGGCCGATCCCGTACCCTTCCGCCACGTAGGTCTCGATCAGCTTCAAGGAGCTGACCTCAATGCCGGGGAACCAGTCAATCCCCTTCCGGCTTAGCCCCTCCTGGAAACTCCTGCCGAAGGCCCCGTACGACGGCAGCGTGATCAGCGCTTCGTCGATGCGATCCATGGCCCAGAGGTCATCCGCGGTCTTGATCCGGCTCTTGCGCGGCACGATCAGCATGAGGGGGATGTCGATAATGGCCAGCGTGTTGAAGTCCGCGAGCCTGTTCTCGCCCAGCAGGGTGAAGGCCAGGTCGATCTCCTGGTCGCGGAGCCACTGCTCGACCTGCGGTTGATACCCCTCGCGCAATGTGATCTTGAGCTGCGGGAATCGCGCCTTCACGTCCTTCGCAATGAAAGGCAGGTGGTCCCTGAGGACGATCTCCGAGGCGCCAATCCGGATGTGGCGGATCTTCCCGCCCTGCAGCTTGAGCGCGACGGCTTCGATATTCCCGAAGAACGGCTCCGCGAAGGCGTAAAGTTCCTTCCCCGCTGCCGTGAGGGCAAACGGCCGCCGATGGAAAAGCGCCACTCCCAACCCCTTCTCCAGCTGAATGAGCTGGCTGCTGACCGCCGGCTGCTGGATGCCGTATGGCATGTTCCGGACGGCTTCGGTGATGCCGCCGAATCTGGCCACATAGTAGAACAGCTCGAGATGATGCACGTTCATGGTGGTTGATCAGCATACCCGGGACCGGCGCGAAAGCGAGCGCCGAGTTTGCCATTGATCTGCTCAATGGATGGACCAAGAACTATCAATTCACGCTCCGTCGTTCGCCTCGGATAGCCTCTTCACCAACAAGCCGGAGGCGTTCGCGGCAGGAAACGCGAACCGGTCCGGGCAAACGCACGAAGGGGAGGGAAGGCTCATGAGGACAGGAATGATGGTTGCAGCGGCGGCGTTCTGCGTGACGGCGGCGGGGCAGGCGGCGGAGTTCCAGCTGAAGGATGCCGATGGCGAGGGCGAACGGAATCACACCGTCTACATCGGGGTCGGCTACGGCCCGACGCAGTTGAAAACGTCTGGCACACAACGTGAGGTCAGCGGTATTGATTTCACGTTCAACACCAAGGCGAACGACCTGGGCAGCGTGCTCTACCTGGGCGGGTGGATTACCGATCACGTCGGACTCGAACTCGGCCCGCGCAATTACGGGAGCATCGAAGCGCCCTTCCAGTTCCAGGATCCGCACGACAACACATCGGGCACGGGCGAGTCGGAAGTTTCGATCTACGGCTTCAACCTCTCGCTCATGCTCGGTTTCGACATCGGCGAGGATGTCCAGGTTGTCGGCCGCGCCGGGGCCATGACGTGGAAGGAAAAGTACAAGAGCCGTTTCGACATTCCCGGCGAGCCCGCGATCAACGCCGACCTGGAAGCCAGCGGCACCGGGCCGGCGGTCGGTTTGGGCATCACCTACCGGTTCACGCCGGGCTGGCAGCTGGAGGCGCGCTACGAGTTCGCCACGCTCGAAGACGACCAGGTCAGCCTCCTGACCGTGGGCCTCTCCTACGACCTCATCGGGCTGTTGCGGGACTGAGCGTGCCGGGGGGGCGCCGTGTGCGAGCGCGGCACACAGCAAACACAGTTTCGCCGCGTCAGCCCGGCGCCCCGGTACCGCGGGCATTCCTGCCCGCGGTCGCCGTAGAGCATGCCAAGCGCCAAGACGGCCGGCGCGGTCCTGGTTACCTCTCTCCGCTTACCCCAACTTCCAGCCCTCGCGGTAGGTGCGGCTGACGAAGGCGTTGGCTTCAGGGTCGTTGGTGACTGCCATCTTCTCACCGTCCCAGAGGAGGCGGCGGTTGGGGTAGCGCACGGCGAGGTTGCCCATGAGCACCATCTCGGAGAGCGGTCCGGAGTAGTCAAAGTTCGAGCAGGCCGCTGGTCCGCCCTTGCAGGCGCGGAGCCAGTTCTTCTCGTGGCCTTCCATGCCGCCGGGAACGCGCTCGATGGTCTCCTTGGGCTTCCGGTATTTCTGCATGAGTTTATCGGGCAGCAGGCGCGGGCTCTTGCCGTAGCAGCCGCACATGAGCACGCCCTTGTCGCCCATGAAGAGCAGGCCGCCGTCGGAGTCGCCCATCTGGCGGCCCTCTTCCAAGGCCTCCGGCCGGGGCGGCAGCATGCCGCCATCCCACCACGTGAGCAGGACGGGGGGCATTCTCCCGCGCGCGGGGAACTTGTAGCGCACGATGGTCGAGCGCGGGAACATCTCGTTCTTCGGTGCGGTTTCCTTGAAGAACTCCTCCCAGTAGGTCGAGATGCAGCCCTCGACGCTCTCCGGGTATTTCAGCTTCAGCGCCCAGAAGGCGGGATCGAGGATGTGGCAGCCGAGGTCGCCGAGGGAGCCGGTGCCGAAATCCCACCACGCCCGCCACTTGGCGGGGTGGTAGGTGGGGTGGTAGGGGCGGACGGGCGCCGGGCCCAGCCAGCGGTCCCAGTCCAGCCCCGGCGGCACGGGCGGGGTTTCCTTCGGCCGCTCCACCTCGATGCCCTGCGGCCACACGGGCCGGTTGGTCCAGGCGTGGATCTCGCGCACGTGGCCGATGGCGCCGTCCCCGATCCATTCGCACACCATGCGCGCGCCGTCGCCGGAATGCCCCTGGTTGCCCATCTGCGTCGCGACCTTCTGGCGGCGGGCTGCCTCGGTCAGGAGGCGCGCCTCGCCGACGGCATACGCCATCGGCTTCTGCACGTAGACGTGCTTGCCGGCCTGGATGGCGGCCAGCGCGATGATGGCGTGGGTGTGGTCCGGGGTGGCGACCACGACCGCGTCGATGTCCTTCTGCTGGTCGAGCATCTCGCGGAAATCGCGGTACACCTTCGCGTCCGGGTACTCCTGGAAGGTCTTGGCGGCATAGTCGTGGTCCACGTCGCACAGGGCGACGATGTTCTCGCCGGCGCACTGCTTGAGGTTGCTGCGGCCCATGCCGCCCACGCCCACGCCGGCGATGTTCAGCCGGGCGCTGGGGGGCGGCTGCCCGTCGAGCCCCAGCACGCGGCCGGGCACGATCGAGACGGTGGCCATGGCCGCGGCGGAGTACTTCAGGAATTCGCGTCGCGTGGCCGGCAGGGCGGTGGTGGCGGAGGTGGCGGGGACGGCGTTGTGGCCAGGGGTTGGGGTTGCCGACGGGCTGTTGTGCATGTGCGCTCCTGTTCCTGTTTGCGTGGCAGGCCCGCGCGTGCGCGCAGGGCGTTCGCCCGCCGCGGCTCCCGCCCACGTCAGGCGCCTACCATACCAGCATCTTCCGGGGCATAAAGCGCTTTTTCGTTGTTTTAGCGGGGGCCCGACAGGTAAGCTACCCGCCACGTTTTGACGACTCTTTCGACAGGGAGGCCTGATACAATGAAGCGCTTGGTTGTTGTGGCGGTGGTGGTGGTGTTGCTCGTGGTGGTCGTGTTGACGCTGGTCTGCCGGCGTTCCTCGACGTGTCCGGGACCGGGCGGGACCGCGCCAACCGCGGGCGGCGAGCGCGAGAAGCCGGCCTCGCCGGAGGCGCAGGCGGCGCTGGACGCGCTCGTGCAGCAGGCGCAGGCGCTGTGGCGCGAGGGCAAGACCAACGAGGTCGTGAACCTGCTGCTGGAGGCCGTCGAGCAGTCCAAGTACGAGACCGTGCAGGCGCGCGTGTTCACGCTCGGGCAGCAGGTGCTCTGCATGGCCGGCCGGGGCGAGGCCGCGGAGAAGCGCTTCTGGGATACGCTGGCGAAGACGCCCGCCGTGGCCGCGCCCAGCCTGCCTGTCCTGCGCGAGGCCCTGACGCGGGCCGGCACCAACGCGTTCTTCACATTCACCCAGCGCCTGCTGGACGCCCCGCTGCCCGCGCCGCAGGCGTCCATGGCCTATGGCTGGCACCTGACGGCCTGCCTGGAGCAGGGGGACCTGGCCCGCGTCGAGGAACTGCTGCCCGCGGGGCTGGACCGCTTCGGCGACGCGGCTTGCGCGGGGTTCGTGCGCGAGGTGGGCGGGCGCCTGCTGACCGGCCAGCGCTATGGCGACCTGGACCGCTTGCTGCAGCGGCTGGAGGTCAAGGCCGCGGCCACCGGCGAGGTGGTGCGCGCCGCGACCGACCTGCGGTACGACGGCCTGCTGGCCCGCAAGGATTGGGACGGGGCGCAAGCCATGTTCGAACGCCTGGCGGGTACGGTCAACGAGCAGGTGGCCAGCCGCCTGCTCGCGCGGACGGCCGCGGCGGGCTTTCGCGAGGGGGAGTACGCCATGCCCGACATGCTGTGTCTGCACGTCCTGACCCAGTGCACGAACCGGACCGTGCTCGTGCAGGAAGCGGCGCGGCAGTGGATGCGTCTGCTGGTGGAGACGAAGCAGTATGCCGAGGTCCCCGCCCGCCTGACCATCCTGCGTGACAGGGTCAAGCTGCCCCTGGCGAACCTGACTTCGCTCTGCAATGCGCACTTCTACGACGTCATGCAGACGAACAACACGGCCGCGCTGCGGCAGATGGTGGACCTGGGCGTAAGCCTGCTCAACGTCGCGACCGACAAGAGCGAGGTGGAGCAGCTCAAGGTGCGTGTCGTGGACGGCTGTTTCGTGCTGGAGGACTACGCCACGGGCCTGAAGTACGTCGAGGCGAAGATCGAGGGCCGCACCGACGAGTGGCATCGCATGGCGTCGGCGAAGATGAAGGCCCACATGGCCCTGCAGGCGGGCGATACCGACGCGGCCGTGGCCCATTTCCGCACGTTCATGGCGGAGATCGCCAAGGAGCAGAACCTGGGCGAGGATCCGACCACCGGGATCCGGTATACCCGTGAGATGTGTCTCGGACTGAATGCCCGCCGCATCGGCGACATCCTGGTCAAGGCGGGTAAAGCCGTTCCGTCCGCCGCGGCGTACGAGGAGGCGATCGGTTTCTACCTGGTTGCGGCGACGAACACCGTCGAAAGCAGCCGCGAGTACCGCTTCGTCACGAACCAGCTGGCGGCGATTCCCGGCTGGAAGCCGGAACGGTTGCCGGTGCGTCAGCCTCCACCGGCGCCGGTGGTCAGCACGCCCGCGGCCAGCAACGCCCCGCCGACAGAGGCGGCGACGAGCAATGCGCCGCCCGCTGAGGCGGTGGCTCCGCCGGCGGCGCCGGTCCAGACGCCCGCTCCTCCCGCGACCAACGCCCCGCCGGCCGACGCGGCGGCGCCGGCCGTCGCCGCGCCGCAGTGACCGGGACTTGGCGGCCGGCACGCCGGCCGTGTCGCAACCGACGGGTGCCTGCGGGTGCGCCAGTCGGGCGAACAGGAACGCGCTCTGCTTGGGGTGCGCCCGTGCGCCCGTTCGCGCTTCGCCAATTTGTGCTTGCTTCCGAGCGTGCGATGCTGTAACTACTTCACCCGCAACAGACGACAAAGGGGACCGAACGAGCGTATGTCAGAAAGCAACTGTATCGAAATCAACGGAGTTGTGTCGCAGGTGTTGCCGGCCACCATGTACAAGGTGAAGCTGGACAACGGACACGAGTTGCTCGCCCACATCTCCGGCAAGATGCGCAAGCACTTCATCCGCATCACGGCGGGTGACAAGGTGACGGTGGAGATTTCGCCCTACGATCTGACGAAGGGGCGCATCACCTACCGGCACAAGACCTGATCGACAGGTCGCGGTCCCAGCGCCTGCCCGGACGCGCCTCAGTACTTCTTCTCGTATTCGCCTTTTCCGACGCGCTGAAGCTTGTGGAACCCCGCCTGCTTGGCGCGATCGTCGAAACCGCTACGCGACGCGCCCACCGACGGCGCGGAGATCAGCTTGCGCACGGGAGCCCCGCAATCCGGACAGTTCGTCAAGGGCGGGTCGCTCAGACGTCGCAACACCTCGAACGGCTGGCGGCAGCGTGGGCAAGCCTGCGCGGCATCCGCGGCTTCATATTCGAAAAGTGGCATGGTGCACGATCCTCCCCTGTGGAGAATGATTAGCAGACTCCCGCACGCGGCGCAAGATCGCCGTAACGCCTCAATAACGCAAGGGGGAGGGCGCTAACGGCGGTGACCGCCGTCTCCACGCCTCGTCGACTGCCCTCGCGATGGAGACGGCCGTCCCGGCCGTTAGGTGCAAGGTAAGCCCCCCTGCGTCAATGAGATGCTACAGATCGCCGTTCTTCACTGAACCGTATTCCCTCGCCGGGCGTTCATACCCTCGATGCGATACGATGGAAGTAAAGTCGTTGTGCCGACGGCGGCGGGTCAGGCGCCGCAGCTTGTGCTGACACGCGCGACGGCGGCACAGTTGCGGACCGGCGGGGAAGGGCGGCTCCGGGCGGCGACGTCCTTCTCCTGGCGGCTGGCCTTCGCGGCCGCGGGTGTGCAGGCGTCCCTGTACGGGGCCTGCGCCTGGTGGTCGCTGCGCGCGGCTGACGCGCGCGAAGAGCTGGTGGTGTCTGCCGCCGTTCTGACGTGCACGCCGGACGAAGCGTGCTTCCTTCGCCTTGCCGATGGTGCAGCACCGCCCGCGGATGAGCCTGTCGCAGCGCCGTTCCCGGCCATTGCGTTTCCGCCCGCTCCCAGTGCAGCGGCGGGCGCCCTGGCGGCGGGCAGTATGGCGGCCGCGCCAGGGCTCCCAGTCGCGGTTCCCTGCCAGGCGGCAGCGGGACCGGTCACCCCTCCCGCCACCGCCTTGCAGCCGTCGTTCGCCGTGTGCGGGTCCGGGCCGGTGACGCTGGCGGTCCCCGGCCCCGGTGCGTCCCTGCCGGCCGATGAGCCGGACCCGGTCTTCTGGGAGGATGTGCGGGCGGCGATTGCCCGCGAGGTGCGCTATCCGCGGGCGGACCGGCGGCTTGGCCGGGAGGGACGTGTCGAGCTGGCGCTGCACCTTGACGACGCCGGGCGGCTGATGTCCGCGACCACCGTCTCCGCCACTTCGGCGTCCTTCGCCCGCTCCGCGCTCGAGGCCGTGACCCGGGCCGCCCCCTTCGCGTTCGCCACGAACGCCCCGGCGGGCGAGCTGCGCGCGACCGTCCCCATTCGCTTTGAGCTGGCCAACGAACAGGCAAACGCGAGGGGCAACGAACCATGAGGCGATTCAGGGGCAGGGGCGGATGGGCGGTCGGAGCAGTGGCGGGCGTGGCGTTGTGGGGCACGGTTGGCGTGGTGCGGGCGCAGACCAACGCGGCTGCCACGGGGCGGGCGCTGCCGGAGATCATTGTCACGGCCTCGCGCACGGCGCGTGACGTGCAGTCCGAGCCGCGCACGGTACACCGCTTCGACGGGGCGGCCAGCACGGTGCAGGCCGGGGCGCGCACGCTGCCCGACGTGCTTGCGGGGACGCCTTCGGTGATGGTGCAGAAGACCGGGTACGGCCAGGGCTCCCCCTACCTGCGCGGGTTCACCGGTTTTCGGACGGTGTGCCTGGTTGACGGCGTGCGCCTGAACAACTCCGTGTTCCGCGATGGGCCGAACCAGTACTGGAACACCGTCGACCCCCTGTCGATCGAGGCCTACGAACTGGTCATGGGGCCGGCTTCCGTGCTCTACGGCA
>CAYOBW010000019.1:21051-47189 GCA_964402115.1 uncultured Victivallales bacterium
CTGTCGATCGAGGCCTACGAACTGGTCATGGGGCCGGCTTCCGTGCTCTACGGCAGCGATGCCGTGGGCGGCACGCTCAACGCGCTGCCCGTGACGCCGCCGGACTACGACGGCGCGCCGACCTGGTCCCGCCGGCTCCTGTTGCGGGCCGCCAGCGCCGACGAGTCCGTCCTCGGCCGGGTGCAGCTGGGCGGCCGCGTCAACCCGAACCTGGGCTTTGTCGGCGGCCTGTCGCTCAAGCGCTTCGGCGACCTGCGCGGCGGTGACGAAGTGGGCGAGCAGCCCCATACCGGCTACGACGAGCTGGATTACGACGGGCAGGTGGACTACTACGTCGACGAAGAGCTGTGGCTGCGGCTCGGCCACCAGAGCGTTGACCAGGATGACGCCTGGCGCACGCACCGCACGATCTACGGCCCGCGGTGGCATGGGCTGGCGGCCGGCGACGACAAGGTGCATGTTTTCGATCAACGCCGCACGCTGACCTACCTGAAGGTTCACTCCGAAAAGCTGCTGGGCTTTGTGGACGGCGCTGAGTTAACCCTGTCCCGCCACGCCCAGGCTGAGGATCTCTACCGCATCAAGAAGGACGCGACCGGCGAGCGGCAGGGTTTCGATGTCACCACCTGGGGGGCGTCGCTGCAGATGCAGTCGGACTCGCCGCTCGGCCTGTGGGTGTACGGCGTGGACCTTGCGCACGACGTCGTGGTCTCCTATGCCCGCAAGTACAAGGCCGACGGCAGCTTCAGCAAGAGCGAGATCCAAGGCCCCGTGGCGGACGCTGCGGCCTACGATACGGCAGGTGTCTTCGTGGAGGACACGCTGCCCCTGCTGGACGGCGCCCTCGACCTGGCGCCCGGCCTTCGCTACACCTACGCGCGGGCTGACGCCGACCGTGTGAAGGATCCGATCACCGGCAAAGCGACGGGGTTGAGCGGCGACTGGGACGCGGTCGTAGGCTCGCTGCGCGCCCTGCATCCGCTGACCGACGATCGCCGGCACACCGTGTTCGCGGGTGCGGCACAGGGGTTTCGCGCGCCCAACCTGTCCGACCTGACCCGCTTCGATATCGCCCGGAGCACCGAGATCGAAACGCCGGTGCGGGATCTCGATCCCGAGCGGTTCCTTTCGGGCGAGCTCGGCGTCAGGTCACTCGGCGAGCGGCTCGAGACCGAGGTCAGCTACTACTACACGCTGATTGACGACCTCATCGTTCGCACGCCCACGGGCCGGAAGGTGGAGGGGCTGAACGAGGTTACGAAACGCAACGCGGGTGAGGGCTACGTGCAGGGGGTTGAGGCCGCGGAGACTTGCCGCCTGACGCGCGAATGGTCGATCTGGGGGCGGGCAGCCTGGATGGCGGGCAAGGTGGACGCGTACCCCTCGTCGTCCGCCCGGAAGGAGCGCGATTACCTGAGCCGCCTGATGCCGCCGACGGGGGCGGCGGGCGTACGGTGGCAGCTCGAGGACGGCCGCCTCTGGTGCGAGACGTCGGCGAACCTTGCCGGCAAGGCGGACAGGCTGTCGGCCGACGACAAGCGCGACACGCAGCGCATTCCGCCCGGCGGCACGCCCGGCTACGCCGTGTGGAATGCCCGCGTCGGCGTTCGGTTGCTGTCGAGCGTGGACCTGGCGCTGGCCGTGGAGAACCTGCTCGACGCGGATTACCGCATTCACGGCTCCGGCGTCAACGAGCCGGGGCGCAACGTGCTGCTCACGGCCGCCTGCGATTTCTGAACGGCTGCCGCTAGGAGCGCCAGGGGCGGGTGCGCTTCTCCTTGAGGGCCGGATCTTTCAGGATCTGGCGCGCCAGGCGCACGTCCTCGGCGATCTGGAAGTCGAACATGCCGGCACAGATGAAGTCCGCGCCGTTCTCGAAGGCGTAGCGGAAGCCTTCGGAGGGGTGGATGGCGCCCGCCGCCATCACCTTGAACGCGATCCAGGGCTGCGGCAGCTTCTGCATGTAGGCGATGGTCTCTTCCGGGTTCGTGCACCACATGTTGTCGTAGGGCGGCAGCTTGCCGGGCTGGCGTTGGGCCTTGGGCGTGGCGGACCAGTACTGGTCCGAGTGCAGGGTCTTCACCCAGAAATCCGGGGTAAGTTTCGCCTCGACGCAGGCCACGATGGTCTCCAGGCAGTGGGCGCCGATGCCGGCGGGCACGCCCTGGTCGTGCATGACCTGCAGGGTTTCCGCCAGTTTATCCATCTTGCCGCTTTGCACAAACTGGTCGGCAATGCCGCCCTGCAGGTAGACCGCATGGGCGCCGTTGTCCACGGAGCGGCGCACCCCCTCGCTCACTTCGCTGCCGTAGGCGCAGTCGGAGAACCACTGGATCTTGCCCCCGCGCTCCTTCCAGTAGCGGTTGATCACGCGATCCGAACGCGGGTTGGTCAGGACGGCGTTGACGCCCCACTGCTCGGCCAGCTGCAGCGTGTCGAACACCTTGTCGTCGTCGTGGTAAGCCTTGACGAGGTCGGAAACATACAGCAGGTCCCGGCTGTGGGCCCAGCCGCCGATGAGGTTGCCGCCGCAGAACAGGCGGCTGACGGTGAGGTCGCCCAGGCGGCCGGTGGGTACGCCCTCGGCCGCGTCGGCGGGCAGCGGGGGACGCGCGGGAGCCGGGGGGGGAGGGGTGGCGGGCGCGGCTGTGTCGGCCGCCCGCGCAACCTGGGGCAGCAGGGCCGCGGAAGCGGAGAGCGTGAGCGACTGCTTCAGGAATCCCCGGCGTTGGATGTCAGCCTGCATGTGCATGCTCCTTCTTGCGTTTGCCTGCCACGGCCGGGCCGGCTTCGCCCGCATACGTCTTGAGCAGCGCGATTTCCTCCGGCCAGCGTGCTTCGTCGATCGTTTCCAGGATCAGCGGGAGCCCGTCGAAGCGCGAGTCCCCGAGGATGTAGCGAAACGTGATGTCGGTCAGGTTGCCCCGGCCGAGGCTCTGGTGCCGGTCCACGCGACTGCCGAACGCGCTCTTGGCATCGTTCAGGTGCAGCCCCTTCAGGTACTTGAAGCCGATGCTGCGCGCGAAGGCGTCCCACGTGGCGACGCAGTCCGCCTCCGTGCGCTGATCGTAACCGGCGGCGAAGGCGTGGCAGGTGTCGAAGCAGACGCCGATGCGCGTCTGGTCCTCGACTTGGGCGATGATTTCCGCCAGGTGCTCGAAGCGGTAGCCGAGGTTCGAGCCCTGGCCGGCGGTGTTCTCCAGCACGACGGCTACGCCCGCGGTTTGCGCGAGGGCGCGGTTCACGGAATCGGCGACGAGGGCCAGGCCGGCCGACTCGGAAACCGCGTTCAGGTGGCTGCCGGGGTGGGTGTTGAGGCGGTCCAAGCCCAGCGTCCGGCAGCGCTGCAGCTCGTCCACGAAGGCGTCCAGGGAGACGCGGCGCTTGTCGGGATCCGGGTGGCCGAGGTTAATCAGGTAGCTGTCGTGCGGCAGGATCTGCGCGGGGCTGTAGCCGCACGTGACGAGGTTTGCGGCGAACGCCTCAACCGTGGCCGTCGCGTAGGGCTTGGCGACCCACTGGCGCTGGTTCTTGGTGAAGAGGGCAAAGGCGGTGGCGCCGATCGCCCGCGCGTTCAGCGGCGCCTGGTCGACGCCGCCCTGGGTGGAAACGTGAGCGCCGATGTACTTCATGTCGCGGCTCCTGGGGTGGGTGGGCCGGGTACGGGCACGCGACCCGCAACGGCCTGCAGTTCGCGCAGCGCAGAGGCGTGGCGCAACGTGACGAAGCCGTAGCCCGCCAGGGCCAGGCCGAAGAAGAGGCAGAAATGCGGCAGGATGACGCCCCGCAGCAGGGTGCCGGGCAGGAAATCCTCCCGCACGGGCATGTGCACATACAGGAAGCGCACCAGCACGAACAAAGAACCGACGCACGTCACGCTGCCTCCCGCCACGAAGAAGACGCCGAGAGCCGTACCCGGATGCAGTCGCGACCAGCGCCGCCACGCCTTCACGCGCCCTGCCAGCCGTTGGCCCTGCCTGTGCATGCGCCTACTGTACGCGGCGCGCTCAGCCGCGCCAAGCGGGGAAATGCAATTGCCGCCCTCAGGTGCATGGCACGTAGTTACTAACCGTCTCGGAATTGTCGCTACCTGCGCACCGAAACGGCGGAGACCGCCGTCTCCAGCGCATATGGAGCCGGCCGTCCTCGGCCGGTAGAGCGCATATCGCGACAACAATGAGACGGTTAGTGAGTCTTTCAAGGTGCAACCCACCCCGGCCTGCGGCCACCCCTCCGGAGGAGGGGAGTGTATGTAAAGCATTCCGAATCAACAATTTCCCCTCATTGGAGGGGTACGCGAAGCGGGGGGTGGGTGCGGAAGGGGAAGTCCCAATCTACGTGCCATTCGCCCTCAGGAGGCTGCGGGCAGGGGGTGGTGGGCGAAGGCCTGCGCGACCACGGGGCGCCCGCCAATCAGGTGTTCCTGTATGATCTGCTCAAGAACCGGTGGCGTGCAACCCTGGTACCAGGTGCCCTCCGGGTAGACGACGGCAATCGGCCCGTCCCGGCAGATGCGCAGGCAGTTGGCCTTGGTGCGGTAGATGCCGCCGTCCCCGGTGAGGTGGAGTTCCTCAAGCCGGCGCTTGAGGAACTCCCACGCTTCCAGCCCCGCTGCCTTGGAACAGCAGTTCGGCGCCGTTTGGTCGCAACACAGGAAGATGTGGCGCCGGATGTGCGCCACACCCCGCTGGCCCGCCACGCTGGCGCAGGTTGCCGCCTTGTCCATGGGGCGACCTCCCGGCTCAGGCGTGTTCGCTGAGATACGTCGCCACGCCGCTGGCGGTCGGTTTCATGCCCTGCTGGCCGACCTGCCAGTTGGCCGGGCACACTTCGCCGTGTTCTTCGGTGAACTGCAGAGCGTCCAGGACGCGCAGGGCTTCCGGCACGCTGCGGCCCAGCGGGAGGTCGTTGACCAGTGCGTGGCGCACGGTGCCGCCCTTGTCGATGATGAACAGGCCGCGCAGCGCGACGGCGTTGTTCAGGAGCACGCCGTAGGCGCGGGCGATGGACTTGTCCAGATCGGCCACCAGGGGATACTGCACGTTGCCGATGCCGCCCTTCTTCGCCGGGGTCTCCTTCCATGCGAAGTGCGTGAACTTCGAGTCCACCGAGACGCCGATGAGCTGCGCGCCGCGCTTCTCGAAGTCCTTCACGGCCTTGTCGAAGGCGATGATCTCCGACGGGCAGACAAACGTGAAGTCCAGCGGGTAGAAGAACAGCACGACATAGCGCTTGTTCCGATACTGTGACAGGGTGAGGGTGTCGAACGAATTGTCAGGCATCACCGCTTCGGCCTTGAAATCCGGGGCTTCCCGCGTGACCAGGGTCGTAACCGTCGTTGTCTCGCACATATGAGGACCTCCTTGTTGTCGGTGTTTGCTCGGGCGTTGCAGCCGCCGCTGCGGCCACTCCCGCTGTGAGGTCCCTATAAATGCCACTGATTGAGTAGCAAATGCAACAGAAAAAGAAAACTTTCGGCAACGCATCGGCCCGCTTTCCCGCGGCTTGCGCGGCGCGCGACCGCGCGCCTGACGCCGGGCGGCCCGGCCGGGGCGGTTACTCCGCGGCAGCGGCGACGCGGTCGAAGCGGATGGCCTTGAGCCTCCGGTCGAGGATGCGCTGGATCTGGTGCAGTTCGTTGTGGATGGCGCAATGCCGGCTGCGGTTGCAGGCGAGCCGGTGCAGGAGACAGCGGTTCAGATGGACGGAGGAAGGGTCGATGGCCGCGATGACGTCCATGAAGGAGATGCGTCGCGGCGGCCGGGCGAGTTCCACGCCGCCGCCCTTGCCGCGCTGGCTGTGCAGCAGCCGCGCGTCCACGAGCCGGCGCACGATCTTGCGCAGGAAGCGGTAGGGGATGTCCATCTGCGCCGCGAGGTCGCTCGTGGAGGCGGTGGGCGTGCCGGACAGCGACTGGCGCGACAGGTACAGCACCACACGCAACGCGTAATCCGTTTCTCGGGTCGTCATGGCCACTCCTCAATTGCGACTGACAACGTAGCATTTCGGCGTGCGGCGTCAAGCGGAGAGTTTGCTTGCCAGGGGCGGGACGACGGGATAGAAGAAACCTGCTCATTCAAGCCTGCAACGGATGGGCAGGGAGAAGGCGGACGCCGCGATGATGCTGCGACACAAGGCCAGTCTGGTATTCCTGGGGTTGTTGCTGCCGTTCCTGGTCTTGAGCGGCATCGTCTGCCACAGTGCCGCCCTGCCCCAGGCGCGACAGCTGCTGTGGCTGGGGCTGGCCTTGACCGCCTGCGGCGGGTTGCTTGCCCTCCTCTTCACGTTGCTGCTGGAGCGGCTCCTGTTGCGCCGGATCCGGGCCCTGGAGGCGGGGTTGTGCCAGATTGCCGGGGCCCGGGACTTCTCCCTGCGGCTGCCGGTGGACGGCTGCGACGAGATCGCGCGCCTGGGGGTGCAGGCGAACGCCGTGCTCGATCGCTTGCTGGAAGCCCGCCGGGAGCAGCAGCTCAGCGAGAACCGGTACCGCACGCTGTTCCAGGAGATGATGGACGCGTTTGCGTTGCATGAAGTCGTGGTCGGGGCGGACGGTCGGCCGACGGACTGCCGGCTGGTGGAGGTGAACCCGGCCTGCGAGCGGCTGTTCGGCCGGCCGGCCGCGCAGTTGCTGGGGCGTACGCTGCGCGAAGCCGTGCCCGGCATCGACCCCTTCTGGATTGAAACGCTGGGCGAAGTGGCGCTGAGCGGCGTGCCGGCGCACGTGCAGCACAGCGCGCAGGCGCTGGACCGGCACCTCGAGGTCTCGGCCTTCGCCCCGAAGATCGGGCAGGTGGCCGCCATCCTGCGCGATATCACGGAACGGAAAGTGGCGGAGAACGAACGCCTCGCCCTCGCGGCCAGGATCCAGCAGACGCAGCGGCTCGAGAGCCTGAGCGTGCTGGCCGGCGGCATCGCCCACGACTTCAACAACCTGCTCGTGGGCATCCTGGGCAACGCCGACCTGGCGCTCGACGACCTGCCGCCCGATGCGCCCGTGCGCGACTACCTGCGCGGCATCGAGGACTCGGCCAAGCAGGCGGCCGACCTCTGCCGGCAGATGATGGCCTACGCGGGACGCAGCCGTCTCAGCATGGGCCCCGTGGACCTTGGCAGACTGGTCGGCGACATGACCCGCCTGCTGGAGATCTCCGTGCAGAAGGGGGTCGTGCTGAACTACCACCTGCTGCCCGACCTGCCCGCCATCCATGCCGATGGGCTGCAGCTGCGGCAGGCGATCATCAACCTGGTCACCAACGCCTCCGAGGCGATCGGCGGACATAGTGGCATCGTGCGCGTTACGACCGGAGTGATGCACTGCGATCGGGCCTGCCTCGCCGGCACCTTCATTGACGACAACCTCGCGGAGGGGCTGTACGCCTTCATCGAGGTGGCGGACACCGGCTGCGGCATCAGCGAGGAGGCTCTGCCGCATCTCTTCGATCCGTTCTACAGCACGAAGTTCGTCGGTCGCGGGCTGGGCCTGGCGTCCGTGCTCGGATCCGTGCGCGCGCACAAGGGTGCGATCAAGGTGGAAACGGCGCTTAGGCGCGGCAGCACCTTCCGGTTGCTGTTCCCGGTTGCCGAGAGTCTCCCGGTCGGCGCGTGCGGCGCTGCGGTCGAGCCGCGGGGCTGGATGGGTTCGGGCACCATCCTGCTGGTGGATGACGACGAAACGGTGCGGGCTGTGGCGCGGCGCATCCTGCTCAAGGCCGGCTTCGAGGTCGTCACCGCGGGCGACGGACACGAGGCCCTGCTGCAGTTCATGGAACGCGAGGACGAGATTACCGCCGTCATCCTTGACCTGACGATGCCGCGCATGGGGGGGGAGGAGGCTTTGCGCAGGCTCCGGGCCCTCAACAAGACCGTCCCCGTCCTGATCTCCAGCGGCTACGACGAGGAAGACATCCGGGGGCGCTTTGTCAGCGGTGAAGTCAATGGCTTCGTGCAGAAACCGTACCGGGTGCAGGACATGTTGGCCCGGGTCCGTGCGGCCATGCAGCCTGCGTCGGCCAGCCCCGGCGCGGCGGCCGGATGAACGCCTCCTCACAGAAGGGAGCGCAGACCATGGACGCAGAAGCCGCTGAACAGCGCTATCGCCGTCAGTTGGACCTTGCCGAGATCGGCCCCGCGGGCCAGGCTCGCCTCGGCGCCGCGCGCGTGTTGCTGGTGGGCGCCGGCGGCCTGGGCGCACCGGCTGCGTTCTACCTGGCCGCGGCGGGGGTTGGCACTCTTGGCGTCGTGGACTACGACGTCGTGGATCTGAGCAACCTGCAACGCCAGATCCTGTACCGCACGGCCGATGTCGGCGCGCCGAAAGCCCGGTGCGCGGCGGGGGTGCTGCAGGCTCTGAATCCCGGCGTCCGCGTGGTCGTGGAGCAGTGCGCGCTGGAGGCAGACAACGCCCTGGCGCTGATCGCCGGCTATGATTTCGTGGTGGACGCCACGGACAGCCTGGCCACCAAGTTCCTCATCGCGGACGCCTGTCACTTCGCCCGGAAACCCTACTCGCACGCCGGTATTCAAGGCTTCCTGGGGCAGACGCTGACCGTGCTGCCCGGTGAAACCGCGTGCTACCGGTGCGTGTTCGGCGCGCCCCCGCCGCCCGAGGATCCGCCTGCGACCGTGCGGGGCCCCCTCGGTGCGCTCCCCGGGGTCATCGGCGCCATCCAGGCCACGGAGGCGCTCAAACAGATCCTGGGGATCGGCCGCCTGCTGACGGATCGCCTGCTGGTGTACGATGCATTGACCCTGACCTTTCGCGAGGTCGCCGTGAAGCGCCATGCACAGTGCCCGCTTTGCGGGGCTGACCCGCGCCTCACCAGCCTGCACGGCTAGCCCGTCCGGCTTTTCCGCTTAGCCAACGCCGGTTTCAGCCCCCGGCCAGCCTCGAAAATGAAAAAGTGGGGCATGTGGGGGTGTTTTCCATTGAAAGCCAGGCGGCGATGCTTTACAGTCCGCCGACCTCTTTTTTGTTTCTTTCGGCCAGCAGTGTGCTTGGACCGTGAAACGGGGTCGCAAAGGAGTTCACTATGCATCGCGGGTGGGGGAGCAGACTGGTTGGGCTGGGGACCTTTTTCGGGCTGAGCGCGCCGCTCTGGGCGGGCGAGGCCGGCGCGGGCGTGTCGGCGATCACGCCGGCTTGGTGGATTGCGCCCATCGCTTCGGTGATTGGGCTGTTCTTCGCCTGGGTGTGCTACAGCCTGATGATGAAGGCGCCCAAGGGCAACGCCCGCATGGAGGAGATCGCGGGCTACGTGCGCGAAGGCGCCATGGCCTACCTGCGCCAGCAGTACTCGCGCGTGGGCCTGGTGTTCATGGTCCTCGTGCTCATCTTCGCCGGACTGGCGTTCATGGGCGTGCAGAACCCCTTCGTGCCGGTGGCGTTCCTGACGGGCGGTTTCTTCTCCGGCCTGTGCGGGTTCCTTGGCATGAAGACGGCCACCTCGGCCTCCAGCCGCACGGCGCAGGGCGCCAGCGAGAGCCTCAACCGCGGCCTGCAAGTGGCGTTCCGGTCGGGCGCCGTCATGGGCCTGGTGGTGGTGGGCTTCGGTCTGCTCGACATCTCCATCTGGTACCTGATCCTTGACAAGTTGGTGTATACGTCCGAGCACATGGCCAATGGCCTGTGGTTCCTCGTGCCCAAGGGCTTCAACCCCGAGCACAAGCTGGTTGAGATGACCACGACGATGCTGACCTTCGGCATGGGCGCCTCGACGCAGGCCCTGTTCGCCCGCGTGGGCGGCGGCATTTACACGAAGGCGGCGGACGTGGGCGCGGACCTGGTCGGCAAGGTGGAAGCCGGCATTCCCGAGGACGATCCCCGCAACCCGGCGACGATCGCGGACAACGTGGGCGACAACGTCGGCGACGTGGCCGGCATGGGCGCCGACCTCTACGAGTCCTACTGCGGCGCGATCCTGGCCACGGCGGCCCTCGGCGCCAGCCTGCCCTTGACGGCGAAAGTCAGCGGCACGATGGCCGTGAACGCCCCGATGATCATCGCGGGTATCGGCATCATCCTTTCGATTGTCGGCATCTTCGCCGTGCGCGTCAACGACGACAAGGCGAGCATGCTGACGCTGCTCAAGGCGCTGCGGATCGGCACCTGGGGCAGCTCGGCCCTGATCATCGTCGCGGCGGCGATCCTGGCGGCCATGGGCGTGATCACCTGGGGTATCTTCGGCTCGGTGTGCAGCGGACTCGTGGCGGGCGTGATCATCGGTTACTCCACCGAGTACTACACGTCCGACGAGTATGCTCCGACCAAGGGTGTCGCCCAGCAGGCGCAGATGGGGCCGGCGACGGTGATCATCGATGGCCTGGCGGTGGGCATGTTCTCGGCGGGCATTCCCGTCGTGACGACGGTGATCGGCATCCTGGCGGCCTACGGCTTCGCGGGCGGGTTCGCCGAGAACGGCATGATGCAGGGGCTCTACGGCATCGGTTTCGCGGCCGTCGGCATGCTGGCCACCCTGGGCATCACCCTGGCGACGGATGCTTACGGGCCGATCGCGGACAACGCGGGCGGCAACGCGGAGATGTCGCACCTGCCCGCGTATGTCCGTGAACGCACGGATGCGCTGGACATGCTGGGCAACACCACGGCGGCCACCGGCAAGGGGTTCGCCATCGGTTCAGCGGCGCTGACGGCCATGGCCCTGCTCGCCGCGGAAGTGCAGGAAGTCGACGTGTGGGTGCAGAAGTTGGCAAAGAGCGGAACCGTGCTGGCCGGCTTCGATGCGACGGCCTACGCGGCGTCCGCGAACAAGCTCGTCTACTTCATCGATCTCTTCAAGCTGCACATCATGAACCCGGCGCTGCTGTGCGGCATGTTCATCGGCGCCATGATGGCTTTTGTCTTCTGCGCCATGGCCATGAAGGCCGTCGGTCGCGCGGCCGGCAAGATGGTCGAGGAAGTGCGGCGGCAGTTCCGCGAGAAGCCGGGCATCATGAAGGGGACGGATATCCCGAACTACGCCGAGTGCGTGCAGATTTCGACGCGCGGCGCCCAGCAGGCGATGATGGTGCCCGCGCTGATGGCCATTGTCGTGCCGGTCGCCACGGGCCTGCTCCTTGGCGTCGCCGGTGTCATGGGGCTGCTCGCGGGCGGTCTGGCCGCCGGGTTCTCCCTGGCCTGCATGCTGAACAACGCCGGCGGTGCCTGGGATAACGCCAAGAAGCACATCGAGAAGGGCAACTACGGCGGCAAGCGCCTGCCGGACGGCAGCAAGAACCCCGTCCACGGCGCGGCCGTGATCGGTGACACCGTGGGCGATCCCTGCAAGGATACGGCGGGACCGTCCATGAACATTCTCATCAAGCTGATGAGCATGGTGGCGATCGTGTTCACCCCCGTCATTCTGAAGTACGCACCGAAGATCCAGGCGCTGCTCGGCCTGCATCTGTAGGCCCTTGGCAGTCCCGCTGCGCGCGGGCAAGCTCGCACGGCGGGGTGCACCTTACGGTGCTCCCCGCCGCTGCGTTTCGGGGAGGTGACGGCGCGTGAAGATCGTTTTCCTGGGGACGGGCACATCCGTGGGTGTGCCGATGATCGGCTGCGACTGCGCCGTCTGCCGTTCCGCCGATACCCGCAACCGCCGCCGCCGCTCCAGCCTCTATGTCATGGCCGGCGGGCGGCACCTGGTGGTGGACACTCCCCCGGACTTCCGCGAGCAGGCCCTGGCTTGCCGCCTGCCGCGCGTGGACGCCGTGCTGTTCACCCACTCGCACGCTGACCACATCTTCGGCTTCGACGACATCCGCCGGTTCAACACGATGCAGGACGAGATCATTCCGGCCTATGCCGACCCCGGCACCCTGGCCGATCTGCGGCGCGTCTTCAATTACATTGGCACCGACCCCGTGCCGGGTGTATACCGGCCGCGCATTGCCTTTCGTCCCGTGACCGGAGCCTTCGCGGTGGGGCCGGTGCAGATCGAGCCGCTGCCCGTGGCGCATGGCCCCGGGACTGCCTTGGGGTACCTGCTGGCGTGCGAGGGCTGCACGCTGGGCTACGTGCCGGATTGTTCGGAGCTTTCGGCTGCCGTGGTGGCGCGCTGCCGCGGCTGTGACGTGATGATTCTCGACGGGCTGCGGCACCGGCCGCATGCGACGCACCTGACGGTGACGCAAAGCGTGGCCTGGCTGCAAGCCATCGGCGCGAAACGTTCGTTTCTGGTGCACATGGGGCATGACCTTGACCACGCCGCGACCGAAGCGGCGCTGCCCCCTGGGATCAAGCTGTCCTATGACGGGTTGGAGGTGGCGTGGTGAAAGCGGAAAAAGGCAAGGGTGGCACGGCCTGGTCCGGCGTGGGGCGGTGGGGGCGCGGGGGCGCGTGGGTGGCGCTCGTGCTCGTGCTGCTGCAGGCGGTCGGCGGCTGCACGGGATGGCCCCGGTCCGTGCGCGACTGGCTGACGGCGCGCGACCTGGCGGCCAAGGGCAAGCCGCGCGTCATTGTCGTGCTGGGAGGCGGGGGGATTCCCAGCGAATCCGGGCTCATCCGCACGTATTATGCCGCCCAGGCCGCGCGTGCGCATCCGGGCGTGCACTGCGTCGTGGCGCTGCCGGCGGACCAGAACCCCGAACGCGCCAGCGTCGGACGGATGCGCGACGAGCTTGTCCTGCGCGGCGTACCCAAGGCCAACGTGCAGATGGAAACGCGCGGCCGCAACACCCATGAGCAGGCGATCAACACCAAGACGCTGCTGGGCGAGACGGCGCTCAAGGCGCCCGTCTGGTTGGTCACTTCCCCCGAGCATGGCCGGCGGGCCGTGCTCTGCTTCCGCAAGGCCGGTTTCCTGAACGTCGGCTGCGTGGCGGCCGAGAACGTGGCGGCCGAGGCGGACCCGGGACAGGGCGCCAGTCTGCGCTACGGCTTCTGGGGCAACCTGGAAGCCCAGACGCGCTATGCCAGGGAGTTGGTGGCGCTGCTTTACTACAAGGTGCGGGGTTGGATCTGACGGATCTGACGATTCCGTGGGGCGCGGTGGGAAGTTACCGCTTGTCAACCCGATGGTCAGTGCTATAGTAAGCCGCCGTTTCACCCTTTCAACCGGTGCGGCTCGGCAGGGACAAAGCAAATACGAAGGTGATTTCATGCATGTAGTAGTGTGCATCAAGCAGGTGCCGGACACGACGGACGTCAGGATCAACCCCGAGACGAACACGCTGATGCGCGAGGGCGTGGCTTCGATCGTCAACCCCTTCGACATGTATGCGATCGAGGAAGCGGTGCGCATCAAGGAGAAGGTGGGCGGGCAGATCACAGCCGTGACCATGGGCCCCCCCCAGGCCGAGGCCGCCTTGCGCGAGGCGGTGGCGATGGGCGTCGACAACGGCGTGCTCGTTTCCGACCGCCGGTTCGCCGGCAGCGACACCTGGGCCACGAGCTACACTCTGGCGCTGGCCATCAGGAAGCTTGGCCACGTGGATCTGATCGTCTGCGGCAAGCAGGCTTCCGACGGCGACACGGCGCAGGTAGGCCCTGGCATCGCCACACACCTCGATCTGCCGCAGATCACCTATGTGCGGAAGATCGAGGAGCTTACGGCGGACCGCATCGTTGCGGAGCGGTTGCTGGAGACCGGCTACGAGGCGATCGAGTCGCCGCTGCCCTGCCTCCTGACTGTGATCAAGGAGATCAACGAGCCGCGGCTGCCTTCGCTCAAAGGCAAGATGGCCGCCAAGAAGGCTGTCATCACCCACTGGTCCGAGGCCGATCTCGGCGCCGATCACGCGCACATTGGCCTGGAAGGCTCGCCCACGAAGGTCGTCAAGATCTTCACGCCGGAATCCCGCAAGGGCGGCGAGATGTTGAAGGGCGAGCCGCAGGACGTGGTGGCGCAACTTGTGGCGAAGGTGAAGGATGTTGTGTTGAGCGTGGCGCGATAAGGGAGACGGATCATGGCCTCTGACCCGATCAGTGTACTGGAAGCGACGTGTGTGGGCTGCAAGCTGTGCGTGAAGGTCTGCCCGTTCGGCGCCATTACGGTGGACGCCCGCCTGGCGCGGATTGACCTGACCAAGTGCACGCTGTGCGGCGCTTGCGTGGAAGCCTGCAAGTTCGATGCGATCGAAATGCAGCAGGCCGCCGGTCCCGGCACCGACCTCGCGAGCTATCGCGATGTCTGGGTCTTCGCGGAGCAGACCGACGGGCATATCGAGAGCATCACCTTCGAGTTGCTGGGCAAAGGCCGTGAGCTGGCCGATGCGCTGGGCATGCAGCTCTGCGCCGTCCTGCTGGGCTCCAATGTGAAGGAACAGGCCGCGCGTCTGTTCGAGCGCGGCGCCGACCGCGTGCTGCTCGCGGACGAGCCCGAGCTGGCCTATTTCCAGGATGAGCCCTACGCCAACGTGTTGATCGACCTCTGCCGGCAGCACAGGCCCAACGTTGTGCTCTGCGGCGCCACCACGGTGGGGCGCAGCCTGATTTCACGCGTGGCGGTGACCACGCACGCGGGGTTGACCGCGGATTGCACCGGTCTGGCCATTGACGCGGAGACGCGGAACCTGCACCAGACGCGCCCGGCCTTTGGCGGCAACATCATGGCTACGATCGTGACCCCCCACCATCGGCCGCAGATGGCGACCGTGCGTCACAAGGTCTTCAAGGAAGCCCCGGTGCAGGCCGGTCGCACAGGCGAACTGGTCGTCGTGAAGCCCGCGCCGGAGCGGCTGAAGTCGCGCACGAAGCGCGTCCGCTTCGTACCCGAGGAGGGGAGCACCGTGAACCTCGCCGAGGCCGACATCATCGTGGCCGGCGGGCGCGGCATGCAGAAGCCGGAGCATTTTGCGCTTGTGCGTGAATTGGCCGAGACGCTCAAGGGCGGCGTTGGCGCGTCCCGCGCCGCCGTGGACGCGGACTGGATTGCCTATTCGCACCAGGTTGGGCAGACCGGCAAGACGGTGTGCCCCAAGTTGTACATCTCGGTCGGCATCAGCGGCCAGATCCAGCACCTGGCGGGCATGTCCTCGTCCGACGTCATCGTGGCGATCAACAAGGATCCGGACGCGCCGATCTTCAAGATGGCAAACTACGGCATCGTGGGCGATGCCCTGCAACTGCTGCCCCTGATGACGGCCGAGTTCAAGAAGCTGCTTGGGAAGTGACCGGCGGAACGCCGGGTCGCCAGGGCAAGGGGACGTCCGACAATGCGCGGACGGAGCCTTGGCGGCATGAATGAAATGAGGGTGATATGAGCATGAGTAAGCGGTTGCTGGGCCTGTGTGTGTGTGGCGCGCTGGCGCTGGGCAGTCTGCCGTCGGGGGCGGGTGTGGAGGGTGGTCAGACGTTGCTGATCGTCCCCGCGCGCCAGACGCTGGTCAAGATCGCGTTTGACATGGCGTACCTGCGACCGGTCAACATCGCGGCGTACTGCTACACGACGAACAGCCCGGAGGCTTTGTTCTTCGTGTGGAATCCGTCGGCCCGGCAGTGGGTGGCCAGCAGCCTGTCGGCCGTGGCGGCCTGCGAACCGTTTCGCGGCAAGCCCAAGCAGCTTCTGCTGGTGGGGTCGGATGCGGAGTTTCCCCCGCTCCTCGCGCAGGCCACGGCCTGGTGTGAGAAGAACCTGCGAGTCAACGACTTGGCGCTTCCCAGCCTCTTCAACACCTTGAACGGTTGCTTCCGGTTCAGCACGGGAGAATGGGAGATGCTCGCGAGGCGCTACGAACTCACGCTGCGCGACCAGAATGCCGAGCGTCGGAAGTACGGACGCTATGGTCCTCCTGGCACGAAGCGGATGAAGATCGAGACGCAGAACGGGGGCGCCACGGACGGCGTACCTCTCCCTGCGCCTGCGGCCCAGGGGTCCGTGGCCCAGCCGCCGCTCGTCACGGGTCGGCCCGTGCTGCTGATCGAGGCGGGGACGCCGCCGTCCGGAGTGGCGGTCCTGCCGCCGCCCGCGCCTGTTGCGGTCCTGTCGCCGGTCGCGACCAATGCGCCGCCCGTCGCCGTCCCCGCGCCCGCCGCGCCTTAATTGCGAGAGGGTTTGTCTTCGATATCGCTTGCCGACAAGGGGACACGTGTGTAGGTGTTTGAACTGCCTGTGTGGAGTGCTTCAGCAGGGTGACCAATTCGGCCACGGGCCTTCTCAGATCCTCCCAACCAACTCCGGCAACTGGTCCAGCGCGGTGAGCACAATGTCCGCCTTCACACCCGGCGACGGGCGGCAGGAGCGCGCATCCCCCGCGAAGAACGCCGTCCGGCACCCCGCCCGCTGCGCCGGCGCCACGTCCTTGAGTGCGTCGTTGCCAACATAGAGCACCTCCCGCGGGGCTATGCTCCACCCCGCTCGCAGCCGCGTCAGCGCCTGCCCGAAAAGCGCGGCGGCGGGTTTGGCCTCGCCCAGCGCGTAGGACCACACAAGCAGTTCCCGACGCAACCCCAGCCGCCGCAGAGGCTTGCCAAACGCCGCCTGCATGAACCAGGGGGTATAGCACTGCGCATTCGACACCAGGCCAAGCGGCAGCCCCCGGCCCGCGAGACTCCGTAGCACGGCGGCCGCGCCCGGCATGGGCCAAACGGGATTGACGCGGCCCTCGAACGCCACGGCCAGCAGCCGCAGGCGCGCGCGCAACGGACCAGCCGGCCATGCCAGGCAACCCTCCGCCGCCAGGGTGCGCACGACGGCGCCCCACACCTCGACCACGTCGACCTCGGGCCACGCGCGCCCGGCGGCGCGCGCCGTGGCGTGGCGCGCAGCGATCGCCGCCCGGAACTGGCAGGCACAACGGTCGCCCGCATCCGTGCGGCGCGGACGAAACCCCGCCAGGCGCAGCGCCGCACGGCTGGCCTCGGCGTGGGCGCGCGCATCGCTCAGGCCGATATCGCCGGACGCGCTGATCAGCAGCGTGCCGTAGACGTCGAACAACACGGCCCGCACGCCGGGCAGTGGCGTCAGGCGGGGCGCCCAGCCGCTGGGAAGCGGAACGAGCGGCCGCGCGAGACGCTTTGCACACGCGATGCCGTCGCTCGCCGTGAACGCGCGCATGCCTTTACGTCCTTAACAGCGCCAGACGCGCCGGACCGAGGAAGTTGTCGAGCAGGCGGTCAACGGAAAGCCCCGTGACAGGCCCGGGGGCCGCTCCGGCGACGGCCGCGTACGCCTGCGCAAGCCGCGCGCCGTACGCCGCGCGTCCATACCCCGCCGCCACCGCTGCGGCGTTGCGCGCCAGCACGCCAGGCGCCGGCTGCGCCAGCAGGGCGGGACGCAATTCCCGGCGGCGCCCGGCATCGCGCAGCAGCGGCTCAAGCACCCGCGCCTGGAGCGCTTCGTCCAGCCGGCCGAAGTCCACGGCGTCGCCGCGCACGATGTCCGCCCACGTCTGCTCGACCGCCCCCGCCGGCAGGGCGCGCTCGTAGGCCGCATACTGGACCTCCAGGCCCCTCCGGCAGGCCTCCCGCAACGCGGATTCCCCGACCCAGGCCAGCGGCACATCCAGGCGCGCGTAGAGATGCGCCAGGTCGACGCCCGCCTGCTTGAAATCGCACGTAACCTCAGGAATGTCGCGCCCCAGAACCGGCCGTTCCAGCAGCCACGGCTCGAGGAACGAGAGCCCGAAGCCCTCGGCGATGCTTGTGGATACGACTCCCGTGGCATCGCCCAGCAGTTCCGTGATCGGCGCCGGCACCGCAGCACCCACGCCGAACTCGACCGCCAGGCCGCGCCCGAGCGCCCAGGCAACCCAGCGCTCGTACGGCGCGCGGTCCACCGGACTGGTCGGCGCCAGCGTCGTCGCCCAGCGCGTACCCGCGTCCGCCAGCAGCGCCCAGAGCAGGAACTCGCCGACGTTCTTGCGGCGGATCGCGCGCGTCGGGTAGACGAACAGGGGCGGCGACGACGGCAGCCGCGCGGCAGGCGGCTCGCCGCCGAAGAAGACCGGGTTGCCGAGCACGTGCACGCGCTCCACCGGTGTCCCCGCCGCCACTAGGGCGGCGCGATCGCGGGAACTCAGCACGGCATAGTGCACATGCGGGGCCTGCGGATACAGGCAGCGGCCCAGCCGCGCCGGGTCGCCACCGCCTGCCTGCTCCAACAGGAGACGGTAATTGCCCGGACGCCCGTCCTCGGCAAAATCGTGAATTTGGAGCAGCAGGCGCTCGTGCGCGCCCGCCAGACGCTCCAGCGCAAGGGGCAGGACCGCGCTCTTGCCGATCGCGTGGTTGTGCACGTGCCAGACATCGGGCGCCCCCCCCAGCGCGGCCCGGGCGACCGCGCGCAGGTTTGCGCACAGCCCGTCCGCTGTCACGTGCGAGGCATAGTCGAGCCCCTCGACCTGCCGGCAAAGGCCCGTCGGCCAATCCGGCGGCGGCGCGTCCCCGCTCAGCACCGCCGCCCGCATCCCCTGTTCCGCGAGAATGGCGGCCGCGCGCGCAATCACCGTGGTGACGCCGCCGGGGCGCAGGTGGTAGTGCACGATGGCGACGCGCGGCCCGCCGTTCATGGCTGACGTCCGACACGAGCCTGGTAGGCCGGCACCTCGATCATGGGCGGACGCTCGCATTCGACGATTTCGTGGTCCACCTGCTCGTACTTGCCGTCGCGGCACTGGAACTGGCGGAGGATGTCGCTGAAAGCGGGCAGATGCTGCACGCCGCGGTACTCCTGCAGGCGCCTGAAGAACGTTTGCAGGATGCCGAACGCCATCCGTCCCAGCGCGGTCGTGGGCTGGTTGCGATGAATCCGGCGGCCCAGGTCGGTCTGGGCGAAGGCGGCCAGCCCCCACTGCGCGTAGATGTCGATCAGGTGGGACGTCTCGACCCCGTAGCCGACGGGAAACGAGATGCGCTCCAAAGCCACGCGCCGGGCTGCGTACTCGCCGGAAAGCGGCTGGATCATCGCCGTCAGCTCCGGGAAGAAAAGGGCGAACAGCGGCCGGATCAGGATCTCCGTCACGCGTCCGCCACCGGAGACACGCACGCCGGGCGAGACGGTCAGGGGACGATCATAGAACGCCTTGACATACTGCACCTCCGGGCGCCGGATCAGGGGACCGACAAGGCCGTAAACGAAGTGGGGCCGAATGTTGGATATGTCCGCGTCCACGTAGACGATGATATCGCCCTGCAGCTGGTAAATGGCTTTCCAGAGGTTCTCGCCCTTGCCGTGGTGCTCGCCCTCCCCCGGCAGGATGTCACTCGCCAGGTAGACGTCGGCGCCGAACTCCGCCGCGATCTCGCGCGTACGGTCGGTCGACCCCGAGTCCACGACCGCGATTTCGTCGAGCAGCGGCTGGCGCTGCATCAACTCCGAGCGGAACAGCACCACGGATTTCCCGATCGTCTTCTCTTCGTTCAGCGTCGGCAGGCACAGGGAGACGCGCAAGCCCTGCCGCTGTTTCTCGGCCACGAGCTGGCGCACGTCGGCGAACGTCCCGTGCTGGTACGTGTTCGTCGCGAGCCAGCTGCGAATGCGCGCCGCCGTTTCGTCCGTGCCCGCCGCCAAGTTGCCGCAGACGACATCGCCAGCCGGCTCGTGCTCGATCGTCATGGCGCGAACCCTCCGTCGGCCGCCTGCAGCAGCCCAACCAGCTGGGCCAGGCCGGTCGCCAGCGGCGCAATGCCCACGGCCTCGTCAATCTCGTCGAGCTCCTGCTTCCGCTCGCCGACGCTGCAACCGACGGTGATGGCGGGCACGCCCACGTCCCGCACAGCGGCCATCAGCGATGTCGTCGGGTACAGCGACGGCGCCAGGCGCAACGCGGCCAGAATCGCCCGGGCCTGGCGCACGAGCGGGTGCGCGATGTCAAGCCCCCCTGGCTGCCGGACCGCGAACACGTCCAGCGTGATGCGCGTGCCAGACTGCGCGCTGACGTCCTCCGTGATGTCGTCGAACTGCTCGCGCACCTGCGCCAGGATCTCCGACGACTCGCTGCGCACCTCGAAGCTCAGCGTCGTCTCTCGCGCGATGTTGTTGTGCGCGATCCCGCCGTGAATCGCGCCCAGCACGATATTGGAAAGCGGGCGCTGGGGCAGCGCAATGCGGCGAATCCGCGAGATGACCTCGCTCATCGGCGTAATCGTGCCCGTGGCGCCGTACTGCGACCAGTTGAAGTCATCCGGCAGCCGGCAGACGATTTCACCCCGCAGCATCCCAATGCTGGTGTAGTTCAACCGGCCAAGCTGCAGGCTTTCCAGGCACAGACCGGCTTGAAAGCGCATCCCGCCGCCGAGAAACGCGCGCACGCCCTCCAGGTTGCCGCGCCCCAGGCAGCGCGCCGCGGCCAGCAGCACGAGGTTCGCGTTCAACCGCAAACCCAGCCGCTCGAGGAGCGCGGGCAGCGTCACGAGCGCGGCCAGCGCAATCGAGTTGTCGCCCACGAACGGCCCCACCAGGCGGTCCGTCTGGATCTCGATGGTCTGGTCCCGCGTGTCCTCCACGAGCGTGTCGACGTTCGTCACCAGGAGAAGATTGTCTTTGCCCGTGGCCCCGGGCACGACCGCCAACGCACTGTTCGTGCCGTCCACCGCGCAATCCTGCAGCCCCGCATCCGCGAACCGCTCCGCCACAACGCTGGCGCGTTCCCACTCGCCGAACGTCGGCGCCGGCACTTCGCCGATCAGCGCCAGGTTCGCCAGCAGGCACTCCCGCAACCGGGTCGCCTCCTCCCGGTAGCGCGGCAGCTGTTCGATGATCGCGGCCAAATTCGGCATGGGATCTCCCTGTTCCCCGGCTACGCCCGCTTACCAGCCCACCACTTTCAATCTAATCGGGTTGTACGACAGCCTCGCGCAGGGTGTCCAGCCCGAATCCCCGGTTTCCGCGGGTTTTTTCCGCTCGCCCTGTCCCTGACTGCTCGCCGCTGCGCCGCTTCCCTCGTTGCCAACCCCGCGCCCAATGTGCTAGGAATCAGATCGCAGGACGGAACTATATGGGCGGCATGCGCAACTGGAAGTCCGGACGCTACTTCACACCGACGCGAATCGGGTTCGTATCGACGCGCTTCGCCGGCTCGGACGGCGTCTCCCTCGAAAGCGCCAAATGGGCGCACGTGCTGGCGGAGGACCAGCACCGCTGTTACTGGTACGCCGGCCGGCTGGAGCGCGATCCGGTCGTCAGTTGCTGCATCCCGGAGGCTTTCTTCTCCCACCCTGAAAACGACTGGATCAGCGCCCGCATCTGGGGCCATACCGCACGCACCCCGCTCGTCACCCAGCGCATCGAAGCGCTGGCCGCGTACCTGAAAAGCACGCTGTACGACTTCGTCAACCGCTTCGACCTCCGCGTGCTCGTGTTCGAGAACGTCCTCACCATCCCCATGCACGTGCCGCTCGGCGTGGCCATCGCCCGCTTTCTCTCGGAGACGCACATGCCATGCATCGCCCATCACCACGACTTCTACTGGGAACGTACGCGCTACGCCGTCAACGCCGTCAACGACTACCTGGACATGGCCTTCCCGCCGCGCGACCATGACCTGCAGCACGCCGTGATCAACCTCACCGCGCAGGAGGAACTCGCGCATCGCAAAGGCGTGGCCGCGACCCTGACGCCAAACGTCTTCGACTTCGAGACCCCTCCCGCGCCCGCCGACGACTACGTGGCCGACATCCGCGCGGAGCTCGGCCTCGCCGCCGGCGACGTCATCATCCTGCAGCCCACGCGCGTCGTGCCCCGCAAAGGCATCGAGCTCGCCATCAAACTGGTCGAACGGCTGGAAAATCCGCACTACAAGCTCGTCGTCACGCACGAAGCCGGCGACGAGGGCCTCGAGTACCGGACGATGCTCGCGCACTACGCCCAGGATTGCGGCGTGGACCTCCGCTTCCTGGCCACGCGCGTTTCGGACGTAAGGCACATGGACCGCTTCGGCAAGAAGCTCTACACGCTCTGGGACATCTACCGGCAGGCCGCGCTCGTCACATACCCCAGTCTCTACGAGGGGTTCGGCAATGCTTTCCTCGAAGCCGTCTATTTCAAGCTGCCGGTCGTCGTGAATCGCTACGCCATTTTCGTCCGCGACATCGAGCCCAAGGGGTTCCGCTGCCCGGTGTTCGACGGCTACGTGACCGACGCGGTCGTGGCCGAAGTGCGCCGCCTGCTCGAGGACGCGGACTACCGCCGCCGGCAGGTCACGCACAACTTCAAGATCGCCGCACAGCACTACAGCTACGCCGAGCTGCGCCGCTCTCTGCGCTCCCTGCTCGGCAACATCGCGGGAGTCCATCCGTCATGAACGCGCCCGTGCTCTTCCAGGAGTTGCGCCACGTGCGCACGCTCTTCGCCGCGCTCTACGGCGCGGAAGCCGACCGCTGCACCCAGCGCTTCGCCATGCTGCTCGGCCGCTACGGCGTGGGGGTGCCCGCCCCCGAGCCGCCGTGCGCCTGGACCGCCCGCGACGCGGTTCTCATCGCGTACGGCGACTCCATCCTGGACGACCATGCGAAGCCCCTCGAGGCGCTCGACGCGTTCCTCGGAGAGCGGACGGGCACGGCGTTCACCGCTCTGCACCTCCTCCCCTTCTTCCCCTACAGTTCGGACGATGGCTTCTCCGTTGTCCACTTCCGCCATGTGAATCCCGCGCTGGGCGACTGGATCCACGTGGTCGCACTTGCCCGCCGCTACCGGCTGATGGCCGACCTGGTGCTGAACCACGTGTCGCGGCTCTCCGGCTGGATGCTCGACTTCGAGCAGGGCGTGGCGCCGGGGCGCGACTACATCCTCACGGGCGACCCCGCGGCCGACCTCAGCGCCGTGTCGCGCCCCCGCACGCACCCCCTGCTCACGCCCGTTCCGACCCGCGACGGCGAGCGCCAGGTGTGGACGACCTTCAGCGCCGACCAGGTGGACCTCGATTACCGCAACCCCGACGTCCTCTTCGAGATGCTCGACATCCTGCTGTTTTACGTTTCGCAGGGCGTGCGGCTCGTGCGCCTCGACGCCGTGGCCTACCTCTGGAAGGACGCCGGCACAGCGTGTCTGCACCGCCCCGGCGCACACGCCGTGGTCAAGATCTGCCGCGCCCTCCTCGACATAGTGGCGCCGTCGGTGCAACTCCTGACGGAGACGAACGTCCCCCACGCCGAGAATGTCGCTTACTACGGCAGCGGCGACGAAGCGCACATGGTCTACCAATTCAGCCTGCCGCCGCTCCTCCTGCACGCGCTGCTCACCGGCTCCGCGGCGCACCTCACGGCCTGGGCGGCGGCCCTGGCGCCACCGCCGCCGGGCTGCGCGTTTCTGAATTTCACCGCCTCGCACGACGGTATCGGCTTGCGGCCGTTGCAGGGGTTGCTCCCCGAGCGTGAAATCGAGCGCCTGGCCGCGCACGTCCAGGCCGCGGGCGGGCAGGTCTCGGCCCGCCGCAACCCGGACGGCTCCGAAAGCCCGTACGAATTGAACGCCACCTGGTTCTCGGCGTTGCGCCTGGCGGCGGATCCGTCCGACGAACGCGCCGTCCGCCGCCTGCTCTGCTCGCAAGCCGTCGCCCTCGCGCTGGCCGGTGTGCCGGCGCTGTACATCCAGACGCTGCTGGCCACGCCGAACGACAACGAGGGATTCGCGGCCACCGGCCGGGCCCGCTCGCTCAACCGCCGCAAGTGGCGCGTCGCCGACCTCCGGCACGCCCTCGAAACGGCGGGTACCACGGCCGCCCAGGCGCTCGACGGCTGCCTGCACCTCCTGCGCGTGCGCGCCACCTTGCCCGCTTTTGACCCGGCCGTCCCCCAGGCGGTGCCGCAACTGGACGACCGCGTTTTCGCCATCGTCCGGACCCCCTCCGGGTCGCCGCCGCTCCTGGCCCTGGCGAACGTTTCGGAGGAGACCGTTACCCTGCCCGCGCTGCCCGCACCGTGGCGGCTGCCCCTGCGTGACCATCTTGCCGCTGGCGACGTGGACGGCACGCGCCCGTTCGCACTGGCCCCGTACGGCGTCGCGTGGCTGACGCCGACGACCGGGTGACAAGCGCGGTGCAGGAGGGGCCATTCAGTACACGGGGTCGAACGGGCTGAAGAAGGAAGAGACCATGGGTTGCTTACCACTCTTGCGGGCTGCGGTCTTGGCGGCTCTGGGGCTTTGTCTTGCCGCCTCGGCGCAGGAATTGCGCGTCTCCGCTTTCGACCACACGGGGCGGCTGGCCTTCGCCGGGCTGTCATCGGCTACTGTCTACCGCGTGGAGTGGTCGGCATCGGCCGCCGGCGGTTGGACGAACGACGGCTCCTGGGGCGCCGCGGTCGCGCCGGGCAGCGGCACCGGGCGCGTCTCCGTCGCGGCTGCCCCACGGGACCTCCCCCGGCGCTTCTACCGCGTGGTGGCCACCGTGACCAACGGGCCGGCGTCCACCGTTCCCGCCGGCATGGCGCTGATTCCGGCCGGTGAGTTCGCAATGGGGAATGCCCTGGCGCCGGCGGAGGGCTCGGCCATCGAGCTGCCCGTACACACGGTTTACGTGAGCGCTTTCTTCATGGATCGGCGCGAAGTCACCAAGGCATTCTGGGACGACGTGCAAGCCTGGGCGACCAACCACGGCTATGCCTTCACCGCCCCCGGCCTGGGCAAAGCCACCAACCATCCCGTGCACTCGGTGAGCTGGTTCGACTGCGTGAAGTGGTGCAATGCCCGCAGCGAGCGGGCGGAATTGACGCCCTGCTACACGTTCGGCGGCGAGGTCCTGCGGACAGGGACCAACGCGCCCGCCTGCAACTGGGCCGCCGCCGGCTACCGCCTGCCGACCGAGGCGGAGTGGGAGAAGGCCGCGCGGGGAGGCCTGGCGGGGCAGCGGTTCCCGTGGGGCGCTGCGATTGCCCATGACCAGGCCAACTACTTAAGCACGACCAACGATACGTTCGATGCAAGCTCCACGCACGGCTACCACCCCGCCTACGCCAAGGGCGCCCCGCCCTACACCTGTCCGGTGGGCGTGTTTGCGGCGAACGGCTTCGGGCTGTACGACATGGCGGGCAACGTGTGGGAGTGGTGCTGGAACCGGTACGCGTTTAACGACTACGCAACCTCGGCTGCGCATGACCCCACGGGGGCGGCGAGCGGCACGTGCCGCGTGCTGCGGGGCGGGAGCTGGTACGTGAGCGGCTGGCAGTGCCGCGCGGCCAACCGCCTCAGCTACAAGACTCCGGACACGCACTTCTACTCCATCGGCTTCCGGTGCGTGCGGCGGTGAAGGCGCAGGCCGCCTGACGGGGGTGGTTCGCCCGAGAGACCGCCGGTTGCGAGCCGACTTTTTCGGCCTGCGGCGGTTGAATGGCGTGCCCGTCAAGGCGCGGCCGCAAGTTCGTCGGCCAGCGCGCGCAGGGCGGCGGCCGTGGTCGGCGGGAGGCTTGCGGTGTAGGGCAGCCCGCCGCATGCATGTCCCGTGAGCGTGACGTAGATCACCGCGCCGGTGAGGTAGGCGCCGGTGGCGTTGGGGTGTGACCGGTCGGGCGCGTGCAGCTTCACGTCCGGATGCGTGGCGAGCCACCGCTCCCAGGCACGGCCCACGGGGGCCACGCGGGCCGGGGCGCGTTCGGCGGCGGCCTGGTAGCTTCCGGCAAGCGCGTTCATCATCTTCCCAGGATCGCCGCCGAAGGCCGCGAGTACGTTGGTTTCGCCCGCGGCGCGTGCCCACGTTTGGAAGAACAGCACCTTCGCGCCCGTACGTCCCGCCAGTTGGGCCAGGCCGTCGGCGCCCGCCTCGAAATCCTGGCGCGCGGCGGCGTTGCGCGCGGCGAGCGCGGGAAGGACGCTTTGCTCCTGCAGCACGACGCAGGACCAGCGGCCTGTCTCTACGAGACTGACCGTGGCGGCGTCCCGCAGGTGCTCGACCAGTTTGCGGCCACCGGGACACACGGCCGTCACGGTGCTGCCCTGCAGTTGGAGGTCGGCCTGCACGAAGCTCCGCAGCGCCTGCCACGTGGCCGCCGTGTAGCTGTTGCCGATGAGCAGAATGCGCTCGGGCGCGGCTGCGGGCGTACCGGCTGTGGCCAGCATGAACAGCCCGGCTAAGGACAGCCCCAGGCGCTGACGTGTGTGGCGTGCTTGCATGGTTTGCGCATCCTCCTCCGCTGCTCTTGAACGACGGCATTCTACGCATAACGTGTGCGTCTGTGAAAGAGGGGAAAGAGAACCATGATCCTAGCCGGACTTCGCGGAAGTAGCCCGCTTCCATTTCTCCCATGTTATTCGCCATAATATGCTTATGGT
>CAYOBW010000020.1:0-2573 GCA_964402115.1 uncultured Victivallales bacterium
AAAGCGCGCTGACCCAGCTGGGCGGCGCGGACGCCCGCCGCGCCCTGCAGACCGCGGCCCGCGGTCCGGATGCGGCGCGCGCCGCTGCCGCCCTGGCCGCCCTCGGCCAGCGCCGCGAGCGGGGATACCTCGACGAAATGCTCGCGGCCGTGACCGATGGCCGCCCCGGCGTGGCCCGCCCGGCGCTGGTCATCCTGCGCAACGAGGGCACGCCGGCGCAGCTCGCGGCGCTGCGTCCGCACCTGGCCTCGACCAACGCAACGGTGCGGGGGGCGGTGGCCGGCGCGCTCGTGGCGATCTGCAAGCGCCAGCCGGATGCGGAGGCGTGCCTGGCACGGGTGGTGGACGGGCAGCCCGCGCTCGCGGCCGAGCCGCGCGGCGCGCTCCTCCGGGAGCTGCCGACGCTGGGCGGCGCAACCGCGCTGCGCTACGTGCTGCGGACCCGCGACGAGGCGGCCGTGCGCGCCCTGCTCAACTGGCCCGACGAGGCGGCCGTCGCGCCCCTGCTGGCCATCGCCCGCGACGCAGCCGCCGAGGCCGGCCTGCGCAACCTCGCGGCCATCGGCGGCGCGCAGCTGGCGAAGCGCGTCCTGCCCGTCAGCCGCCAGGCCGCGGCCCTGGCCGACGCGCTGCCGCACGTGACGGACGCCGCGGCGCGCGCGGAGTTGCAGGCCTACGTGGAGGTGGTCGGCCGCCGCAACCTGGCGCTCAACCGGCCCGCCGTGGCAGCGCTGCCGTGCGAGGGCGGCCACCCGCCGGAGCATGCCGTGGACGGCAGGCTGGCCCTCGATTCGTACTGGGGCTGCGCCACGTCGCCCGCCCCCCTCACCGTGGACCTCGGCGCCGTGGAGCGGCTGGAGCGCGTGCGGGTCGTGACCTACTGGGGCGAGGGCCGCTACTACCAGTACGACGTCGAGGTCTCGGCGGATGGCAAGGCGTGGACGCGTGTCGCGGACCAGCGCGCCAACACCACGCCCGCGACGGCGGAAGGCGTCACACACCGCTTCGCGCCGGTGGAAGCCCGCCTGATCCGCGTCACCATGTACAAGAACAGCCTGAACCCCGGCCAGCACATCGTCGAACTCGAAGCCTTCGGCCCACAAGCCGAAAAGCAGGAGGCCAAGCCATGAGCATAGCGACGTCACTTTCACCATCCCGCGCGTGCTCGCGCCGCACGTTCCTCAAGGCGGCCGGCGCCGCGGTCGCGGTTCCGACCCTCATCCCCGCGCGGGCGCTGGGGCTCGACGGCGCCGTGGCGCCGAGCAACCGCATCACGATGGGGCTGATCGGCTGCGGCGGGCGCATGGGCGGCGTGTGGGGCGCGTTTGCGGCCAACCCCGATGTGCAGGCCGTGGCGGTGAGCGACGTCTGGGCGCCGGCCCGCGAGCGCTATCGTCAGTCCCTCAAGCTGCGCCCGGAGGATGCCTATGTGGACTTCCGGGAGCTGCTCGCGCGGGCGGATGTGGACACCGTGGCCATTGCGTCGCCGGATCACTGGCACATCCCGCACGCCGTGGCCGCGATCAAGGCCGGCAAGGACGTGTACTGCGAGAAGCCGCTCAGCAACACCATCGGCGAGGGGCGGGCGCTGGTCGAGACCGCGCGGCGGTACGGCGCGGTGTTCCAGCACGGCACGCAGCTGCACTCGCTGGGCACGGTGCGGCGCGCTTGCGAGCTGGTCCGCAACGGCCGCCTCGGCAAGCTGCGCGAGATCGTCATCGGCTCCCCGCCGGGACTGGTGACCGGCCGGCACGCGCCGCAGCCCGTGCCGGAGGGGCTGGCCTACGACCTGTGGCTCGGCCCCGCGCCCGACGCGCCGTTCTGCCGGGCCCGGGTCTTTGCCGAGGCCGGCCTTCCGGGTTGGTACTTCATCTCCGACTACAGCAAGTCGGGCTGGATCGCGGGCTACGGCGTGCACGACCTGGACATCGCGCAGTGGGGCATGGGCCTCGAGCGCAGCGGGCCGGTGACCATCGAAGGCCGGGGCGCATATCCGGCGGACGGCCTGTTCGACACGATCCTGAACTACCGCATCGAGTTCACGTACGCCAACGGCGTGAAGATCGTGATGACCGATACGGGGCAGAACCGCCACGGCGTGAAGTTCGTGGGCGAGAAGGGGTGGGTGTTCACGCGCAGCGAGATCGAGGCGGAGCCGAAGTCGCTGCTGCGCGAAGAGATCGGGCCGGAGGAAATCCACCTGTACAACAGCCCCGACCACGCGCGCAATTTCCTGGACTGCGTCCGCACGCGCGGCGAGACGATCACGCCGCCGGAGATCGCGCACCGCGCCACGAGCACGGCGCTGCTCGGCGGCATCGCCTGCCAGCTCGGCCGCAAGCTGCGCTGGGACCCCGCGCGGGAGCGCTTCGCGGACGACGACGCAGCCAACGGCCTCCTGCGCTGCACGCAGCGCAGCCCGTGGCAGGTGTGAGGAGGGGTAATGCCGCGGTGACCAGGGGACGTGCATGACGCATAACGGCCGGGGACGGCCGTCTCCAGGGAGCGGGCAGGAGACGAGGCGTGGAGACGGCGGTCCCCGCCGTTATCGCCCCCCTGTGTCACTGCGGCAT
>CAYOBW010000020.1:2673-35451 GCA_964402115.1 uncultured Victivallales bacterium
CAGCGCCAAGCTACTTGACTTGGCGTCACGCTACGTTCACTCCAGCACGCCGAGGGCGGCGTCGGGGCCGGCGATGGCAGCGGTGCCCAGCGGACGGTTGAGCAGCCACAGCGCGTCCATGCCGCCGTAACGGAGGATGCCGGGCAGCAGCATCGGGTGGTCGAGGCGATCCACGGAGCCGAAATCGAAACCCTGCGTGTCGACCGCGGCTTTGGCGACGCGCTCGTCCAGCACAAAGCGGGCGATCAGGCCGACGGGGCCGGCCTGTTGGCCGATCGCAACGAGGTGGATGCGCGGGGCTTTGCGATCACCCTCGGCGCAACGGAGGTACTCGACCAGCGACAGCACGTCGTGCACACGCTGCGCCGGCAGCGGCGGGTTGTAGCCGAAGGTATAACACACAGCCTTCTGGTAGGGCTCGTTGCCCTTTCCGCGCTGCACCAGCCGGACGGATTCGATGCCCTTGCCGCCGCCCGCGCCGACGCGCTCACCCTGTCCGAAGAGGTCGGCCGACGCCACGGCATAGCCCTTGGCCAGCACGGCCGCGACGCCGGGGATCGGCTTGCCGTCGGCCCCGAACAGCGACTCCTTGCCGCCGTCGGCCAGCCATACGACGAACTGCCGGTTCCAGCCCTGCCGCGGCTGGATGAACAGCGCCGGCACGCGTTCGCCGTGCGCTGCGACGTTCAGCGTACCGACACTCACAGCGTGCTCGCCAGCGTCACGCTGACTGGCAAGGGCCCAGGTGACAGGGCCGACCTCCGCGGGGGTGCGACCCACAATCGTGGCCAGACCTGCGGCGACCACGCGGCGGCGACTTCTCTGGCTCAGCGCATCCAGCGCAGCCCGGCTGGCCCGGGTCCACTGGTCCGTGAGCACGCGCTCGTGGGTGTCGCCGACCTGTTCCCCGGCCGGCTTCGGGTGCTGCGCGGTCCAGACCGAGGCCTCCGTCGCCGGATCGAGCGGCACGTAATCGCGCTCTGTGACCGGCTCGGTCAGCCCGAGCTTGAGGTGGCGGTTCATGAAGTCGTACATGTACTGGCGATTGACGGCGTTGTAGTTGTGCGGGAACTGCAGATGGAAGTGGGCCTCGTAGTTCCCGGGACGCTTCAGCAGCCTGTAGAGCGCCAACAAGTCCGGGTGGCCCTTGGTTCCCAGTTCCTTCGTCCAATCGTCGGCGGCGGTGAGCCCGAGCGGGCGCGGTGCGACGGCGCCGGCTATGTCAATATTACCCTGGCCGATGCGCAGATAGGCCGCATTCTCGCAGGTACAGCCCCCCTGCATGGCCGTCGAAACCATCACGGCGGGAAAGGCAGCGGCGATGCGATCATCGATGGCCCCGAGAATCATGGATTGCGTGCCGCCGCCCGAAGCGCCGGTCACGCCGATGCGGCGGGCGTCCACGTCGTCGAGCGAGCAGATGAAGTCCAGTGCGCGGATCGAGTTCCACGTCTGCAGGCCGAACATCGTCTGCCCCTGCAGCTCAGCCCGGGGCGAGAAGAAGAGGTAGCCCGGCCTGCCCGGGTCGTCGGGACGCGGGCCCGCGCTGTGCGGCAGCTGCACGCTGTCGGCAAAGCCCTCCATGTCGTACACGAAAGCGACGCAGCCCATGCGGGCCAGCTGCACGCAGCGGGCCTGGATGATGTGGCGACCGCCAACCTCGAAGCGCTCGGCGCCGGCGGCGATCTCCTTGCGAACCAGCTCAAGGCCGTGGTCATGGAAGCGCCCCCCTCGCCAATGCCCGTAGGGGCTGAGCACGGCAGGACGCCGGCCCTTCGCCGGCAACTTGGGGCGATACAGCGACCCGGTGACGTAGTGCCCCGGGAACGACTCGAGGATCACGCGCTCGACGGTGTAGTCGTCCCGTTCGACTTTGCCGTAGACGACCGCGTTCAGCGGCGAGCGGGGCGGCAGCGGATACAGGCCCGCGGCCACGAGGATGCGCGTGCGAATCTCCTCCCGCCGCGCCGGCCAGTCGCGGGCGGTGGCCACCGGCCGCATGGGGAACTCGCTGTCGTCCGTCGTGCGCAGCGGGCCGAGGCGCCGGTCGCCGCTGTCGGCAACGGCCCCCTGATTGTCGGCGGGCTTGGTGGCGGCCAGCGCCCCCACCCCGTTGCCCGTGACGGAGAGCGCGAGGCAGAGCGCCAGGGCGAACGATGGTGAGGCAAGGCTTCGGGCGGAAATCCGCCAGCCCGCGACGGTGGGGCGTTCGGGTTGGTGCAGTCGTATGGCCAAGAAGGTCTCCTCGATGGTTCTGCTCCAAACGCGTCCACCATAGCACGGCGACACCGCACTGGCACGACATAACGCCGGGCGAAACGCCTCGAAAGTGACGCAGGGGGCTTACAAGGGAGGGGGGTAGGCGGCGGGTAGATGGAATCCTCGTAGCCCCCGACGTGAGGAGGGGGATGGCATCGCGAAGCGGCCGGTCCCGCGCTCCTGCCTCACGGCCGCGGAGCCCGCGGCCCTCCACGGCATGCCTGACGCCACGCGGCTCTCATGCCTCTGGAGGGGCGGCGGCCCCGACGCCCCGTGGTATTCCGGCGGGATGTTCGCCTGTCCGTCGCCCCATCGTCCTCGTCCTCGATTGCCGCCGTATCCGTCGGTGGACTCGAGGACGAAGGACGAGGACCGCTGCGCTGAGGACGAGTACGAGGGAGAGGGGATCCGCCGCCTCACGGCGGCAGCTACGCGTCAGGCGGGGGACGCGGGCGGCCACGGTGCCAGGTGAATTATGGCAGGTGCGCCGTCCCACGTAGGCTGGTCCTCCCGGGCCGGCTCACAAATCACCTGGCACTGGGCGGGCGGTTCTTATGAGAAAGCAAACCCCGAACGGGGCGGGACGGGACGCAAATCACCTGGCACTGGGCGGGCAGGTCCGCGGAGAATCCCGAACGGGGCGGGACAAGTCACCGACACAAATCACCTGGCACTATTCCGGGCTCTCGATCCGTTTGACTCGTGCTGCGTTCCCTTCGTTCTCGTCCTCGTCCTCGTCCTCGATTCTCCCGCCGTCGGCATTCGAGGACGAGGACCGTTCGCTACGCTCACTGAGGACGAGGACGATACAAATCCTTCCCCATTCCTTCCCATCGATCCGTCCCGCATGCCTCGCCAGCGGGTTCGTAGCCCCCGCTGTACTGGCTTTGCGGCGTGGGCGCACGGTTCCGTGGATGCCGGAAGCGGCGGGGTTGCGGTCGTACAGGGAGGGGCGGGGCACTTCGCGAGGCCGTCCGCCGCCGGACGGCGACAGCCGCCGATTCCGGCATTGACATCCATGCCAATACGGATACCATCTCCGATAAAGCATGGATGTTATCGGTATGTTACAGCGTGATTTCCTAAGACAAATGGTGCAGAGAGCGCTTGGAGAAGCGCCTGTGACCGCGTTGTTGGGAGCACGGCAGGTCGGAAAGACGACACTCGCCCGTCAGATTGCCAGCGCCTGGCCGGATGGCGCCCACATCTTCGATCTCGAGACCGAATCGGGGCGTGCCGCGCTGGCCACGCCTGAACTGGCTCTCTCCGGCCTGCGGGGACTGGTGGTGTTGGACGAGGTGCAGCGGATGCCGCACCTGTTCACCCTGTTGCGACCGCTCGCCGACCGCGATCCGCCGCCGGCACGGTTTCTGCTACTCGGCAGCGCTTCGCCCACCTTGGTCAAGGGCGTTTCGGAGTCCCTGGCAGGCCGGGTTCGGCTCGTCCCCGTGACAGGCTTCAGCCTGGAGGAGTCCGGGCCGACGGCCATGTCCGATTTGTGGTTGCGAGGCGGCTTCCCGCGGTCGTTTCTGGCAAAGACAGAGGCGGCCTCGTTACGGTGGCGGAAGGACTTCATCACGACGCAGGTGGAACGGGACATCCCGCAGCTCGGCATTCAAGTGCCGCCGGAAACGCTGCGCAGGTTCTGGAGCATGCTGGCGCACTATCACGGCCAAATCTGGAACGCCGAGGAGTTGGCCCGTTCGATGGGGGTCAGCGGCAAGACCGTGCGGCACTACCTGGACATCCTGGCGGGAACGTATCTGGTGCGCATGCTGCCACCCTGGTTCGAGAACCTGGGCAAGCGGCAGGTGAAATCGCCCAGGGTGTACCTGCGCGACAGCGGCCTGTTGCATGCCTTTTTGAACGTCGGCTCGATGGCGGCGCTCCAGGGTCATCCCAAGTACGGGGCCTCATGGGAGGGTTTCGCCCTGGAGCAGGTTCTGGAGCGGGCGGACACGTTCCAGGCCCTCTTCTGGTCGACAAGGCAAGGCGCGGAACTGGATCTCCTGCTGGAACGGGATGGGCAGCGCATCGGCGTCGAATTCAAATGCGCGGACGCGCCGACGCTGACCAAGTCCATGCACATTGCCCTGGCAGACCTGCGGCTGGAACGGTTGCTGGTGGTCTATCCCGGCAGCGCTTCTTACCCGATCCATCCCAAGGCTGTCGTCCTGTCGCTGCCCGAAGCACTGCGCGAAGTAAACAAACCGGCGTAAAGGATACGGGGGCACGCAGCTATGCAACAGACGGAGGCGAAACATGAGTGAAGCAGCCAGTTCCACACGCAAACTCGGCGTTTTGATCCACGGCGCGGGCTGGGTTTCCGGCCAGCACATCGCGGCGTTCAAGAACAACCCGCACGCAGAGGTGGTGGCCATCTGCAGCCGCACGCGCGAGGGCGCGGCGCGGCGTGCGACCGCGGCCGGGCTGGACGTCCCGTGCTTCGACGACTACGCGCAAGCCCTGGCGCAGCCCGGCGTCGACATCGTCTCCGTCTGCACGCCACAGCACCTGCACGCGGCGCACACGATCGCGGCCGCGCGGGCGGGCAAGCACCTCGTCATCGAGAAGCCGGTGGCCCAGTCGCCCGAGGAGCTGGATGCCATGCTGGCCGCGGTCCGCGCGGCCGGCGTCAAGACGGTCGTCAGCTTCGTGCTGCGCTGGAACCCGCTGTTCCAGACGCTCAAGCGCATGGCGGCGGACGATGCCTTCGGCGAGATCTATGCCGTGGAGACCGACTACCAGAGCTACTGCGGCGACTGGTGGGGCGGCTACGCGGTCGGCCGCACGCGGGAGCTGGGCGGCAGCCCGTTCCTGCTCGCCGGCTGCCACGCCATCGACGCCCTGCGCTGGTTTGCCGCGCGCGGGGAGTTCGAGGCCGCCGACCCCGTGGAGGTGTTCGCGTGGGAGGGCGGCAAGCGCGGACGTTCCACGCGCCAGTACAACCCCGTGACCAACACCTGGCACGAGGGCGAGCCCCTCGAGTACGCGGGGCTGGAGCTGGCGCTCGTGCGCTTTGCCAACGGGGTGCTGGGCAAGGTCTCGACGAACTTCGAGTGCATCCAGCCCTACGCGCTGCCCATCGAGATCTTCGGCGACAAGGGGTCGGTGAAGAACAACCGCGTCTGGTCGCACAAGTTCCCCGGGCAGAAGGAGTGGGTCGAGCTGCCGGCGACCGGCCCGGACAGCTCGGACGTGTCGCACCACCCCTTCCAGGGCGAAATGGACCACTTCGTCGACTGCATCCGCGCGGGCCGCGAATCGCACTGCAACCTGGCCGACGCCGCCAAAACGCACGCCATCGTCTTCGCTGCCCGCGCCTGCTACAGCACCGGCCGTCCCGTGCGGATCGCGCCGATATGAGCGAGACGGGCACAACGGTCCTGGTGGGCATGAGCGGCGGGGTGGACTCGGCCGTCACGGCCGCGCTGCTGCAGCGGGCGGGCTGCACGGTGATCGGCGCGACCATGCAGGTGTGGGACGCCGCCTATCCGCTCGCGGACGTCGGCCGCTCGGCCTGCTACGGCCCAGGGGAGTGGCGCGACATCGAGGCCGCCCGGCAGCAGGCGCAGCGGCTGGGGATCGCCCACCACGTCGTGCCGCTGGCTGAGGACTACCGGCGCTGCGTCATCGACTACTTCCGGGACGAGTACCTCCAGGGCCGCACGCCCAACCCTTGCGTCCGCTGCAACCACGAGGTGAAGTTCGGGCTCCTGCCGGAGCGGGCGCGCCAGCTCGGGCTCCGCTTCGACACCTTCGCCACGGGCCATTACGCGCGGGTGGAGACCGACCCCGCCTCGGGACGCCGCGTGCTGAAGCGCGCGGCGGACCGCCGCAAGGACCAGTCCTACTTCCTCTCCCACCTGCGCCAGGAACAGCTCGCCACGCTGCGGCTCCCGCTCGGCACGCGCACCAAGGACGAGGTGCGCGCCATCGCGCGGGAACTCGGCTGGGACGACGTGGCGGCGAAGGAGGAGAGCCAGGATTTCATCGAGGCGAAGGACTACGGCGTGCTCTTCGCAGCCGGCGAAGTGCGTCCCGGCCCGATCCTTGACCTGGCCGGACGCACCATCGGCGAGCACCGCGGAATCGTGCACTACACGATCGGCCAGCGCAAGGGGCTGGGCCTGGGCGGCGCGGGCGAACCGCTCTACGTGCTGCGCATCGAGGCCTGCGCCAACAGCCTTACCGTCGGCCCGTACGAACGGCTGTTCGCCCGGCGCCTGCGGGTCGTGCGCTTGAACTGGATCGCCCTGGCGGCAGCGCCGGCTGCCCCGCTGGCCCTGCAGGTGCGGATCCGGCAGCAACACCAGGAAGCGCCGGCGGTCGTGACACCGGCGGAGGGAGACAGCGTGCAGGTCGCGTTCGAGACCGCGCAGATGTCGGTCACCCCGGGCCAGACCGCAGTCTTCTACCGGGACGACGAGGTGGCGGGCGGCGGCACGATCGAGACGGTGGAACCCGAGCTTACTTCTTCAACGGCATCGGATTGCAGAGGTTGACCTTGTTGTCAGCCACGCGTCCGCAGTTGAAGCAGAGGAACTTGGGATTGGCCACGAGATCGCGGATCTCGTCGAACTTGCCCTCGCTGACCAATACGCACATGTGCCCCGGGTGATCGTGATGCTGCCCGCAAGTGTTTGTATTCTTTTCGCTCATGGTGCGCCTCCTGTCCGCATTCGCTGTCGTTCCCAATAGCCACCCGTGCCGTGAAAGTCAAGCATCTCCGGAAATCCCCGCCCGCTTACGCCCGCCGCCGCTGCGCGGAGGGACGGCCGCCCGCGCCGCCGCGGGCGTGGCCCTGGCTGTGGCCGCCGTACGAGCGCCCGCCGGTGCGCCGCGGGCCGCCGGACTGCTGCCCCCGCGGCGGCAGCCGCGCGGCGACGCCGGTGGCGTGCTGCGCGGCAGCGGCGTGATAGGCGTGGCCCGTGTCGACCGGCAGCGCCTTGCGCAGCAGACGCTCGATGCCGCGCAGGATATCACGTTCCTCGTCGCAGCAGAAAGACACGGCATCGCCGTCGGCGCCCGCGCGGGCTGTCCGCCCGATGCGGTGCACGTAGGTCTCGGGCTCCAGCGGCAGCTCGTAGTTGACCACGTGCGTGATGCCGTCCACGTCAATCCCGCGGGCGGCAATGTCGGTGGCGACCAGCGCACGCACGCGCCCGGTCTTGAAGTCCGCCAGGGCCTGCGTGCGCGCGTTCTGGCTCTTGTTGCCGTGGATGGCCAGCGCGGGAATGCCGGCCTCGGCCAACTTCTCGGCCACGCGGTTGGCGCCGTGCTTCATGCGGGTGAAGATGAGCACCTTGTCCATCTTCGGGTCGCGGAGCAGGGCAATCAGCGCCTCAGGCTTGTGCCGCTTGTCCATGAACTGCACGCGCTGCACGATCCGCTCGACGGTCGGCTGCTCGGGGGCAATGGTGATATGCACGGGGTCGTCCACGAGCGTGCGCGCCAGCTCCACGACGTCCGGCGCCAGCGTGGCGGAGAAGAACAGCGACTGCCGCCGGGGCGGCAGCTTGGGAATGATGCGGCGAATGTCGTGGATGAACCCCATGTCGAGCATGCGGTCGGCCTCGTCCAGGATGAAAACCTCCACGGCATCGAGCCGCACGTGGCCCTGGCCCATGAGGTCGAGCAGCCGGCCCGGCGTGGCGATAACCACGTCCACGCCGCGGCTCATGGCCTGCACCTGGGGCTGCTGCCCGACGCCGCCGAAGATGACGGTGTGCGAGGCCGGCACATGCCGGCCGTACGTGCGCAGGCTGTCGCCGATCTGCGCGGCCAGTTCGCGGGTGGGGGCAAGGATCAGCACGCGCGGGCGATTCCGCTGGACCGGCTTGCGATGCTGCGCGAGGAATTGCAGCAGCGGGAGCGTGAACGCCGCGGTCTTGCCGGTGCCGGTCTGCGCGCAACCCAGCAGGTCGCGGCCGGCCAGCAGGTGCGGAATGGCCTGCTCCTGGATCGGCGTGGGCACCGTGTACCCCTCCTCCGCCACGGCGCGCTGCAGGGCCGGGAGCAGGGTGGCGAATACGCCCTGCGGCGCCGCGGGCCCGGGGGGCGGCGGGTGGGCGGGTGCGTGAACGTGCGGGTGCGTGAGAGGCTGAGACGGTGTCCGACTGTTGTGCGGCATGTGAGTTCTCCTGGTTTGGCCGGCTTTACTTCCCAGCCTGCCGGGCAGGAGAAGACGAAGACCGAACGGTTGCTGAACTCCGGTATTAGACTACACCCCGCCCGCCGTGTCAATCTTCGATATGTTTGACCAAAATCCACGGGGGGGAAAGGACCTGATCGCGGTCGCTTGAGGCTTTTGCAGGAGCCTTCATTACTTGCCGCATTTCCGAGTTGACTCTAATTCATGCATGCATATATTCGTTTCAAGTCGAATATATACACGGACTGGAGAAGCCTATGGAACGGTATCTGAGGGCGGCTGTGTTGGAAGATCTGAAGGAGAAAATGGTGTTTCTGGGCGGGCCGCGGCAGGTGGGCAAGACAACGGTTGCGCTGAACCTGCTGCCCGGCGGCAACGAGACGCATCCCGCCTATCTGAGTTGGGATAACCTTGCAGCCAAACGGGCACTGCTCCAAGGGGCGTTGCCGACCAACGAGAAACTGATCATCCTCGACGAGATCCACAAGTACAAAGGCTGGCGGAACCTTGTCAAAGGCTTCTATGACAGCAACAAATCGAAACGGCAGTTCCTGATCACGGGCTCGGCTAGATTGGATCACTACCGAAGGGGCGGCGACTCGCTTCAAGGGCGATACCACTATCATCGCCTGCACCCACTGTCGCTCTACGAGGCGAATCCCACCCCCACGCAGGCGGACCTTCGCCATCTGCTTCAATTCGGGGGATTCCCTGAACCCTTTCTGAAGGGAAATGCCCGCCACTGGAAACGGTGGCAAAGGGAGCGCCAGAGCAGGGTGATCCAGGAGGATCTCGTGAGCCTCGAACGGGTCGACGAAGTGTCGCAACTGGATCTGCTGTCGCAGGTGTTACCTGCGCGAGTCGGTTCGCCGCTTTCCGTCAACAATCTGCGACAGGATCTATCGGTGGCGTTCGAAACGGCGGAACGATGGATCACCATCCTGGAGAACCTGTACTTCTGCTTTCGTATTCAGCCGTATGGACTTCCACGGCTCCGGGCCGCCCGAAAGGAGAAGAAGCTGTACATGTGGGATTGGTCGGTTTGTGAAAACGAGGCCGCCCGCTTTGAAAACGCCATCGCCTCCAATCTCCTGAAGTATTGTCACCGCCTGGAGGACAGCGAAGGGGATCGCATGGAACTGCGGTTCGTGCGCGACTCCCAGGGCCGGGAGTTGGACTTCGTTGTCGTCCGAGACGGGGTCCCCGTGTTTGCCGTGGAATGCAAGACCGGCGACAGGGACCTTAGTCGGAATGTCGCCTACTTCGCCACGCGCACGAATGTTCCCGTCTTCTACCAGGTCCACATGGGGGATCGCGACTATGAGATCGCGGCGTGCAAGGCCCGCGTTCTTCCATTCACAACCTTCGCCCGCATGCTGGCAGTGTAGACTCGGCAGGGTGCATGGAAGAGTAGTCCGTAAACGGCCGGGGACGGCCGTCTCCATGGAGAGGGCAGGAGACGAGGCGTGGAGACGGCGGGGTCCCCGACGTTAGCGCCCCCCGTGTTACTAGGGCCTTCCGATATGGGCGGCGCGCGGCACAAGCAGCAGCGTGCGCTCGCGATAGTCCAGCGTGAGGGTGAAGCGCTCGAGAAACGGCGTGCCGAGAATGCCGGCGTAGGCGCCGGCCGGCGGCGCCTCCCCCGCCAGCGCGTCGACGACGGCGGACACGTTCGCCGCGCGCGCCGCGCCCACGGCCAGGACATCCAGTGCCATGCGCCGCGGTTGCGCGTCCACGGCGCCCGCCCCGCCGGCCGGCGCCGCGCCCAACCCCAGCCGCGTGGCGGCGGCGGGCCGCAGCACCACCTCGGCGGCGCCGGTGTCGAGCAGGAACGGCAGCGTGGCGCTCCGCCCCGCCGCGCTCACGAGCGCGGGCACGTGAATCAATCGGTCCCGCAGCGTGAAGCGCACGCGCGCCGCACCCGGCGGAACCGGCTCGTCCGCACCGGCCGCGGCGGCGGACCGGCGCGCGACAGGGGCGAAGGTCACCTGCCGCGCCCCGTAATCCAGCGTCGTGACGAAGCGCTCCAGGAACGAGCAGCCGAGCAGCCCGTGGTAGTCAAGCCCGTGGTCCAACCGCAGGGACAAGGCCTGGGGCGGGTCGAAGACAAAAACCCGCAGGTCGCGCACTTCGGCGGCACCCGCCGCCAGCGAGCGCACGACGCCGGTAGCCTGCGTGGCTGTGACGGGCTGTGTGCGCAGGCCGAGCGCGCGGGCGGTGCGGGGCGTGAGCACGGTCTCCGTCGCACCCGTATCGAGGATGAAGGTGAAAGGCCCCTGCCCGTCGATCCGCACCTCGGCGAAGACCAGGCCCGCTTCCAGGCGGATCGGCACGGCCGGGGCGCCGCACGCGGCGGACAGGAGCGCGGAGAGCGCAGCGACGCACAACCGACGCGCGGAATCGGGCGCGAGGCGGGCGCGAGCCGGGGGCACCTAAGGCCGGGCCCCGGCGCGGGTGAGCAACACGACAAGATCCGGATGCCGCCGGTTCGCGGCCAGCCGCAGCGCCGTGTCGCCGGCCTGGTCGCGGGCGTCCGGATCGGCGCCGTGCGCGAGCAGCAGGCGCGCGGCGTCGAGATGGCCCCGCTCCGTTGCAATCATCAGCGCGCTGCGCCCCGACACATCCGTGCCGTCGACATCGGCCCCCTGCGCGAGCAGCAGGCTCACGACGGCCGTGTGCCCGTTGCGCGCCGCGTACAGCAGCGCCGTGGCGCCTTCGTCCGTGCGCCGGTCCGCCTCCGCCCCATGCAGCAAGAGCAGCCCGGCGATGTCGGCGAAGCCGCCGGCCGCGGCGCCCATCAGCGCCGTCGCGCCACTCCGATTCTGCCGGTTCACCTCGGCGCCCGCGGCCAGGAGCTGCGCCACCTTGTCCGCATCGCCCTCCGCGGCGGCCAGCATCAGCTCGGAGTTCCCGCGCAGCACCTTCTGCTCGATCCGGTTGCGCAGCTCGTTCTGGCTGGCCACGCGAGCCGCCGTGGCATACACGACCAGGTGCGTGCCGACCTCGCGCGTGACGAAATCGGAGGGCTCGACCACGGCGCCCGCGACCATTGTGCCGCCCGGCCCCTGGCGCATGAACGGCTCGACGCGATACGCGGTGGGATAGCGGTACTCCGTGACGACCTTGAGTTCAGCCGCCGGCAACCCAGCGGCGCAGACGCTGAACAGAAGGACGGCACGTGTAGCCAAACCTGACCGGATCCTGTGCATGGCTGTCTCCCTTGTGGCATAGGATAACTCCCGCACCCGGTCCCGGGCAAGCCGCGTTTGCGTGCTGCGTTCGTACGCCCCGACCGTTGTACACCGGCTATGACTCCCTGGTGTGCATCGCAAGCGGAATCGCCAGGCGGCATGCTCCCTCATGTGGCCCGGCGCCCGCCGGAACGCCAGGCGGCTATTTCCAGGCGAGGTTGACCCAGGGCTCCGGGACGGCGCCGAAGCCGACAACCTGGCACGAGTTGCCGGCGGCCACGTCGAAGTTGGCGCTCGTGCTGCCGAAGGCGCTGTTGCGGGAGATGAAAGAGCCGACGTCGCCGACATCGAAACCCTTCCTGTTGGCGACGCTGTGATTGTCGACGGCCGAGGCTGACAGACCCTCGACCTTGACCCCGGAACCGGTCTTGACAAAACCGTTGGCGAGACTGAGGTTCCCGGCGGCCACACAGTTCCCTGACACTCGCACGCCCTCGTCGGCATTGGCCATGACCACGCAGCGAAGCGCCGCGGACCCCGCGTCGGCATCGATTCCGTCGTCGCGGTTCGCCACCGCCGTGGAATCGCCCACCAGGCCTCCTCCGGTGCGAATCTTGACGCCGTCCTCGCTGCCGTGCGTCGCGCAGGCAAGCACCAGGCTGCCGGTGTCCACCTCGACGCCATCGCCGCTGGCGCTGCTGTCTCCCGCGCAGCAGCGCAGCGCGATGCAGCCGTGGCTGCCGTGGATGCCGTCATGCCCGTTGGCGAGGACGGTGCAATCCGTGACCAGCGCGCCGCTGTGCGCATCGAGCCCGTGCTGGGCGTTGCTCCAGGCTGTGCACCGCACGAACAGGCTGCTGTTCTCCGCTTCCATGCCGATGTTGCCGTTGGCGCAGGAGCGGCAGTCGCGGACGATGACGGAGAAGCCGGCGGTGAGCCCGTTGCCGGCATTGCCTGCCAGCAGGAGGCCCTCGAAGCAGCCGTTGGTGACCGCAACGGCGTGAATCCCCGCGCCGCCCCAGCCCGAGACGCTGCCGTTGCGCACGCTGATCCGCCGCGCGGACGGAACGACCGCAATGCCGTGTCCCGACCCCGGCACGCCCTGGAGCGCAAACCCGTTCAAGTCCAGCACCACATCGTCGGCGGCGATGGTAATGCCCGGCGCGTTGGACACGCCCACGGCGTTGCCGGTCAGCCGGTAGTGGCCCGGCGCCGTGATCGTGTACGGCAGCATCCAGGGGGCAATCGACACCCCGCCGACCGCACCCGCGGGTGCGGCGGCAGGCGCCAGCGCGACGCCCAGCGCGACGGCCAGGCCGAAACGCCGCCAGCCCGTCAGTATTTGAAGTTGATCCATGGGTTCGAGGGGAGTGAGGCTCCCGCGTTGGTGGACACCTGGAACTGGTTGCCGGAAACCACCGTGTAGTCGTTGCTGTCGGCATTGCGGGTGGACGTGTTGCGGGCGATGAAGTTGCCGGCGCTGGCGACGGCCAGGCCCACGGTGTTGCCGACGAGGTTGTTGTTGTCAATGCGGTTGGCTTTGCCGGTGGCGCGAATGCCAGCGGTGTTGGTCCAGCAGTTGTTCTCGCTGGCCCAGGCGCGGTCGGTCAACAGGATGCCGTCACCGCCATTGAGCCCTGCCGTGCAGCCCCGGACAGATACGCCCTCACCCGCCTGAATGCCGTCGTCGTGGTTGTAATAGGCCACGCTATCGCGCGCCAGGCTGCCGGCGGCGAGGCGGATGCCGTCGCCGTTGCGGTAGGCGGAACAGGCGCGCACGACACTGCCGGTGCCCAAATTGGCGCCGGCGCCGACGTTCTCGCGAAACGTGCAGGCTTCCACGACGCAGCCGGGCCCCGCGCTCACGCCATCGCCGAGGTTTTCCCGGCAGGCGCCGCCGCGAATCGTCGCGCTCCCGGCGGCGGAAATGCCATGCGCCTTGTTCGCGCGCGCCAGGCACTCGGCCACCACCGCGCCAACCCCCAGCGTGAAACCGTTGGTGGCGTTCCCGTCCGCCCGGCACTCGCGGACGACGCCGGCGGGGCCGATGCGGATGCCGTCCCGGCCGTTTTCGCTGGCCGCCACGCCCTCAACGCGCATGCAGGCCACGGCCGGGGCCTCGATCCCGCTTCCGCCCCAGCCGCGAATGCCGCCGTTGCGCACGACGAGACCGAGTGCATCGCTGGGGGCGTAGATGCCGCTCAGGCTGCCGGCCACGCCGGCCAGGGTGAAACCGTTCAGGTCCAGCGTTACGCCGGCTGCGAGCACGCGAATGCCGTGGGCGCCAGCCACGCCCTGCAGATCCTCCGTCAGCACGTAGCTGCCGGCGTTGGTGATGACGCAGGGCATGCTCGCGCGCCACAACTCCAGCCGGCCCTCTCCGGCCGCCGCCGCCCACGTCAGCGCCAGCCAGGCAAGCCCGGACCACCTGTTTACTCTCTGCATTGAACCCTCCAAACGCGCCCGCAAAGCCCCCCTGCCGTCAAACCGCACCGCGGCCCCATCAGGGTGACACCAGGCGCACCTTGTAAAGACGCCGTTCAGCGGCCTGCGGATCGGCGAATTCCGTGCGGTCGCCGCCGGCCGCTGCCGGCCGCGTCGCGGTCTCCTCGAACACAGCCGCCGCGGAGGGGGCTGCGTCGATCGCGTAGGTCCGCCCCGGGGCCGAAACCCACGTCAGGCGCGCGCGCGCCCCTTCCCGGTCGATCGCGAGGATGCGCAGGCGGTCCAGTGCGTTCGTTGGCGATGTGCCGCAGGCCGCCTCGGCGCCGTCCGAAAAACCGTCGTCATCGCTGTCCACCCGATCCGGACGGCTGCGGTAGCCCCCGGGCGCGAGCGGCCGGCCGCTCGCGCGCCAGGTGGTGGCGGGCTCATCGCTGCCGCCCGTCTCTTCGAGATCCGTCAGCCCGTCGCCATCGCTGTCCACCGGACAATCCAACCCCGCCAGGTCGGCGCGGGCGGCCACGCCCACGTCGTACGGCTGCGGCGCGTCCGCGCCGAGCCCGTGCCGCCAGACGTCGCCGCGCCTGCCGGAACGGCCGGCGATTACCGCGGGCCGGTCGAGCGAGAAGAACAGCGCGTGCCCGCCATGGTACAGCGCGTCCACCCTGGCCTGCGGCGAAATGCCCAGGTCCGCGCCGCGCCGCCACACGCTGACCGCGTTGGAGGCGTAACGCAGGATGTCGTTCGCCGCGACGCGCGTGCCGTCCGGCAGTTGCGCGGGGATGTCGAGCGCGAACAGCAGTGCGCCCGTCGCCGGTTCGAGGGCCGCCGCCACGAGATCCGCGCCGTCGGGCAGGCCGTGGACCGACCCGTCGAACCAGGGCGCCAGGACGCCGGTTGCCGTATTCCAAGCGGCCAGGTCTTCATCCGCGTAGCGCACGCCGCCGCGCTCGTAATCCACGTCGGTCGAGAAGACGATGCACGGGCCGTCCACCAGCAGCGCATCGAGCATGGCGCGGGGCGGCACCCCCGCTGTGGCGGCATCGAAAAGCACGCCGGCCGTTGCCGGGCCGGCGGACAGCACGGCGGACCGGGCATGGTCAAGGGGTGCCAACGCGCTGCCCACATCGGTCACCAGGCGGACAGCCGTGCCCGACAACTCAACTGCCGCGGCCCCCGCTGTGGCGGCCCCCCACGCGAGGAGCAGCCACAGCCCAGGCTGGCGTGGCCGGGCCCGTTGTGCCGATCCGCACATGCGCTGCATCTCTCCCACCGCGCCTCCGCCCGGGTTGACCGGAACCGCGTACGGCGGAAACCCGATCAGCGGGTGGCGCGGCCCCACGGTTTCAAAATGCCCCTGAGGCTTGCCTTGTGGTAATCATCATCCCAGAAAACGGCGGGAATCGCAAGATCGACTCGCCACCCCCAACCGGCCCGGCTGAGCGGCCGATGTTGTGGAGGCCCCGTGCCGCCAGCCCGCGCCATAAGGCAGCGGTCAGCACCATATCGCTATGGCGCACTTTATAAAGTGCGCCCAGGCCACACGGGTTGCTCTCTACCGTTTCGACAGGATCCCAAGCAGGACGCAGATCACTTCGGAGAGAGCGGACGCTGCCCTGCCTCTGCGGGGTTGTGGCAAGCAGACATTTCGCATATAAGTCAGCGCATGGCAACCCAACGGGGCAGCGCTATGTCAGGGAAATCGTCGCGGGGGAAGATCCTGGATTTCAGCGCAGAGCGCTGGGAACGCGTCAGGGAAGTCCATCGGCAATGGTGGGACGGCACGCTGGACCGGCCGCTCGTGCATCTGACCTTGACGGGGTGCGACCCGGGCCGGCCTGAGCCGGCTCTCCCGGCCCACGCATTCACCAGCTTCTACGACCCCGGCGTGCCGGCGGAGGCGATCGCGGACCGCTGGCTCTACGACCTGGCGTGCCGGCGGTTTGTCGGCGACGCCTTCCCCCAGGTGTTCCCGAACTTCGGGCCGGGGGTAATCGCGGCGTTCATGGGCGCGGAGCTGACCAACGGCAACGACACCGTGTGGTTCCATCCGAAGACGCTCAAGGAGCTGGCGGAAACGACGTTCGCCTTGGACCCCGACAACGTTTGGTACCGGCGTGTGTGCGACATCTACCGTGCGGCCGCGGAGCGCTTCGAGGGCCTCGTGCAGCTTGGCATGACCGACATCGGCGGCAATCTCGACATCCTTGCCTCCTACCGCCCCGGCGAGCACCTGCTGATGGACCTCTACGACTGCCCGGAGGTCGTGGAGCGGAAGACCTGGGAGACGCACGCCGCCTGGTGGCGCTGCTTCGAGGCGCTGAACGGCATTATCCAGCCGGCCCACCCGGGCTACTCCGCCTGGACGCCGCTCTACTCCGAAACGCCGTACTACATGCTGCAGTGCGATTTCGCCTTCATGATCGGCCCGGAGATGTTCGACCGCTTCGCCCGGCCCGAGCTGGAGGCCAGCTGCCGACGCCTGGCCAACCCGTTCTACCACCTCGACGGCCCGGGCCAGCTGAAGCACCTCGATGCGCTGCTGGCCATCCCGGAGTTGAAAGGCATTCAGTGGGTGCCCGGCGCCGGGCAGCCGCCGCTGATGGACCCGTGCTGGCTGGACGTTTTCAGGCGCATCCGCGCCGCCGGCAAGCGCATCCAGTTCTTCGCCAGCCAGGATCCCCTTGGCTGGCGCAGCCTGGAGGTGCTCGCTGCGAACCTGGGCAGCGCCGAGGGGCTCATGATGTACGGGGAGGCCGCGGTCGAGGACGAACCGCGGATTCGGCAGATGCTGACGAAGTTCGGAATTGAAGCATGAACCACATGAAGGGCCTGCACCGGAAGTGCCTGCTGCCTGGCATTGTCGCAACCGTCTTCCTCCACGCCTCGGAACCCGCCTTTGCGGGCGCGGGCACGAACGGCTCGCTGGCTGTGTCTTTCACCGAGAGCGGTACCATCCGGCAACTCGCATGGAACCGTCCACAGGCCACGCCGGTCAACCTGACGTTCCGGCAGGACCGGTTTGCCGGGTTCTCCTGGCACGTGAACGTGGGCGGCCAGTGGAGCACCCAGCTTCCACTTGTGCGGGTCCAGCCCGGCCGCGACGAGTTCGCCCTGAACAAGGACGGCATCGTGTACGCGCTTGCCTATGGCGTGACCAACTGCGTCCTGGAAGTCGTCGCCAGTATCAAGAACGACTCCGGCAGGCCATTCTCGCCCGAGCGCGCGCTGGTCAACTTCGGGGTGGATACCGAGATGGCGAAGTACCCCGAGTGGAACGCGCGGTTCTATCCCACGCTGTTGCGCTGCGAGCGGACGCATTTCTGGGGCTATTTCATGCGGCCTGACGGTGTGATCCTCGGTGTCGCCTCGCCTGACCCGGTCGCCTCGTGGGCCAATGGCTACAATAGCGGCGGCCATCGCATCTTCACGCCCTGCCTCGACCTGCTGAACAAGGATCCCCAACCGGCGCGGCATCCGAAGGTCGGGGCAAGCCTGACTCCCGGCGAAGTCCGTCAGTGGAGAATCTGCCTCGCCCCGACCGACACGCTTGACAGTGTCCAGCCGCTGCTTTCCGGGATGGCCGGCATCCCGATGGTGTCGCTGGACCGCCCGACGGTTGAAGCGGGGCGGCTCGCCCGCGGCACGATCATGTCCGTTCGCGCTCCGGTCGAAACGCTCGCCGTGACCGGCCCCGGCGGCAAGGCCGTTGCCTGCAACCGCGACGCGCAGTCCTTCACATTCGCGCCGACGCAACCGGGCAGCTACATCATTCACTTGAAGACGACAGACGGCAAGATTGCCGAGGCGACTGCGGCCTGCCGGCTGCCGTGGTCGTGGTATCTGAAACAGGCCCGCGCCAACGCCGTCTCCAAGCCTCAGAAGGCCTCGTCGCACACCGAGAGCTGGTATGGGCTCTTTTCCGGTTATCTCGCGCGGCGGTACTTCCCTGAGCCCGGGCTCGACGCGGCGATTGACGCCAAGTACGCGGAACTCGCGCCGTTGATGTATGACCTGAACAAGATGGCTCCCACCTCATGGCAGGACCGCATTCAGAACCATGCCTGCTGGGCCTCGCTGCTCGTGGACCGCTATGAAGCAACCGGCGACCTCCCCACCCTCGAATTTGCCGCCGCCATGGCCGACTTCCTGATCGCGAAGCAAACCCCCGATGGCGCTTACCGCAATGGGCGCACCCACTACACCTGCGTGGTGTATATCGCCAAGTCCATTATGGAGGTGATGGCCGCCGAGAAGCCGCTTGCCGGGAAGGACCCGGCCTGGAAGACCCGTTACGACCGCCACGCCGCCTCCGTCCGCAAAGCCATTGACGAACTTGCGCTGCATCTCGACAACATCGAGACGGAAGGCGAAGCAACCTACGAAGACGGCATGATCGCCTGCGCCTACACGCAACTGGCGATGTACGCGTTGCTGCAAACCGATCCCGGCCTGCGCGGGAAGTACACCGAGGCCGCGCAGCGAATCGCCGCCGGCCATCGCTGCCTGTCGCAAATCCTGATTCCCGATAGCCGGATGAACGGCGGCAGCCTCAGGTATTGGGAGTCGCAGTACGACATCATGACCACGCCGAATATGACGTCCTCCCCGCACGGCTGGAGCGCCTGGCGGCTCTATGGTCTGTGGTATCTCTATCAGCTCACCGGACAGAAGGAATACCTGCGTCAGGCGATGAACGGCCTGGGTTCATGTGTGCAGCTCATTGACTTCAAGACCGGGGACCTGCGCTGGGGATTCGTGACCGACCCGTGCGTTCAAGCGAGTGTGTTTGAGGAGGACCCGGCCAGGCCCGGCAAGGGCGTCTGGAATCGGCGTGTCATCGGCGAGCAATACATGCCCATGATCAGCGGCTGGTATCGCGCCAAGCCCAACACGTGGGTGACCGGCTATTTCGGCATGGACCACAAGCAGGAGGGCGGATGCTGCGACAACGATGTGCACGAGATCTTCAAGTGCCTGGGCGAGATCGCGCTGACCTCGGCCTATGTCGTGGAAGACGCCGATGGCGCGCTCGAAACCTGGAACTGCACCGCCTCCCGCGACGCTTCCGGGTTCCTCGCCGTCACGCCCGCGGAGGCTGTCGTCTCCCGCATCCATCTCAATCTGAAGAAGCCGGCCAATGTTCACGCCGTGTTCGCTTCGGAAAGACTCGACGGCAAACTCCCTGCCGGCCTGACCTGGTTCGGCCCCGGTGGCATTCCGGAGGAGGTTCGCCCTTGAAGCGTCTCTTGTCCGCGCAGCTGCTCATATCCCTGCCCGGAGCGGCCTTGCGCGCGTCCACCTGGATTGCCTGAAAGGAGAGAAGTGAGCTCACGTATCTGCCTGGCGCTCGTAGCTGCCTGCGTCTTCACGGCGGGATTCAGTCCAGCCGGGGGCGCGCTCGCGGGCCGTTTCCTGAACCCCGGTGCCGTCGCGCCGGTCCCCGCTCCGCCGGATGCGCATCCGCTGTTCAACCGCTGGCTGGTTGGCCAGGGACAGCCGATCGCCTGCCGGTTTCAGGTGCAACCGAAGACGCACTACCAGGTCTTCATCGGGCTGACCGAAGCGCATTGGGGCCAAGCAGGGCAGCGCGTGATGGACATCGAAATCGAGGGGCGGATCGTGGCCACGGTGGATTCGTTCCGGAAGACCAGGGGCACGCCGTCGGGTTACCTATTCTCCGCCGCCGCGGACGCACGGGGCCGACTGGAGGTGCGCGTCCGTCCGCACCCTGGCGCGCCGGATCAGAACACGGTCCTCTGCGGTGTCTTGCTGTTCCCGGGCGACATCGCGCTCGCTGTGGACGCGATCATCAACAACCGAGGCCCGCAGCCTTTGGTTGCCGTCGTGGCGGGGGAGCGGGCGGACAACTTCGCGACCGCGCGTTTTGCGAACAACCGGGTGGACAACGACCTGGTGGCGGGCATGGGAACCTGCCAGGTGGACGACTTCCGGTTCTTCACGATGCTGCACCAGGAAGCGTGGGACTTCCTGCAGTGGGAGACGCTCGGCAACGCGGTCATGGAACATCGCACATGGAGAAACTGGCCTTATGAGCAGAGGTTACGGGTACAAGTAGACGGCGTCGATGTGGCGGATTCGGCGCAGGTGGATGAAGTGGAGCAGCAATTCGACTTCCGCCAAGTCACCGTGTCTTCCCCGTCCGTGAAGATCGAGCGGCTGGACATGATGGTGTCCGCCCGTCAATGGACTACGGCGCTCCGCCTGACCAACCTGAAGGAGAAGGCCGCGAAGGTGCTGGCGGAAGTCGAGTGGACGACCAGGAACAAAGCCCCGCTGGTTGTGCGGCCCTGGTCGGATCAGGACGACAGGGGCTTTGCCTACGCGCTCGAGAACGGGCCTCCCACCCTCGTGGCGCCGGGTGCCAACGGCACATGGGAAAGGAAGGGGGCTGCGGTGAGCACCCGGTGGGAAGTGACGCTGCCGACCGGCGCGAGCACCACGCTGGACATGAACGCGCACATTGGCTGGACGGCTATGCCCGCCTACCGGGACAAGGGGCCAGGGACGTGCGGGACCGACGCGCAGGCCGTCGCTGACCGGCGGGCTGACCGTGAAGGGTTTCGCCGGGTGATGGCGGCGCTTGGCGTTCCTGCCGTCAACTCCCAGTGGACAGACCTGCAGGGTGTCTGCGAAGCCAAGCGGCGTTATCTGCAGGACCGGATGCCGCGGCTGCAAGGGTTTGACCCCGAGTGGGAGGGCATGTGGTCCTACGCCTTTGACCTGATGCGCAGCGCGATCTACCCGGCGCAGGGCAACTTCAACGATGCGTGGATGGTGACTTCGCTCGACGTCTACCGCGAACCCTTCTACTGGGACGGCCCCGCGACGATGCACACCTTCTGCAACTGGGATGCCGACCTGTCCGCCCGGATGATGCGGACGTTCTGGAGTTCGATGCAGCCGGATGGAACCGTGAGCGTGTCAGCCAACCCCTATCGGGCCTTCAACAATCCCACGCCGCAACTGGCCAACCTCACGATGGCCTTGTGGGACTGCTACCAGATCACCCGCGACAAGGACCTGCTGGCCTCCTTCTACCCGCCGATCGTCAAGCACGTCCGCTGGCTGGAAACGAAGCGCAACCGCACGCCCAACGGCCCCCTGCTGGATGTCGGCTACAACATTGACTATGGCCCGCCCTCGCTCTATGCCAGCCCCACCATCTGGCCGGACGTGCAGTTTTTCCTCGTGGATCGCTATCGGCGCCTGGCGAAGATCGCCGCCGAAATCAGCCGGCCCGCCGGGGAAGTCAGCGAATGGAATGAACGGGCCAACCGCCTGACCGATGGCATCCGCAAGCACATGTGGGATGAGACGAACGGAACCTTCTGGTGCGTTTCGGACAAACTGGCGTTCAAACCCGTGGCCTCGCCCATCGAGTTCCACGGCATGGTGGCGGACGTCCCTACGCGCGAGCAGGCCCGGAGATTGCTGGAGCGGCTGAAGGATCCCGCGAAATACGCACCCAGTGCGAAGTACCCCTATGGACTTCCCAGCGCCCCGTTTGACTCGCCCCTCTTTGTGGTCAAGGACAGTTGGAGCGGGACCATCTGGCCGATTCAGACCTATTACACGGTGCGCGGGCTAGTGAACTACGGCTACCAGGACGAGGCCGCCGCGTTGAGCACGGATCTCTACGGGATGATGGCCCGGGACTACCGGAAGACCGGCTCCATCTGGGAGCAATACGACCCCGGCAGCGGACAGGACCTGAGCAGCCTGGCCGCCGCCCAACACGGCACGGCCGAGGTGGGCCGCGGCTACTTCACCTCCGGCATCACAACCACCGTCCTGGACATGCTGCTGCGCGGCGTATTCGGCTTCGAGCGGATGGACGAGCCGCTGTCCTTCCGGCTCAACCCGCGGCCGCTGAAAGCCGATTGGCACGGCGTGGACAACCTTGTGCTCAACACGGGCGTGCGCCTGAACCTGTCCGTCCGCAAGGCCGGCGCGCGCACCGCCTGCCGGATCCGCTTTGCCGGTTTGGGCGCAGGCGCCTGGAAACTGGTGCTGACCGAACAACATGGATCCAGGACTATGCCGCTGGAAGAGGGATCCGTGGCGTTTGACTGCGATGGAAGAGAAGCCATCCAGTGTCAATTGACGAAATGAGGCGGCGAAACGAAAGGGATCCGTGAGAAGTCCTCAAGTCCATCTGCTGACGCTGATTCTGACTCTGGGTGCGGTGACCGGTCAGGCGGAGCCGACCGCATTGGATCTCCAGCAGCGCGGGTTCTTTCACGGCCGCGAGTACTTCATGGTGCGGAGCGGGCGGCTGCAGTGGCTGATCCAAGCCGACCGGGCCGATCTCGGTCCGGCTGTGACCGGCTACCTGCTCGACGCGACCTACACCGCCCAGAACGGCAAGGCTCAGGCCTACAACTTCAGCGCGACCAATGGCGTACGCTCCACCGCGCTTGCCGTTGTGTCGCAGAAGAGCAAGTACGCCTTCACCGCGTTCGGCGAACAGACGCGCGTGCGCTGGGCTGACGACGACGGTCTGCCGTCCGTCGAGGCGACCTGGTGGGCCGACGGCGTGCGCGTGACCGAGCGGTTTGCCGGCCTTGCCGACAACAACACGATCCGCCGCACGATTTCGCTGACCGGCGCCAACCTGCATGGCGAGGAGTCGTACATGCTCCGGCTACATCTGCCCGCCGGGAACGCCGCCGTCACCAATCGGGCCCTCTTCGTCACGCATTGCGCCTGTCCGCAGGCGTTGGTCGTGACCGGTGTTGAGCCGGTCAAGATGGACGCCGTGGCAGGCATTGTCGAGATCGGGCCGGTCACGCTGTCGCCGGACCAGACCGTGACCATCGAGACCTTCCTGCTGGCCCAGATCCCGGCCAACACCCAGTCCGCCGCGGACTTCAGGAGGCAGATCGCCCGCGTGGCCGGCGATGCCGCCGCGCTGGTCGCGGCTACCCGCGCCCGCTGGGCCAAGGTCTCGCGCGTCGAGACCGACGACGCACTGGTACGCGAGGTGTTCAACATCGCGCGCTCGGTGTTGCCGGGCATCGTGGCGGACACGGGGACCGTGCGTGTCGGGCCGTTTCAGTACGCCGCGGAATGGGTCCGCGACGAGTCGCAGTTCTCCCTCGGCTTGACCGCCGCCGGCCACTTCGAACTGGCACGCGCCGTCCTGGAGCATTGCATCCGCGACCTGGTCACGGCTGAAGGCAAGACGATGATCGGCGGCGGGTTCGACGATCCCGACTGCGAGCAGTTCGACCAGGGCGGGGAACTGCTTCTTGCCCTGCGCTGGTATACCGACTTCAGCGGCGACGACAGCCTGGTCAAAACGTACCGGGCCAAGTTGATCGCCATCGCCGAGCGCCCGTTGAAACCGGGTTTCCGGGACGCGACGGGCCTGGTGCACAACCGGCGCGAGTTCTGGGAGCAGACCATGAGCGACGCCTACGAACTCGCCTACAACACCTATGTCGTGGTCGGCCTGCGCGAAGCCGCCGCGCTCGCGCCGCAGCTTGGAGCGCAGGATCGTAAGGAGGGTTGGCTGAAGGAAGCCGCCGCGATCCAGCAAGCGTTGCTGAAGACGCTCGTGCAGGGCGGCGCCCTGATCAAGCGTCGCAACGTCACCGGCGAGGTAGCCGAGCGCCTGGTCCAGGAGGCGGGCGCGCCCGACACGCCCTGTCGCAGCGCGCAGCATCACCGGATCAACCCCGACGCCACGCTGGCCTTGCCGATCGCGCTGGGACTCGTCGAGCCGCTCTCCGCGCTCGCGACAAACACGCTCAACCAGGTTGAGAAACTGCGCGGCCAGCGCTGGTGGGGTGGGGGCTACGGCCGGTACGACGCAAGTTGCGAAATCAACATGCCGGGACCGTGGGGCATTGCCGGTGCGCTCGTGTTGCGCGGCCAACACGCGGGCGGCATGCTCGACCGCAGCCGCAGCACCCTGGAGTGGTTCCGCAACGTCCAAGGCGGCAATGGCGGTCTCTACTACGAAGAGATACCGCTGCTTGCCGGGAGCCAGCAGAACTGGCTCGGCCTTGTCACCTGGCCGACCGGCGAACTCCCGTACTTCATCGCTCGGCACTACCTCGGCATCGGGTTCGAGTCCGGCCGGCTGACGCTGCGGCCGCAGTTGTATCCCGGCAGTCCACCCGTGAACGCCGACTTGCGCTATCGGCAGGGTCGGCTGCGGATCGAGGTCGCCGGCAGCGGGCGCGTCCGCTCCGCAACGGTCAACGGGAAGGCCGTGGAGGTGCGAACTGACGGGAGTGTGGTCCTGCCCGAGGGAATGGAATCGGGGGTCGTCGCGCTGAAGACGCAATGAGCAGGACCGCACTGCAACAGGCGCGCGGCGGCGAGGAACGCCGAGACGGCGAAGGGGATTTTGGGGGCACGATTCCCTGTCGTAACCCATGCACGATTGTGGTAATCATGCGTCTTTTCGATGCACCCCGACCGCCAACAGGGGGAACGAGTATGATGACACCCCGCTATTTCCTTTTCACCGCGTGGGTCGGCGTGGACGACGAGATGAAGGGCTACACCGACAGCTCAGTCGTCTTCCAGGTCTTCGGCGATGGCCGGAAGCTGTTCGACAGCGGCGTGTTGCGGTTGCACGATCCTGCCAGAAACGTGAACGTGGATGTGGCGACCGTGGATGAGCTCAAGCTTGTTGTCACGGACGCCGGCGACGGGGTCAGTTGCGACCACGCCGACTGGGGGGAGCCGGTGTTGTCGGGGGCGTCCGTGCGGACCGCCCTGCCGCCGCAGTACCGAGTCGAAGCGCCCGGTCGGCAGCGACTACGTCGCGCTGCCGCTCGCGACGCTGCTGAACCCGACGAGCGACTCCGGAATCAGTCGCATGGGGCGGTGTCGGGGACCGTTCTGAACGCTTGGGAGACAAGCGCGATCGAGAATCTCCGTGCTGTAGCGTGTCGTTCAGCCGTCCTGCCTCTACATAAAGGAAGGATCAACCTGTATCTGCGGGACTGCGCGCATTCCGGCAAGAAACTCGCCCTGAAATGGGCATCATAAGACCGCGGAACAGCGGAGCGGGGATTGAGGCTGGCCGGACCCGGGGGATGTTCGAGGCCACACGCTCCGCTCCTGGCAGCGTCAGCGCCGGTCGGATACCGGCGCCACAGGGGAGCGGGCGGATGCTGCCGTGTGGCGCCGTTACCCGTCGAAACAGGAGCTTGACGAAGCGCCATGACAATGCCGACCCCGGCTGCGGGCGCCACACTCGAGCGTTGCGCGTTCGTTTGGCCTTGAGACTCCAGCCCTGAAGCTCTACTTTCCGCCTTGAGAGCAGGGGGGTGAACAGAATGGTCGCGCTAGTAGGGATTTGGCTGGCCGCATCGGCGGGCCACGCCGTTGATCTTCGAGAAAGCCTCCGGCCCTCGCCGATTCGGTCGCTCGACATCGGGCATGTTTCCATTGTGGGAACTGCTGCGGTCACAAACGGAGCGTCGATCCGTGTGCGGGTGACGACATCGATCGGGGAGGCCTTTGAGACAGGCGCTGCGGCGGAAAACGGGCGCTTCGTCTGCAACTTCCCCCAGGACTTCGCCGGAGCTCCGGCCTTGACCCCCATGTTGCTCTATGTGGACGCGACAGATGCCGCGGAGTTCGGCGGAACGAACGCGCTTGCGCATCAGAGCGAGGTCGTTTTGGTGATCGCCGGCAGAGGCCATGCGTCGTGGCCGGATTTGCCGCTGACCTTCACGGATGACTTCCTCGATCCGCTCGGCCGGAAGGATCAAGAGGCGGCGCAATGGACGCGGCAGCGGACGCTGGTCAACCTGTTCATGCGCAGTCGCGGCGCGCAGCTCATGCGGATCGGCCGCGCCGATTTCGATTTGGCGGTGCCCGACGATTTCGCGTGGTTCAAACTGAACGCGACGCTCTACGACTTCGACCATCGCGACCGGGACTGGTCAACGCCCCTGGGCAACCGCGCGGCGCGCGGCTTCTGGCAGGCGGTGTGGAACACATGGTTCAACGCAACCAACGATCAGCCGTGGGACGGGAATCCAGCAAATCGCACGCAGAGCAACTTCAGGCCGTACACGTTTGCCAACGACGCCGCAGATCTGCTGGTGCTGTATCGTTTGCGCCCCCGCACTTCCCGCCCGGACGCTGATAATCGCACCGCGCTGGCGAATGACATCACGGCCAACCTTCTCGCAATGCAGCATCGGAGTGCGGAGAACTTTGCGCTCAGGGAATCTTCCGGCCGGCAACAGCACTATACCGCCGGCGCGTTTCGCTATGGGATGTTTGAAACCGGCGAGTGGCTGACCGAGGGCACCGGTTGGTTCGCGAATCCAGCCTTCCTCGATTTCGCGTTTGGAGGAGTGTTCAACGGTCGCTGCATCTGGGCGCTCGGAGAGACACTGAAGGCGGACCCGAACGGCCGTTGGGCCGCGCCGATCCGGGCTGCAGTCCCGCATACGCTCAAGTTCTGCCTCCGGGACGGTCTCGCGTATGGATACACACGCCGCACCCGATCGGGTCTGGCGTACTGGGGCTATCCGGGCGAACACGGGTATCTGCTGATGGGCATGCTCGCGGCGGCGGAGGTCGCACCAGCGCTGCCGGTGCGGCTCGCCGACGACGAAGTGGCGAGTCCGCTAGGCGAGATATGTGTGTCTGCCCTCGACGCGTTGGCCGAAAGCGTACAGGCCGACGGGTCGTGGAGCGTGTATCCGAACGCCGACGCGGTGAACATCGCCGCCTTGTCCTTGGGCGCTTTACAGTTTCGCGCCCACCCACGCGCGGCCTGCTGGAGTGCGGTAGCCGTGCGTGCAACAGACCTGTGGATGAGCCTGATGCCCCTCGCCTCCGAACGCACCGCGCCCACACTGCACTTCGGCATGCGCAAGGACGGCGGCACCACGTTCTACCTGGCCGCGACGGACCGCCATCCGCACATCTCCCTCTATGTGGGCGGGCACTGGATTCATGCGCTCGCGCTTTTGCACCGGGTCACCGGGGAGCCCCGTTATCGGGAGCGGGCTGAAGCTCTGCTCGGCTATTATTGCGGGGACAACCCGGTGCACGCGCGGCTGCTCAATGAACTCGGCGCAGTCAACAATCGCGTTACAGACAGCGACAATGACGGCGTCGAGGACCAACTTGGCTGGGATGCCTATCCCGAGTCGACCGCATTTGTGCAGATCGGACTGCTACACCTCCTGCCGCCACGATAACGTGCATGATTATCTGCGAAGAGGGATGACGATGAGTGCAAACGTACTGACGGTAACGGAGGCCACGCGGCATTTCTTGGAGTACATCAGCCGTGTGGCGTATCGGCACGAGACGTTCGTGCTGCACAAGGGCAGTAAGCCGGTGGCGGAACTCCGTCCGCTCCCCAGGGGCCGGTGCCTGGGCGACTTGCCGTCGATTCTCCGCTCTGTGCCTCACTTGGCCGAAGCCGACGCCGACACGTTTGCCGAGGATGTGGACGCCGCCCGCAAAGCGGTTGCTGACGAGAAGGTTAGGGATCCATGGGCATCCTGATCGCCGAGGACGACTGGCGTGCCGTGCAGGAAACCCTGTACCTGGCCGCCATTCCCGGCATGCGGGAATCCATCCTGAAGGGGCTGAAGACTCCGGTCGACAAGTGCACCAAAGAACTTGACTGGTGAACGGGACACTGGTCTATACGGCGCAGGCCGAGCGCGACGCGAAGAAACTCATGCGTGCGGGGTTGAAGCCCCAAGCACAGAAGCTTTTGAGTCTCCTCGCCGACAATCCCTGCCAAACCCCACCGCCCTACGAGAGACTCGTCGGAGACATTGCCGGGGCATGCTCCCGCCGGATCAACATCCAGCACCGACTCGTGTACCAGGTCCTGCATGACATCAAGACCGTAAAGGTCATCTGCTTGTGGACCCATTACGAATAGGACGGTGAGTCGCGGATGGCGCATAGGTGCTCACTCCTTGCCGCGGCCGGGCTTCGCGCCCTGCCTCTGCATAGAGGAAACCGTGAGCGTTTCCCTTATCCCGAGAAACGTGCAGATAGTTGCAGATAGTTTGCCTGGAACTCATTGGCATGGTATGCACCAGGGGGCCGGTGCTGCGTCCACAGGTGTGCGGGGTGGGGCTGCCGGTCAAGGAGAGTGAACATGCTGAAAGCTGTCTGCCTGTCCGCGGGTGTTCTGCTGTTTGCAGGTGTGCTGCCGGCGCGGTCGGGCGACGCCCCGTCGCTGGCCGGGCTCGGCGGCACGCTGCGGCCGGTCGTGCAGTATTTCCAGGGTGACCGCGTGGTGCGCGAGGTTCCGTTCGACCTGTGCGACGGGGCCCGTGTGACGGAGACCAACGGCGCGGAGTGGGCGCTCGCGCTCGAGATGGGGCCGGTGGGCGGACAGCCGGACGCGCGCGACTACCGCTTCACCTGGACCCTGGCGCGGGGCGAGGTCAAGGCGGCGGCCGTGGGCGTCGCGTTCGACTTCAAGCCGTGGTCTCCCACGAACTTCGTCTTCGTGCCGGCCGCCGTGTACGACGGCAACCGGTTCGACGTCAAACCGATCGGCTATCCGCCCTACTGGTACAGCACAAACCAGTGGCGGCTGGACATGCCGACGACGATCGTGGATTGTCCGACGCTGGGCCGGGGTCCGGGACCGGGCCGCATGGATTTCGACACGGGCAACGCCAGCACGCCGCTGATGGCCTTTCAGGATCCGGTTCGGAAGCTCGGTTGGATGGTGCAAACCACCCAGGGCAGCCGCTTCGGGAATCATGGCCTCTGCATCGAGGAGGGGGCCGGGCGCGCGACGGCGCGGTTCGCCATCACCGCTCCGGCCGTGCGGGCAGCGCGGGCGGCGATGACCCGGCTGGTACGGCCGTCGGGCGACCGTCCGGCCGACTGGAAAACCGGCGACACGCTTACCATCGCGTGCCGGGTTTACGTCTTTCCCTCCCGCGCGCGCGGCGACCTGCTGCGGCGCTTCGCGGAGGTCCGCAAGGATCTCAACCCGGCGGTGCGGAGCGAGTCGCTGCCGTTCGGCGAGGCGCGGAAGCTGCTGACGGCATTGTACCGCGATCACCGCTGGGACGAACGCATCGGCATGTTCTGGCTGACCGATCCCGCCGCGGCGAACACCGGCTGGAACTTCATCTGGCAGCTCGGCTGGTGCGGCGGCGGGCAGGTCACGTTGCCCCTGCTCATGTGCGGCGACGCCGTCATCCGGCAGCGCGCCCTGCGCAACCTGGATGTCATTTTCGCAAAATCCCAGGCCGCGTCCGGCTTCTTCAACACCATCGGCAACGGCGAGGCGTTCGCCAGTTTCGGGTTCTCGCAGAACTTCAAGCACCACGAGAGCCTGATCCGATCGCAGGGCGACTGGCTCTACATGGCGCAGCGTCAGTTCCGCCAGATCGAGTCCGGCGGCGGCACGGTGCCCGCCCCCTGGCGCGACGGACTCCGGAAGCTGGCGGATGCCTTCGTGAGGCTGTGGGACAAGCGGGGCCAGTTCGGCCAGTTCGTGAACGTGGAGACCGGTGACCTGTGCATCGGCGGCTCGACCTGCGGGGGGATCGCGCCCGGCGGCCTGGCGCTGGCCGCGCGGACCTACGCGACGCCCCGCTACCTGGCGGTTGCCGAGGCGGCGGCCCGCCAGTACCACCGCGACTGGGTGCGGCGGGGCTACACCACCGGCGGTCCCGGCGAGATTCTCTCCGCGCCGGATGCGGAATCGGCCTTCGGCCTCTTCGAGTCCTTCATGGCGCTCTACGAAGTGACCGGGGCGACGGAATGGCTGGGCTACGCCGGGGAGCTGCTGCCGATCTGTGCCAGTTGGACGGTGTCGTACGACTACCGGTTTCCGGCCGATTCGCCGATGGGGCGCATCCAGGCGCAGGCGTGCGGCGCGGTCTGGGCCAGCGTCCAGAACATGCACGCCGCGCCGGGGATCTGCACCTGGTCGGGCGACAGCCTGCTGAAGTACTACCGCGCAACCGGCGACCGGCTGGCGCTCGACCTGCTCACCGACATCGCCCACGGCATCACCCAGTACATCAGCCGCGCAGACCGCCCGATCGGCAACCTGCCGCCCGGCGGCGTGTGCGAGCGGGTCAACCTGAGCGACTGGGAGGGGCGGCAGCACGTGGGCGGGAACATCTTCGCTTCGTGTTCCTGGTGCGAGACGGCGGCCCTGCTCACGGTGACGCAACTCCCCGGCCTCTACGTGCAGCCCGACACCGGCGTGTACGCGGCGTTCGACAGCATCCGGGTGGAACGCGTCAGCCACGCCCGCGGCGTGCTCAAGCTGCGGCTCGCCAATCCGGCGGCGTGCGGCGTGGATGTCGCGGTGCGGGTGGAGTCGTCCGCCGCCGCCCGCCAGCCGGCGGAGAGCCTCGTCGGACCGGGGGTGCGGACGATCCGCCTCGACGCCGGCGCCGTCACCGAAGTTGCGTTTCCTTAAGGAGAACCTGCGCCATGATGCCACGAGTACTTCTGCTGCTCGCCGCACTCTGCGCGAACGCGCAGGCCGCGGAATCCCTCTCCGCGCTCGCGCCCGCTGCCTGCCGGCAGGGCTGGGGGCAGCTGCAGCTCGACAAGAGCGTGCAGGGGAATCCCCTCACCATAGCTGGGCGGGTCTTCGCGCGCGGCCTCGGCACGCATGCCACCAGCGAAATCGTGTACCAGCTCGACGGCGGATACACCAACTTCACCGCCTGGGTCGGCGTGGACGACGAAATGAAGGGCTACACCGACAGCACGGTCGTCTTCCAGGTCTTCGGCGACGGCCGGAAGCTGTTCGACAGCGGGGTGCTGCGGCTCGGTGATGCCGCCAGGCCGGTGGCTGTGCCGGTGGCCGGCGTGCAGGAGCTCCGGCTGACGGTGACCGATGCCGGCGACGGGATCAGCTGCGATCACGCCGACTGGGGCGACCCCGCACTGGCCGGGGCGCCCGAGCAGGCGGCGCTGCCGCCGAAGTACCGCGTCGAAGTCCCCGGCCTCACCCTCCTGCTCGATGAACAGGGGGGCATCGCGGGCTGTTCCACCGTCGAACTGACCGGCCTGACGCGGCTCGGCGGCTGCCGGACGGTGGGCGAGGTTGCGGCGGAGAACCAGGCCGGCGGCTACACGTTCACGCGGAAGGTGGCGGACGCGCAGGCGCACAGCGCGACGGTGACCGAGCGCTTCACGCCGGCCGGAGACAGCATTCGCTGGGAGGTGGCGATCGCCAGCGCGGACGCCTTCTGGACCGCGCCCGCGATCACCCGGCTCAAGTGCGCCAAACCGCGGGAGACGCTCATCTGGACCGCCTGGGGCTCACCCGACTTCTCCGGGGCGGAACTGACGCCGGAGCTGGCCGCGCTGGTCCAGGCGGGCCGGGCAGCGGCGGGCGCGAATTGGAGCGACCCGCTGGTGCCGGTGGGCTTCCCCACCCGCCGCTGGCACTACGGCAACGTCTCCCAGGCCTGTCCGGTGGGCGACGACTACATCGCACTCCCGCTCTTCACGGTGCTCACGCCGCCGGCGGACCGGGGGCTCAGCCTCGTCCTGTCTCCCGACGATGTCCTGCTCGACCTGGATCTCGCTGTGTCCGCCGCGGGCCAGTTCCAGTTCACGCGGGCGCAGCACCGCCTGGGCGGCGGCAAGACGCTCACATTCAGCATGCACCTCGTCCCGCACGAAGCTTCCTGGCGCGGCGGCCTGCGGTTCCTGACCGCGCGCTATCCGCAGTTCTTCGAGCCCCCGAATCCGCGCGTCCACCGGATCGGCGGCTGCGGCGCCTACACGTTGTGCGAGGACAAGGTGGACCCGGACCGGCTCAAGCAGATGGCCTTCGGCTTCAACTGGAAACTCTCCGACGATTTCCCCTACATGGGCATGTTCATCCCTCCCGTCAGGGACGCGGACGAGAGGTGGACGCGTTCCTGCGACGAGCGTGAGACCCTGGGGCAGGGAACGACCACCTCCTGCCGCCAGATGAACGCCTACGCGAAGTACATGAAAGACAACGGGTTTTCCGTGCTGAGCTACTTCAATGTCACCGAATTCGGCAAAGACATGTACGGGCGCAAGGCCGTGCTGCAGGCTGGCAACCCGGAACTCTGGAAGGACCCGGTCGCGTACCTGCACACCTGCCTGCCCAACGCCGTTTTCGATCCGGGCATCGGAACCTGCTACGAGGCTTACATCGTCGACCCGGGCGACCCTGACTACCTGCAGTTCATGCTCGAGCAGGCCGAGCGCAACACCCGCATGCTGCCCGACACCGACGGCATCTGTATCGATCGTGCCGACTGGCTGCGCCTCTACAACCAGAAAGCCGACGACGGCGTCAGTTGGCTCAACGGCAAACCCGCCCGCTCGCTCTTCCGATCTTGGCTGGATCTGCTGGCGAAGATGGGGCCACAGCTGCACAAGGCCGACAAGGTTATCTTCTCCAACATGATGACCATGCGGCTGGAACTGTGCAAGGAACTCGACGGCATCTACACGGAATTCGGGAACAACGGCAATGCCCTCAACGCCTCGGCCCTACTCTGCGCCCGCAAGCCCGTCGTCGCGTGGACGTACAACGACACGCTGCGCCAGCCCGATCCGGACGCCTTCATGCAGCGCCACCTGCACCTGGGCGCGTTCCCGACGGCGCCGTACCCGCGGAACAACCACTGCATCAACCCGGAACCCGCCGCCGACCGGCTTTACCTCGACTACGGCCCGCTGCTCGCCGCCCTGCGCGGCAAGCAGTGGGTGCTGGCGCCGCAT
>CAYOBW010000020.1:35551-46988 GCA_964402115.1 uncultured Victivallales bacterium
GCGCAGCCGGGCTTCACCGTCAGCCGGCACACGCTGAAGAATGGCATGGTGGTCCTCGTCCAGGAAGACCACTCCATTCCCAACGTGGCCATCGACATATTCTTCCGGGTCGGGTCCCGCAATGAGCGGCCCGGCCTCACGGGCATCTCGCACTTCCTGGAACACATGATGTTCAACGGGGCGAAGGAGTACGGGCCGGGTGAATTCGACAGGCTCATGGAAGCCGGCGGCGGCTCGAACAACGCGTACACGACCCAGAACATCACCGTATACGAGGACTTGTTCCCTCGCACAGCGCTCGACCTGGTGTTCGCGCTGGAAGCCGACCGCCTGCGCGACCTGACGTTTACCCCGAAGACGCTCGCGTCGGAGCGCGGCGTCATCGCCTCCGAGAGGCAGGACTCCGTGGACTCGGACAACACCGCGTACCTGAACGAGCAACTGTGGGCCGCGGCCTTCACGGCGCATCCGTACCAGTGGCCGGTGATCGGGTGGGCGTCCGACATCGAGTCCCTGACCTGCGACGATCTTCGGAACTACCTGCAGGCCGGCTACTCGCCCGCCAATGCCATCCTGGTTGTGTGTGGCGACGTCACGGTTGCCGAGATTGTCAAGCTGGCCGAAAAGCACATCGAACCGATCCCGTCTGCCGCGCCGCCCTCCCCCGTCAGGACCCGGGAGCCGGAACAGCGCGGCGAGCGGCGGGTGCTGGTGAAAAGACCGGGGCAACTGCCTCTCCTTCAGATCGCGTACCACGTCCCGGCCACGGCAGACCCCGATTACTTCCCGCTGCAAGTCCTCGAGAATGTGCTGTTCAGCGGCGAGAGCTCGCGCATGTACAGGCGGCTGGTTGACCGCGACCAGCTCGCGCTGTCCGTCTCAGGCGGCAGCGACTTCGCGTTCGATCCCACCCTGTTCGAGGTGGATGTGCAGCCGAAGACCGGCGTTGACCCCGCAACGGTCGAGCAGGCAATCTACGAGGAGTTGGCGAAGATAGCCGACGAGTCCGCCACAACCGTCGAGATCGAGAAGGCCAGGAACATCCTGCTGGCCGGTTTCTACGACCAGATGCGGACCATTCAAGGCCGGAGCGACATGATAGGCACCTACGAGGTCTTCTTCGGCGATCACCGGAGACTCTTCACAACCGCTGACGACCTGGCCAAGGTGAGCCAGGCGGACGTCAGGAGAGTCGCCATTAAGTACTTCACCGAGAAGAACCGTACCGTCGCCACGTTGATTCCGGAAGCGGCAGCCGGGGAGTAGGAGTCCCATTGTGACCAGATACTTGCGGAACGCGCTCGCCTGTCTCTGCGCCTGCGTCGCGCCTGCCGCCACGCCGCCGCCAGCGTTGGCCATGCCTGCCTACAGGACGACCGTGCTGGGAAACGGGCTGACGCTCCTGCTCATGGAACAGCATGAAGTGCCGTTCGTCAGCCTGAGCGTCGTCGTCAAGCCGGGTTCCGTGGCGGACCCGGAAGGCAAGGCGGGGGTCGCGGAGATCACGGCCGCGCTGCTCCGCAAGGGCACGGCCACCCGCTCCGCGGAGCAGTTCGCCGAAGAACTTGACCGCCTCGGCGGATCCTTCGAAGCCGGCGCGGCGTGCGATGCGTCCGTCGTGTCCGCGGAGTTCCTGACGACGACCGTGGACCAGGGGCTTGCCCTGGTCGCCGACGCGCTGCTGCGGCCTGCGTTCACGACCTCGGAAGTGGCGAAATGCGTCGCGCAGCACGTGGACGGCATCAAAGCGGCCAAGGACACGCCGGACGCCGTGATCGGCTGCTACTTCGACGCATATCTCTTCGGGAAACACCCCTACGCCAGACCGGCCGGCGGCGATGAGCGCTCCCTCGCCGGCATCACACGCGAGGACGTGGCAACGTTCTACACGACGCACTACACGCCGGACCACACGATCATGGCGGCCGTCGGCGACTTCGACGCCGATGAGCTGGCCGACAAGCTGGCGGGCCAATTCGGCGGCTGGCCGTCAAGAGCGGCTCCTGCCGCGGACGTGCAGGAAGCCCTGTCCGTCAAAGAGAGCAGGCTGCTGCTCGTGGACAATCCCGGCGCCACGCAGACCCACGTCTGCATCGGCAACGTCGGCATCAACGACACCCATCCTGACCGGGCCGTCGTGGACATCGTCAACACGATCTTCGGCGGACGGTTCACGTCGCGGCTGAACAGCCAGCTGCGCGTCAGTTCCGGGCTGACCTACAGCATCAGCTCGTCATTTGCGGAAATGCAGGCCCGCGGCCCGTTCAGCATCGCAACCTACACGGACAACAAGAACCTCGGACAGGTCATGCGTCTCACGCTCGACGCGCTGCGCCGCCTCCACGGCAAGGGCATTACCGAGGACGAGCTCGCGTCTGCCAAGGCGTATATCAAGGGGCACTTCCCGCTCAGCCTGGAGTCCAGCGACGAACTGGCGAGTCTGTTGACCAGCCTTGCCGGCAGGGGCCTGGACCGCCGGGAAGTCGACACGTATTGCGACAGGATCGGGCAGGCCACGCTGGACGACGTCAAGCGCATCATCAAGCAGTACTTCCCGGAAGATGCGCTGGTCTTCGTGCTGATCGGCGATGCAGCGGAGATCGAACCGGTAGCCAGGAAATACGCGCGGCATCCGGACAGGAAATCGATCAACGAGGCGGGATTCTAAGAGATAGGGGAGACAGCGATGCGTAAAGTCGCCGCAGTTCTGACATGCGGGGTGGCCCTGGCCGCCTGCGCCGCCCGCGCCGCCGACGGCTCAGCGGCTGCCGCCACGATCGTTCTGCCGGACGGCGCTCCGGCCAACGTGACGCTCGCCGCCAAGGAAGTCCGGCGCTACGTCTACCTGCGAACCGGGGCGCTCGCGACGCTGGCCGCCGGCGCAGGGCCCGGGCCGGCTGTCGCGCTGCGCATCGATCCGGCCCTTGAAAAGCAGCAGTACCGCCTGAAGAGCGACGGCAGGCTGCTGACCATTTCCGGCGGGAGCGACGTCGCCGTGCTCTACGGGGCCTATGCCTTTGCCGGAAAGCTCGGCGTGCGCTTTCAAATCGATGGCGATGTGCTTCCCGACGAACGCGTGCCGCTGGTCCTGCCGGTGCTGGACGAGACCAGCCAGCCGCTGTTTGCGCTGCGCGGCCTGCAGCCGTTCCACGATTTCCCGGAGGGCCCCGACTGGTGGACGCTGGACGACTGGAAGTCCGTCGTCGGCCAGGCGGTCAAGCTGCGCCTGAACTTCATCGGGCTGCACACCTACCCCTTCAGCAACAAGGACCTTGGCCCCGAGCCGACGGTCTGGATCGGTCTGCCGGAGGACGTGAACGCGGACGGCACCGTGAAGACCGCCGACTGCGCGTCCTGGTACACCACGGCCAAATACCAGCCGTACGGCTGCTACCGGCCGGCCAAGACCGGCAGCTACAGCTTCGGAGGCGACCAGGTCTTTCCCGCGGATGACTATGGCCCGGAGGTCAACGGCCCGGAGGACTTCCCGCTGCCGAAGACGCCCGCGGCCAGCGTGGCGCTGGTCAACCGCTCCGGGCAAATGCTGCGCGAGGTTTTCGAGGAGGCGCACCGGCTGGGGTTGAAGACCTGTGTCGGCACGGAGTCGCCGCTCGACATCCCGGATGCGGTGAAGGCGCGGCTGCGGGAGCTGGGCTTGCAGCCGGACGCCCCGGCCACCCTCCAGAAGCTGTACGCGGGGATGTTCCTGCGGATCCAGCGCGCATACCCGCTCGACTACTACTGGATCTGGGGCCACGAGGGGGAGATCGACCAGGGGCGCTTCGTCACGAACCTCCAGTGCGCGCACGCGGCGCTGCGGGAGACCCGGTCGCCGTTCGGCCTCGGTATCTGCGGCTGGGGCTGGATCACGGGGAACTTCCCGGCCCTGGACAAGGCGCTGCCGAAGGACCTGGTCTTCAGCGCCATCAGCATGTCGGTCGGCAACGCCCCGGTTTCGCCGAACTTCGGGCGGCTGGAGGGGCGCGCGAAGTGGGCAATTCCCTGGTTCGAGGACGATGGGGCGCTGAATTCGCCGCAGCTCCACGTCGGGCGGCTGCGCAAGGACGCGGTGGACGCCCGCGCTTACAGCTGCGAGGGGCTGATGGGGCTGCACTGGCGTACCCGGGTCCTCGGGCCCAACATCTCCGCGCTCGCCCAGGCCGGCTGGGAGCAGGGCGCCTGGAGCCGGCCGGCCTCCCGCGACGGCACGCCGCAGCCCATCGTTACGCTCGGCGGGCAGACGGCCACGTTCTTCAACAACCCGATCGCCGGCTCCCCGGACGTCCCGCTCTACCAGTCGGTCCGCTTCAATCTCGCGGGCTACCGCTTCCTCATGACGAACGGTCCCTGCCGGGTGACGCTCCGCTTCTGCGAGCCGGCCTACGCCGCCGCCGGCAAGCGCGTGTTCGGAGTCAAGCTGCAGGGGCAGCCGGTGATCGAAGGCCTCGATGTCTTCGCCCGGGTCGGCCAGAACAAAGCCCTCGACCTGGTCTTCGAGAACGTCGCCGTGACCGACGGCGTACTCCGGGTCGATTTCGTTTACGAGGTCGAGTACCCCTGCATCGCGGCCATCGAAGTGACGGGCGGCGGCGTGACGCGCAAGGTCAACTGCGGCGGTCCGGCCTACCAGGACTTCGCGGCCGACCCGGCGCCTGAACAGCAGCCACGATTCCTGCCGGTCGCGGACTTCTACGCCGACTGGGCGCGCGCGCAGTTCGGCCCGGAGGCGGGCGCCGCCGCCGGGGAGCTCTTCGCGCGGCTCGACGGCAAGTTCCCGCGGGCCAGCGCGTGGATCAGCGGGCCGGGCGTGATCGCCGTCAACCGCCAGCCGTGGGCGCAGGTCGAGGCGCAGTATCGCTTTGTCGACGAGCTGGCCGCGCTCGGCGCCGGCGTGCGCGGCGCGGGCAACCGCGAGCGCTTCGCGTGGTGGCTCGACACCTTCCGCTACGCGCGGGCGATGGCGCACGCGGGCTGCGCGCGCGGCGCGCTCGACGGCGTCATGCAGGAGCTCGGGAAGCAGAAGAGCCCCGACGAGCAGCGGCGGCTGGCGCGCGAGAAGGCCCTGCCCCTGCGCCTGGAACTGCTCCAATGCGTTGGCGACATGTACGGCTTTCTGCTGGCCACCTTGCACAACGCCAGCGAGCTCGGTTCATTGGTCAACGTCGAGCAGCAGTCGCTGCTGCGCACCGGACTGCTGACCGGCCACGACCGGCAGCTGGAGAAGCTGTTGGGCGAGCCGCTGCCCGCCGCCGCCCGCCCGTGGAAGGAGTATCGCGGCCCGGCCCGGCTGGTCGTCATGACGGCCCGGGGTTCCGCCGCGAAAGGCGAGCGGCTGGTGCTGCCCATCGTCGCGCTGGACCGCCAGCCGCCCCGGTCGGTGGTCGTCCGCGTGCGTCCGCTCGGCGGGAGCGACTGGCAGACCGTGTCCGCCACGCACGTGGCTCGCGCCGTCTACCGGGCCGAGCTGCCGGCGGCGCAGGATGATTTCGAGTACCACGTCACGGCCGAGACGGCCGGCGGCGCGAAACAAGTATGGCCGGCGACGGCGCCGGAACTGAACCACACCGTGGTCGTACTGCCGCGGTAAGGAGCTCGCATGAAGACGGAATGTTCCGCATCCTGCTTGATCTTCGCCATCCTGAGCGTCCTGCCGCTCGCCGCGCTTGGCATCCCGGCGGGCGCGGAGCAGCGCGTGGACTTCGCCTATGCGCCGCCGGAATGGCAGACGGCCATCTGCCTGCCCGACGATCCGCACAAGACGCTCGTGGACCGTGGCGGCGAGCTGCTCTACGGGTTCGGCGGGGGCGGGCGCGAGTTCGCCACGCGGATCGGGGTGGAGGTGGACGCCGCCGGCGTGTGGCAGAAGCAGGAGCTGCACGCGCCGCGCGTGCCCATCGTGCGCACGCACCGGGCCGCGGCAGGCCTGCAGATCGTCGAGGAGGCGTTTGCCGTCACGGACCCGCCCCGCGAGGGGGACGTCCGGCCGCCGCTGCTGCGCCGCACCGACGGCGAGCTCGTGAACCGCAACTGGGCGAATCCCGGGGGCGACGTCGTGGCGACGCTGCGCGATATCGCGCTGCACAATGAGGGGGCCCTTCGCTTCGAGCTGACGGGCAAAACGCAACGCGTCGCGCTCGCGCTGTGCGAGGGGTGGTGGAGCGAGACGGGCAAGCGCGTGCAGGTGCTGAAGGTCGAGGGGGCCACGTCGCAAACCGTGGACACGGTCAAGGACATCGGCAAGAACAAGGCGGCGGCGTTCTGGTTCGACGCGCAGGATGCCAACGGCGACGGCAAGATCGAGATCGTCGTGGATGCCGCGCCGGCAGGGGCCGACAAGAACACGATCCTGAACGACCTCTGGGTCTTCCCCGCGGACGTGCCGGCGGACAGCCCGGCGCTGCTGGCCGGCAAGCTGGACGCCCGCGCGGTGGCGCGCCTGGACCTCGCGGCCCCGGGCGGCCCGGTGCGCGCCGACGTCATCCTCGTCCACGTCACCAACACGGGCCGTGAGGCGCGCACGCTGGCGCCCCGGCTGAGCGTGGATGCCGCGCGGGGCTTCCACGTCGCCGGCCAGTGCGTCATGCTCGACGGCGGGAGGACGGTGACAGCCTCGCTGAAGCTGACCGGCCCCGCGGCCGGGAAGTTCGTGCCGCTGGAAGCCCTCGCCATCCCCGCCGGGACGACGGCAGCGTTCTGCGTCCAGTACGGCGGCAGCGGCGGGGGCGTGACGGAACCGTTCACGCTGGAGGCGGCCCGCGCGGCGCGGGAGCGCGCCGTGGCGTACTGGGCGCAGGCGCCGCTGCCGTTCGGCCGCGTGCAAGTCCCCGACGCGGGCATCCAGGCGCTCGTGGACTCCTCCATCCGCAACATCTGGCAGGCGCGCGAGATCAAGAAGGGGCTGCCGGCGTTCCAGGTGGGGCCCACGTGCTACCGGGGGCTCTGGATCGTGGACGGCGCCTTTCTGCTGGAGGCGGCGGCCCTGGTGGGCGCGGGGGCGGAAGCGCGCAACGGGGTGGCTTACGAGCTGACGTTCCAGCAGCCGGATGGCCGGATCCAGGTCATGGCGAACTTCTCGAAGGAGAACGGCATCGTGCTGTGGACCTGCGTCCGGCACGCGCTGCTGACCCAGGACAAGGCCTGGCTGGAGTCGCTCTGGCCGCGGCTCGAACGCATTGCCGCGCACATCCGGGCCCTGCGCCAGGAAACCCTCCGGAACGAGTCGCCGCTGGACGACGGGCTGAATCCGCCCGGCTTTCCCGACGGCGGCATCGGCGGCATGCATGCGGAGTACACGAACCCCTACTGGAACCTGGCAGGGCTGAAGGCCTTTATCGACGCGGCCCGCTGGCTGGGCAAGGACGGCGCGGCAGACGCATGGCAGCCGGAGTACGACGCGTTCATGGCCGCCTTTCGCACCTCCGCCGCCCGCGACATGAAGACCGATCCGCAGGGCCGGCGCTACCTGCCGATCCGCATGGACGGCCAGGATCTGCCGCAGCGGGGGCAGTGGGGCTTCTGCCACGCGGTCTACCCGGGCAGGATCTTCAGCCAGGACGACCCGCTGGTAGCCGGCAACCTGGCGATGCTGGCCGCCACCGAGCGCGAGGGCATGGTCTACGGCACGGGGTGGAATGCGACCGGCATCTGGAATTACTTCGCCTCGTTCTATGGCCACGCCTGGCTGTGGCAGGGCAACGGGCGGAAAGCCGCCGACGCGCTCTACGCCTTCGCCAATCACGCCGCGCCGACCCTCGTGTGGCGCGAGGAGCAGTCGCTGAAGGGCGAGAAGTTCCACAAAGTCGGCGACATGCCGCACAACTGGGCCAGCGCGGAGTTCATCCGGCTGACGGTCCACCTGCTCGCGCTCGACCGGGGCAACGAACTGCATCTGCTGGAGGGCCTGCCGCAGGCCTGGGTCGCGCCGGGCGCCGTCACGCGCCTGGACGGCGTCGCCACGCCGTTCGGCAAACTCACCCTGGCGCTGAACGTGTCCGCCGACGGCAAGTCCGCCGGCCTGCGGATCGAGCCGCTCTCCGACGCGTCGTGCGAGAAAGTTGTCGTCCACCTCGGCGGCTGGTCCTCCGCCGACCCGCGGGCGCTCCGGGAGCTCGACCCGCGTCAGCGGCATGAGGTGCGTGTGGTGTTGCGCGAGTGAATCGAAAGAAACGATGGAATCGAAACTCGAATCGGTCGAATCAGTCGATTCCCTCGCACTGGAGGGTCTCCCATGTTCGGTGGCACAGGCGGGTATTTCTGGCTCGATTCGTGGATTCTCGCGAACATCGTGCAGCTCGCGACCCAGCGGTTCTGCGCGCGGTTCCTGAACCGCATGAACGATCCGGCTGGACGGCAGTTCGACCAGATGACCCAGGCCGCCCGCTCCGGCTGCGCGAACAACGCCGAGGGCTCCGCACGGCGGGCGACATCCAAGGAGACGGAGATGCGGCTCACAGACGTGGCACGGGCCAGTCTGGCGGAACTGGCTGGCGACTACATCAACTGGCTGCTGCTGCGAGACAAGGTTCCGTGGAAGAAGAGTTCGCCGGAGGCCCGGGCTGTCTATGCCGTGCGACTGGACAAGACGGCCTACGCCGAGGACACGGTGCACGATGCCTGTGCGCATATCCTGGCGCAGAAGAAGAAATTCGCGCAGTGGCTCGACGCTGACGACGACGTGGTCGTGGCGAACGCGCTCCTGATCCTGATCGCACGGGTGATCAACATGCTGAACCACCAAATGGAAGCGCAGGGCGAGGTCTTCAAGGAAGAGGGTGGCTTCCGCGAGAAGCTGACGGCGATTCGCACGGAGGTGCGCGCGCAGCAGGAAGCCGCGCCAACCTGCCCGGAGTGCGGAAAGCCGATGACGAAACGGAAGGCGAAAACCGGCGCGAAAGCCGGGCAGGCGTTCTGGGGCTGCACGGGTTATCCAGACTGCCGGGGAGTGCGGAAGGTCGAGTGAATCGAATCGCTCGATTCCATCGACACCGACCCCGCCGCAAAGAAAGATCCTCAATGATACATTGCCATTGCCCACACTGTCAGACTCCGTATGAGCTGGAAGATGCACTTGCCGGGCACAAGCTGCGGTGCGACGCTTGCGAGCGGGCGTTTGTCTGGCTGGCCGCGGAGGGGCGGGCGGAGGCGATCCGCGAGCCCGCGGCCGCGGCGCCGGACCGGCCGGCCTCAGCCGTCCGCTGGCCGTGGACGGTTCTCGCCGCGACGGGCCTGGCTGCCGTGCTGGCGGCCGGGGCCTGTGCCCTGCGCCGTCCGTCGTCGCCACCGGCCGACGTGCCGCACGCTGCCGCCGGCCCCGCCGCGGAGCGGGCGCGCGACTACGCCGAGGCGCGGGCGCGGGCGCAGGAGCGCAAGCTGGACCTCGTCGTGTTTCAGCGCGGCAGCGACTGGAACCGGCTGTCGGAAATGCTCTACCGCGAGGTTTGGCAGACCGCCGCGTTCGCGCGCGCGCTCGGCGCAGGCTTCATCCTGGTCGCCGTGGATCATCCCGAAGTCGCCGGCCGTCCCTCCGTCCTCGACAGCGTCGCCGGCGCGCCGGCCGCTGACTCCCCGCCCGACCGCCTGTCCGCTCTCGCGGGGGACCAGGCCGCGCTGCCCCATTGCGAAATCACGGCGGTCGAAGCCCGCAACGGCACCGTGCTCAAGTCGCGCGCCGACGGGGCGTGGCTCGCGGAGGGCGCGAATCCCGGCCAGGAGCTGCTCACCCTGAAGCTCAAGACCGTAAGCAGCGGCAGCGTGCTGCGGCTGGATTTCCCGACCGATCCCAGCCTGCCGGGCGGCGGGCCCGGGCGGGCCGGCAACGGCAACTTCGCCCTGACGGAAATCGCGCTCACGGCCGGCGGCCGGCCCCTGTCCGTCGCCGGCGCGTGGGCCAACGCGGCGGAGGGCGCCTGGGGCCCGTGGCAGGCGGTGGATGGCGTGACCAACAAGCCCGACAACCTGTGGAACGCCGCGGCTCACCACCACGTGCGCCGCACGCTGCTGCTTGCGCTGGCTGCCGCCGTGCCGGCCGGCGCGGACGTCGAGGTCCGCCTCCTCTGCGCGAGCCAGTGGGGCCAGCACGTGCCCGGCTGCCTGCGGGCCGCGGTGTTGCCCGAGCGGAAACTCGCGGCCGACGTGTGCGGCGTCGCGGCGGCCCTGCGCGAGCAGGCGGCCAACCAGGCGTTCGACTGGTGGGACCGGGCGATCTGTCCCCGGATCGCACTGCTGGACAGCGAGGGGCGGGCCGTCGCCTGCGAGAACAAGCCGCGCCTGGACCTCACGCCCGACGCCCTGGCCGCGCGGGTCAAGGACCTGCGCGCCGTCCGCGAGCAGCGCGACGCCCTGTGGGCCGCCGCCGCGCAGACGCAGGGCGTGGCGCGGGCCGAACTGCTGCGCCAAGGCCTGGACCTGCTCGGCTTCGCCAACTGGCCGGGCAACGGGAACGGCTACAAGTCCGTGCACGACCAGATCCGCGCGGCCGACCCGCGGGACGAGAGCGGCGCGGTGCGCTGGCTGGGCTTCGGCGGCGACCCCAAGAGCGGCGTGCCCTGGGCCGAACCGACCTGGGCGAAGGCGCTGGACAAGAAGGATCTCACCGACGCGGACTACGCGGAGGCGCTGGCGCGCATCGACAAGGAGCTGAAAGACCCGCGGAACCGCGTGCTCGACCACGAGCGCATCCAGCGGATCATGGTGGCGAAGTACCACGTCTACAAGCGGTGGCCGAACCACCAGGAGCAACGGTTCGACGTCCAGCGCGCGATTGCCGCATTCGATCCGACCACCTTCTGGGGGATCGGGGCCGTCGGCTACCTCGGCATGTACCACCGCGCGCCCACGCCGCTGCTGACCTTCGGCTGGACGCCGGCGGAGGTGAAGCCGGGCGCGAACGTGTGGAACCTGACCGACACGGCGTACGCCTTCGATCACGCTGGCCCCTACCTGGTGCGCCTGAGCTCAACCGGCGGGAAGGATCTCCTGAAGGTGCGGCGCGTGGCGCTGCTCGACGGCCCCAAGGTGCTGGCCGAGGTCCGGCCGGGCGCCGACGTGGGGCCGGGCAAGGGACCGGTCGAGGTGACGCTCGACTACAAGGACTGGCGCGCCGACCGCGCGGTGGTCCTGCGGGTGGATGCGGATGCCGCTCCGGGCTGCACCAACAGCGCGGGCAGCTTCGCCGTCGAGCCGCAGCTCCTGCCGCCGCCCGCGGGCCGCCGGGCGGCGCCGGGGCGCGGCTCTGGCCGCTGTCGCGGACCCTTTTCCCCAAACAGCTTCTGGCCCTGAACGGCGATAAGACTCTTTTGCAGCAGACGCTGGACCGTGTGCTGCAGGCCTATGCGCCGGAAAACGTCTGGGTCGTCACCAACGAGGAGCATGTCTTCGAGGTACGCAGCCAGATACGAACCATCGTGCCCTCCCTCGACAGCCATGTGCTGGCCGAGCC
>CAYOBW010000021.1:0-45052 GCA_964402115.1 uncultured Victivallales bacterium
GTCGAGGCGTTTCCCCTTGCCATGGCCGCCGGCGCGGCGTAAAGTAAATGATACTACTGAGGAAGCATTATGGCTCTCGACACCGCGATTGAAGTGACCCGCATACCCGGCGCATCGCAAGCGAGCATATATTGGTTCGAGGAGTTCGGCGGACGCAGCGCCGCCCGCGGCGCCTGGCTGGAGGCCATCCGCAGGATGCCGCTGCCGCACACGGCCTTCATCTGCCCCATCCTCGTGACACGGGCTCTGCCGGGCCGCATCGTCACGCATGGCGGCTCATACGGCGCGAACTGGTGTACAACGTGGAGCGGTCCACGCGTGGTCGAGCAGACGAACGTCAGCACGGCCTTCCTGCAGAGTCTCAGGTCCTCGAACCCGCTCAACCGGCTGATCGGTATTCCGGCGCAGAAGGCGGCGCAGGTCGGCGCTTCGGTGTTCACGCTGTTGCACGAGATCGGGCATTCGGTGGATGACAGCCGCACCCTCGTGCCCGTCGGCGGCACCGCCACGGATTTTCCAGGCGTACACTACCCGCGCGCACCGGGCAACGTGCATGAACTGGCGGTCGAGGCCTATGCGCGCTGGGTGCTCAGGCGGTCGAACATCGTGTGGAACGCCGCAACCGTGGCCAGTTTCCACGCGGCGCATCCGGAGATCGGCCGCGAGACGGACGAAACCAGCATCCCCGCGAACCAACTGGACCGCCGCTACGAGGCGATCTGCCGCGCTTCCCTGGCGCGCTCGTCCGCGATGCAGGGCGTGGGTGCGGGCGTGTAGCGGCGACAACTGTCAGGGACCGTACACCTCGAGCTCCCAAATCCGGGCGATGCCGCCGCGGGTTCTGGTGATCAGCAGGCGCAGGCGCGCGGCCTGGAACGGCGCGCAGGCGGCGGACCAATCCACGCGCGCGTTGCCCGTCACGCGGGCGCCCGCCACGTCCACCCAGCCCGCGCCGTCGTGCCGCTGGAACACGAAGTCGGCGATCGGCTCGGTCACGTCGCCGCCCGCGCCGTTGTAGCCGGACACCACGCGCAACGCGGCCACCGTCCGCGGCCGCTCCCACGTGAGTTCGATCCAGTTCGTGCCCGCCGCGCGGCTCAGCCAGCGGAGAGCGTTGTCCCGCAGGTCCAGGCGACCGTCGGTCAGCAGCGCCGGCGGCTGCCTGTCCCCGTCGAGCGAGCCGGACACGGCGAGCGCGGCGCGGCCGGCGATGTTCGTGCCGGCGCCGCGCAGCGCCGCAGGGGGCACGGCCAGGGCGGCCGGCGCCGGCTTCCCCACCCCCACGCGCATCAACTCCTGCAGCTCCGGCAGGCGCTGCGCGTACACGCCGCGCGGGTCGGTTTCGTGCTTCCGGCAAAGGTAGGCCGCCAGGCCCACGATCTCGCCCATGCAGCCGCCCGTCCGCATCACGCGCACGGCGCCGAGGGCCTCGTGCGTGACGCTGATATCGCGGCCGGCCATGAAGAGGTTGGGCACGTTGCGCGAGTAGAGGCACCGGTACGGGATCCAGTAGGGCATGCGGTAGTCCGTGAAGAGCGCGTGCGAGATGAAGGCGTCGCCCTCGAACCCCTTCACATATTTCGGATCCGGCAGGTGCAGGTCCACCTTCCACCCCGTCGGCACGCAGCCGTCCGGGTACGCAACACCGTCGGCCAGGTCCCGCAGCGTCAGCACCACGTCGCCCAGCAGGCGCCGCGATTCCCGCCGGCCCATGATGTGCGCGCACCAGGCCAGCCGGTGCGCGGGCAGCACGCGGTCCACGTTCTTCAGGGCGTCCCAGGCGCCGTACATGGCCCGGAAGTTCCAGTCGCGGACCGCCTCGAGCTCGCCGATCGGGTCGCGATCGAAGCCGCTCTCCCAGTACCAGCCGCCGAGCTTCAGCGGGTCGGGCGGCGTGCCACGGCCGGGGAAGGGCTTGCCGGCGAGGTCGAGGGCCCAGGGGCAGCGCGGAAAGGACACGGGGGCGCCCGTGGCCTCGACGTGCCAGAGGTTGCAGAGGCCCATGTGCCCGGCGGGCGTCAGCTCGTGATCCGCCCCGGCCAGGAACCCCAGGTCGCCGTCCCCCGTGCAGTCCGCGAACCACCGGCCGGCGATGCGGACGCGCCGCCCGCTCGCCACGTCCTGCGCCACGGCGGCGCGGAGGCGGCCGTCGGCGCACACCACGCCGTTGACCCGGTGGCTGAGGAACAGCGTCAGATTCGTCTCCGCCCGACAGAGGGCCAGCCGGCGCCCGTCCTCGTAGATCTCGGCCGTGTTCGCGGGGCCGTAGTGGGCGTGGCGGGCGCATTCCAGCTCGGCGACGATATCGCCGACGCGCGGCCAGGGGGCCTTGTTGCGCGCGCCCTGGAGCCACACGCGCACCTCGGAGCTGTTGTTGCCGCCGACCACCGGCCGGTCCTGGATCAGCGCCGTGCGCAGGCCGAGGCGCGCGGCGGACAGCGAGGCGCACACGCCCGCGATGCCGCCGCCGGTCACGACGAGGTCGTAGGCGCCGCCGTCCGCGGGTTCGTCGGGCAGCCCCAGGAGCCGGCGCCGGAAGGCGGCCAGCGCGGGGTCGGCGTCGGGCGGCACGAGGGCCGGGTCGGTGGTCAGGAGCACCGCGTCGCAGCGGCCCTCGAATCCCGTCAGGTCATGCAGCGCCAGCGCGATGGCCGGCGGCGCCAGGGTCGCCGATCCGCCGTCCTGCCAGTGCCACGCCGCCCCCTCGACGCCAAAAGCCGTGGGCAGGGGCTGTCCGTTGACCAGCACCTGGAACTGTCCCGGCGAACCGGTGGCGCGCATGGCGGCGGGCGTCTCCGCGCCCTTCCACGGCCCCACCCAGTCGCGCGTGCGCACCCAGACGCGGTAGACGCCCGCCGTGGTCACCGGCACGGTGGCCATGGCATCCGCCACCGGCCGGCCCAGCCCGTGGGCCAGCAGGAAGGGCGAGCCCATCCGGTCCATGAACTGCTGGTCCACGACCCAGCCCCCCGGCTCGGCCAGGCTCTCGGCCTCCACCAGGATGGTGGCGGCGGCAACGGGGCGAGCGGCGACCAGGGCGGCGAAGCCTGCCACGGCAAGGATCGTCAGGCGCGGGGACATGGGACCTCCTCCTGCCGGCGGTCACGCCGGACGCAGCGGCTGATCGTCACGCGGTCGGGGTCCAGCCACTGCCGGGAAAGCTAATGCGCTGTCAGGCAAATGCGATGACGAAATGTGCAAAGGCTTGGCATTCCGAGCGTAGCGAGGAATCTCGGGCTCGTCGAGAAGCCGAGATCCTTCGCTTCGCTCAGGATGACGAGCGCGTTTTGCAGGGTTACTTGCATGACAGCACACTAGAACGGCGAGCGGGCGGGAGACAAGCCCCAAATGACAGCAGCCAGCCGTTCGCATCATGGCCACCGGCAGGTGTCTGAGACCGGCTCAAGCCGGGACTCCAAACGGGTTTCTAGCGCGTTTACGACGTCTTGAGTCCCGCCGTCAGGGCGTGTTGATTCATTCTACTGCGGTGCGTTTCCTAATCGTGCTCGTCCTCGTCGTCGTCCTCGTGCTCGAGAACCTCCAAGAAACCGAGGACGAGGACGAAGGACGAGGACGATTACGAGTGTCCGTGGGCGCGCGCATGAGTTTTTCAACACGCCCTTCAGGCGGTCTTCGGCGATAATGAGAACGGCTGGACAGCAGCCGGGAGCCCGCGGGCAGCGCCCGCTCAGGGATTGCTGACCGCGCGGTAGAAGCGACGCGCCGGCGGGCGGCCGACGTTGTCCACGACCGTGACGGCGCCGGTGACGGACGGCACGGTTGCCAGCAGGTTCCACTGCCGCAGGTCCACGGAGTACTCGATGCGGTAGTCGCGCGCATCGGCCGCGAGCAGGGTCAGGGCGGGGCGGTAGCTGGTCGTCTGCCGGGCAATCGCCAGGCGCGGGGGCGCGGGGGCGCGGTTCAGGTCGAGCACGACCGGGGTTCCCGCGGCGCCGTAGACCTCCAGGCCCATGTTCGTGATCTCGCGGCGGTCGCGCTCATTGATGGCCTGCCACGAGCGATTGGTCCAGCCTGCGCCGCTGCCGCTGTGGGGCCAGGGGTTATCCGCCGCGTTGACCGCCTGGGCGCGCGCGAAGTCCAGCACCAGGGTGCACGCCTCGCCGGGCTTCAGCACGGCCCCGCGCGACAGCCAGGACGTGTCGTTGCGCGTATCGTTGGACGGGTAGCCGCTCGGGCCGGTCATGCCGGTGTTCAGGAAGAGCTTGACCGTGATGTTGCTGGCGCCGCTGACGTACGCCACGCGCAGGGCCAGGCGCGCCCAGTCCCCCAGGCTGACGTTCGCGTGGGGCTGCGCGTGGGGTCCGGCGGGATCGTTGGGCAGGTAACCCCCGTCCCACGCCAGCCCGGCGGCAGGGGCAACGGACCACTCGTCGCCGATGACGGTCTTGCCCTTGTCCGCGGCGGCGCCCAGCGTCAACTGCAGCCGCACGCCCGGACCGGGCAGGTCCGTGCGACCCACGAGCAGACCGGAGCCCCAGGACTCGGCCGTGAACTGGGCGTCGAGCAGTTCGGCATCGGGCCACTCGTAGACCGCGGCCCGGGCCGGGGCGCCGGCGAGCGCGGCGCACAGGGGCGCCAGCATCATCCAGTTGCGCAACAGACGCAAGGCACGCATTCTTTCATACTCCCCAGGCCCGGCAGCCGCGGCTCCGTGTCCCGGCCAGGCCTTGCCGCACGGCCCATGCACCATACCGCCACAGCGGCCGGCGGGCAAGCGGGATGCTGCCCCGTTGACAGGCGGGCGGGGGCTGTGCTATCCATTTGAGACAGGACGGGCGCGCCGCCGGGAGTGCGGGCGCGCCGCTTCCAGAGAGGATGCGCTTATCATGTTTTCCGGCACCTATACGGCGATTGTGACCCCGTTCAACGAGGATGGCAGCGTGGATTACGGCTGCCTCAAGCACCTGCTGGCGAGCCAGATCGAAGCCGGCGTGGACGGCATCGTGCCCGTCGGCACCACGGGGGAATCGCCCACCCTGAGCTACGAGGAGCACAACCTGGTCATCGAAACCGCCGTCGCCTGCTGCCGGGGCCGCGTGAAGGTGATTGCCGGCACGGGCGCCAACTCGACCTCCGAAGCGCTGGATCTCACGCGCCACGCCCGCGACGTGGGCGCCGACGCCACGCTGCAGGTGACCCCCTACTACAACAAGCCCAACCAGGAGGGGCTCTACCGCCACTTCGCCGCCGTGGCCGACCTGGGGCTGCCCGTCGTGCTCTACAACGTGCCGGGCCGCACCGGCCGCGAGATCGCGATTGAAACCGTGGCGCGCCTGGCCGCCCACCCGTACGTGGTCGCCGTCAAGGAGGCCGCGGGCAGCGTGGAGCGCGTCAGCCAGATCCTGGACCGGTGCGAAATCGCCGTACTGTCCGGCGACGACAGCCTGACCCTGCCGATGATGGTCGTGGGCGCCCGCGGCGTGATCAGCGTGGCCTCCAACGTCATCCCGGCCGAAGTCGCCCGGCTGACCCACAGCGCCCTGCAGGGGAACTGGGAGGAGGCGCGCCAGATGCACCGGCGCTGCTACGAGCTGTTCACGAACCTTTTCATCGACACCAATCCGATTCCCGTGAAAGCCGCCATGGCCATGCGGGGCTTGATCCAGGAGCAGTATCGCCTGCCGCTCTGCCCGCTGGCCGAGCCGGCCCGGGCCACACTGCGCCGGACGCTCGAGAAACTCGGCCTGCTGTAGGCGGGCCCGCGACGGGGAGTTCAGCATGACACGCGTAGTCATTGCCGGCGCGGCCGGCCGGATGGGACAACTGCTGGTGCGGTGCGCCCGGGCCACGAACGGGATCGAGCTGGTCGGCGCCCTGGAAACGGCGGGGCACGCCGCCCTGGGCACGGACGCGGGGCTGCTGGCCGGCAGCGGGCCGACCGGCATCGCCATTGGCTGCGACCCCGCGGCCGCGCTGGCGAACGCGGACGTGCTGATCGATTTCACCGCCCCCGCGGCCGCGCCGGTCAGCGCGGAGGTGGTCGCCCGGCTGGGCAAGGGGCTGGTGCTGGGGACGACCGGGCTGGATGCCGCGGAGACCGCCGCCGTGCGGGCCGCGGCGGCGCGCACGCCGATCGTGTGGGCGCCCAACATGAGCCTGGGCGTCAACCTGCTCTTCGCGCTGGTCGAGCGCACGGCGGCCCTGCTGGGGCCGGACTACGACATCGAGATCGTGGAGACCCACCACCGCCACAAGAAGGACGCCCCCAGCGGGACCGCCCTGCGCCTGGCGGAGAAGGCCGCCGCCGGGCGGCAGCAGGACTTGGGCGCCACGGCGGTATACGGCCGCCACGGGCTGACCGGCGCGCGCCCGTGCGGCGAAATCGGCGTGCATGCCGTGCGTTCCGGCGACGTCGTCGGCGATCACGTCGTCTCGTTCGGCACAGACGGCGAGCGCATCGAACTCAGCCACCGCGCCACGAGCCGGGCCGCCTTTGCCAACGGCGCGCTCAAGGCGGCCCTCTGGCTGGCCGGTCGCCCGCCGGGGCTGTACGACATGCAGGACGTGCTCGGGCTGTGACCCCCGCGGCGGACGAGGTCGGCTTCAGCCTCGGCAGCAACGTCGGCGACCGCCTCCGGCACTTGCGCCAAGCCCGGGACCTGCTCGCGGCCACCCCCGGGCTCGCCGAGCTGGCCGCCTCGCCCGTGTACGAAACCGAGCCGGTGGACGTCCCGCCCGCCTGGCGCGACCACGCCTTCCTGAACGCCGTCGTCATCGCGCGCTGCACGCTGACGCTGGACAGTCTCGCCGCCCGCGTCGCCGCCATCGAGACGGCGCTGGGCCGGCTCCGCCCGGACGAAACGCACGCGCCCCGCACGATCGACGTGGACGTGATCTACGCCGGCGCGACGGTCTCGGACGCGCCGGCGCTGCGCCTGCCGCATCCCCGCTGGGCCGGGCGCCGGTTCGTCGTGCAGCCTCTGGCCGACGTGCGGCCCGCGCTCGTGTTGCCGGGGGCGCCGGGCTCCGTGCGCGCCGTGCTTTTGGCTTTATCGCCCGTCCCCCGGGTGGTACGGTACCCCCATGAATGGTAATGCCCCGGAGATGCCGCGCGACGCGGCCGTGCCGCGCCCCGGCAAGAGCGACGCCAGGTGGACCGCCGAACGCATCCGCGCCCTCAAGGGGCGGCAGCGTTTCGCGTGCCTGACCGCCTCTGACTTCAGCCTCGCACGCCTCGTGGACGACGCCGGCCTGCCCCTGATCCTCGTGGGCGACTCGCTGGCCATGACCGTGCTGGGGTACGAGAACACGCTGCCCGTCACGATGCGCGACATGCTGCATCACACCGCGGCGGTGGCGCGGGGCGTGCGCCGGGCGCTGGTGGTGGCCGACATGCCTTTTCTCTCCTACCAGATTTCCGTGGAGCAGGCTCTGCGCAACGCGGGGCGCTTCCTGAAACAGGCCGGGGCCAACGCCGTCAAACTCGAGGGCGGCGCCGACCGCGCCGTCACCGTCGCCACCCTGGTGCGCAACGGCATTCCCGTGCTGGGGCACATCGGGCTCACGCCGCAGAGCATCCAGGCGCTCGGCGGCTACAAGGTCCAGGGGCGCCGGCCGGAGGCGGCCGCGCGCTTGCTGGCCGACGCCCACGCGCTCGCCGAGTCCGGCGCCTTCGCCCTCGTGCTCGAATGCCTGCCTGCCGCCCTCGCGGCCGAGATCACAGCCGCCGTGCCCATCCCCACGATCGGCATCGGCGCCGGAGCGGCCTGCGACGGGCAGATTCTGGTTGCGCACGATCTGCTTGGGCTGTATACCGAGTTCACGCCCCGGTTTGTCAAGCGGTATGCCGACCTGGGCGCGGCCGCGCGGGGCGCGCTGGACGCCTACCGCACGGAAGTGGAGGGGGGGGTGTTCCCCGGCCCCGAACACACGTACTGACAAGCGTTCCGTGAAAAACTCGAAATTCGAACTACAGCTTGATCGGCACGAGGCCAAGTACATCCTGCCGCGGACCCTGCTACCACAGCTCCGCGAGTTCATCCGGCCTTTCTGCGAGCCCGACCCCCACTGCGTCGGCTCCCCCCCCGAGTACACGATCGTCACGCTGCAACTCGACACGATGGACTACGCCCTGCACCTGGCCAAGGAAAAGGAGGCGCTCAACCGCTTCAAGTTGCGCGTCCGCACGTACGGCAACCCGGCCGGCCTGGCGCCGGTCTTCCTGGAAATCAAGCGCAAGTTCCGCCGCACCATCGTCAAGTCGCGGACGATGATCCCCTACGACCAGTGGAACGAGAGCGTGATCACGAACCCTCTCGTCAGCCTGAAGTTCAAATCGCGCAAGGAAGAGGACGGGTTCATCGAGTTCCTGCGCCTGGTCAAATTGCTCGATGCCCGTCCCAAGATCCTCATCCGCTACATCCGCGAATCCTATTTCGGCAAGAACGAGCACTACGCGCGCGTCACGTTCGACCGCAAGCTCGAGTACCAGCCTACCGATTCCTGGACCGGGTTCGGCAACGGCGGTCACTGGTATCCCGCGGACGCCGCCACCTTTCAGAACCGGATGATCCCGTACTCGGGGATCGTGCTGGAGTTGAAGACCCTCAGTGACGCCCCGCAGTGGATGATAGACCTGGTTATGAATTTCGGGCTTGAACGGACGGGACACTGCAAATACTCTAACGCGGTTTTGCTGGAATCGCTCTTTCGCGGCTACCCGGCGGCTCCCGACCAGCTGGCCGCCGTGATGAACTGGTAGCGCCGAGGGCGCGGGGGTCGAGGCCTTCTATGGATGAACTGGTAACCGTTTTCGGCTCGGCGCGGTCGATGGGGGTGCAGGAGATCGCCACCTCGATGCTCATGAGCTTCGTGCTGAGCATGGTGATCGCCGCCGTGTACCGCTGGACCTTCCAGGGGCTCTCCTACTCCCGATCCTTCGTGCATACCATGGTGCTGGGCAGCATGATCGTGGCCATGCTGATCATGGCCATCGGGAACAACCTGGCGCGCGGCCTCGGCATCCTCGGCACGCTGGCGATCGTGCGCTTCCGCACGCCGATCCGCGACTCGCGCGACATGATGTTCCTCTTCGCCAGCCTGGGCCTGGGCATCGCATGCGGCGCCAACACGTTCAACGTGGCCGTGATCGGCACGCTCATCCTCAGCGGCGTCGCCCTCATGCTGCACTTCTCGCCGTTCGCCTCGCGCCGCGAGTACGAGGGCATGCTGCGCTTCATGCTGCCCGTCAAGAACACCGAGATCGAGCAGCAGGTGACGGGGGTGCTCCGGCAGTTCTGCGCCGCCTACTTCCTGATTGCCATGCGCGAGGCCGCCCAGGGCGACCTCATGGAGTATTCCTACCAGATCCGCTTGATTGACCCCTCCTACCAGTCCGATATCGTGGATGCCCTGCATAAAATCGACGGGTTGGTGGACGCCAACCTCCTCATGCAGCGGACGACCGTGGAGCTCTAAAGGCGTGAAAGACCCCTTCAAACGCAAGCGGATGGCGCGCGCCCCCAGGCTGTTGATCTCGCGTTTCCTGCGGAGCTGGCCGTTCTGGGTCTGGCTGGCCGTGGCGGGACTGGTGTTCGGCCTGTACGAGGGCAAAGACCGCTTTCAGGGCATGAGCGGCGCGGTGGACACGATTTCGGAGAACATCGCGCCGCTCATCACGAGCCGGATCAAGGCCATCCACGTCGGGCTGGGCAGCCGTGTCAAGACGGGTGACCCCGTGCTGGAGCTGGATCCCGCCCTCGACCCGCAGCTGGCCGCCGATGAAGCCGCCATCCAGGAGGCCGAGGAGCTCGTGCAGCGCTACCAGCGCGACACCCTGCAATTGGTGGCGCGCGCCGAGCGCGACATCCGTACGGCCGAGGCCGTGCTCCAGGAAACGCGCGCCTCGCAGGATAGCGACCAGGCCGAAGCCGCAGCGCTGCGTATCGAACTGACCCGCCGCGAGGACCTGCTGAAGCAGCACCTGATCAGCGAGCGGGATCTGGGCACGCTGCGCCCCGATCTCGCCGCGCTCGAGCGGACCGTCGCCGGCTACCCCGCCCTGCTCGCGATTCACGAGCGCCAGCTGGCAGATGCCCGGCAGAACCTGGCCGAGACGCGCGCGCTGCTGGGCCTGGGCGACACCGCCAGGCCCGGCGCCACGCGCACGGCCGCCCAAACCTCGTTGCTGGATACGCTTCGCCAGCGCCGGGTCGTGCAGCAGAATCTCTCGCGTCTCTGCGCCACCCGCGACGGCATCGTCTCCCGCATCGATTACCTGCCCGGGGATGTCGTCTCGGGCGGCCTCCCCGTTGTGCGCATCGTTTCCGAGCAGACGACACACATCATCGGCTTTCTGCCCGAGGGGATCGTGGCCACGCTCACCGTCGGCCAGGCCGCGATTGCCCAGCGCCTGAATGGACACGGGCTGTTTGTGCCCATCAAGCTCGAGTCGATTGCCCCGGAGGTGCGGGCGTTGCCGACCCGGGCCAGCCCCGTTGCGGGACAGGTGTTGCGGGGGCGCCGCGTCGTATTCCGGATCGACGGCCGGCACGATCTCTCGCCCGGCGAAACGGTCAAGATCCGGGACGTGCGTTCGTCCTGGCTGTCGCGGTGGCTGGCCGACGTGACGCACTGGCACCGGTCGGCGGGCTCCGGCGAACCCTGATCGTAACCCGTGAACAACGCGCCGCGAGGCGCGGAGTAGGAAGGCATGCGGCACGTGGCACGTGAATGGATCCGCTGGATGGGCCTCGGCGTTCTGCTGGCAACCCTGCCGGCCCTGAGCGCCGGCTGCCGCACAGCCCGTCCGCCCGCTGACACGGCCGAGGCAACCGGCACGCCTGACGCCGCAGCCACCAACACCCCGGTCGCGGCGAGCGCTGCCGCCACCAACGCCCCCGGCCCCCTGGCCGTGGAGTCGGCCATCAGCCTGGCCATCGCGCAGAGCGCCGACATCCAGGTGCTGCGCGCCACGCTCGAAGTCGCCCGGCAGACCCTGCGTGCGGCGGGGGACCGCGACAACCCCGAACTGCGCCTGAGCTACGGCGATCAGGATGCCACGCTGGATCGCAACCGCTGGAGCTACGACCAGGCCGCCGTGCCGGGCGCCGGCGTCCCCGCGCCCGGCGCCCCCACTCCTCCGCCGGACTCCACAGGCCTGGGCGCGGCCCATGCCACACAACAATCCGAGCTGGACGCCTACCGCGTGGGCGTCCGCTTCTTCCCGCGCAATCCCTGGACGACGCGAGCGCGCGTATCGGCCTGCGCCGCCGCCCACTATGCGGCAGTCGAGGATCTGCGCGCGGCGGAAGCGGAACTGGCCGTGGAAGTGCGCAAGCTGTTTGCCGCTGTGCGCTACCTGGAGGAGGACCTGCTCGCCGCCGGGGAACTCGTGCGGCTGCGCGCGCAGGTGCGCGAGATCGTGGCACGGCGGGCGCGGGAAGGTGTCGTCACCGTGCAGGATCTGGCCGACGCCGCCCGGCAGCACCTGGCCGCCGTCACGGCCCAGAACAAGACACGGCGCGACCTGAAGCAAGCCCGGTGCGCGCTGGCCGCCCTGGTCGGCATGCCGGAAGCCGCCCTCGCGGTGACAGGCGCAGCCGCGGGCGGACCCGCCGTGGCGGCGGCGCCGTCCGACGTGACGGCCCTGAGCGCGCGGGCCCTGCGCCAGCGCGCCGACCTCTCCGCGCTTGCCTGGCGCACCCGCGAAGCCGAGGCCGCCAGCCGCGAAACAAGCGCCGCCCGCCTCCCGTGGCTGAAGCACGTGCAGGTCTCCTACGGCGACGCCAGCGAGCGCAGCCGGACGGACTCGGCCGGCTACAGCGGCGACCTCGTCGACGGCGGCACGCGCAACGAGTACGACTTCACGCGCGACCGTGACCGCTCCGAGGAGTGGACGGTGGACGCCGCCGTCATTGTGCCCGTGTTCGACTGGCTGCGCCTCAATCACGCCGCTGACGAGAGCCGCGCGCTCCACCGGCTGGCGCAGGTGCGCGAGCTGGAGGCTGGACGGGCCATCGCCGCAGCCGTGCGCAGCCGCGTGGACGATCTGGCGGCGGTGCTGGCGGATCGCGACGCTTGCGAACGCGACACCGCCCCGCTGGTGACCGAGGTCGAGCGCCTGCTGGAGCAGGCGGCCCAGCACCCGGAGGTGATCGAACCGGACCGTGTCGCCCGGATGCAGGAAGAGCTGGTGCAAACGCGCCGGCTGCGGCTGCAGGCGGACCATTTCTACCGCCTGGCCCTGATCGAGCTGGAAGCCGCCGTCGGCGGCAGCCTGGCGGATTAATCCGCGCCCCCCACGTCGCGTCCACCCCGGGACCAGGAGCTGAAGTATGGGCAAGAAGTCGCAGAGAATGTGCCCGGTTGTCGGCCGGACGATCCCCTCGCAGGAGTGCGCCGGTGCGCGGACGAGCCGCCATGCCTGCCCGCCGCACTGCCCGCATAACCCGTGGGCGCCGGCCCGCTACGACGAAGCCCTGGCCATCGAGGACCGCCTGCAGGCGAAAGTCATCCGGCGCATGGCCGGGGAAGACCCCAGCCTGGCGGGCGAGACCGACCGCTTCAAGGGAGCGTTCGACATGCAGGATTTCTTCCTGAAGCGCATCTTCCTGGAGCGCGACGGGCAGGGTCGCACGTTCGTGCAGCGCTGGGAGTCCGCGGGCTGGGATGGGTTAAACAACGACGAACGCGTGCTGCTGCAGGCCCAGAGCGCCATGCGGGTAGGCGTGTTCGAGGTGCAGAGGATCGTCGACGAGTCGAACTGCCTCGTGCTGGACCGCCTGGACGCGTCCGCGGAGCCGCTGGTTGTGCTGGACCGCAGTCTCGCCCGCCAGGCGGGCCGGTTCGCGTGGCTGGTGGCCTGGCACTATCGCATGCCGCACTATGTGCGCATGCATGGCGCGACGGTTACCCTGTCTGAGGTCGGCGACCTGGAAGCCGAGGAGATCGTCCGGGCCATAGCCGCACACCTGGGCGGGCCGACAGACGAGCCGGGGCTGCGGGCATGGCTGGCGAGGAACCTGCCAAGCCTGAACACCGCCGTGGACGCCGTCGCCAAGGCCTTGTACGCCCGCATGATCGAACAGTCCGACTCGCGCTACGTATTCACAGCCTACCGGTACCGGGGCAGCATGGAAGACGTGGCGGCGGTTCTACGCGGCTGCCCCGACCTGGTCTCCACGCCGTTGAGCGACGGCCGCGCACACGAAGGGTTTGACCACGAGTGGACTTGGCTGGCGAACGCGGAACACCGCGACGTGCGCGGCACGGCGGTGGGCAGACCCACCCTCGGGGTGGTAGCCATGGGACCGTCCGGCCTGCGCCTGGAATCGAGCGCGGGGCCGCGGGCAAGCGCACTGCGCGCGGTCTTCGAGCAGCTCGTCGGCGAGCGCGTCGAGTGCGTGGGGGAACGGGTGGACGACATCGGGCGCCAACTGCTCGACAATCGCAATCACCAGTTTGACCCCGCCCTGGTTCCGCCCGCCTTCCTGGAACATGCCCACCGTGTCGTAATGGCCATGGCACTCGTTTCCGAGGCGGAAGTGAAGGCCGCGAAGGCCGACGGAAACACGCTCATACGCCGCCAACACGAGGCGTGGCTCGACGAAGCCGTGCCCGCATTGGACGGACGCACCCCCCGGCAGGCGGCCGCGGATCCCGTCTTGCGCCGGCGGTTGGTCAGCCTGCTCAAGGCGCGCATCCGCAGCGCCGACCGGATGCAGCGGACAAAGGGGAAGGGCGAGGATCCGTCGTTCCTCGTGCGGGCACTGGGTTTGAGCGAGATCGATGTGCCACCGCCCCCCGGATTGTACGACGCGAAGTCCTCGGATCCCGAGGAGGAGGACACGCGCACCCTGCTCCCGTTCCTGCCGCGGTCTCCTCTCACGCTGAAGCAGATCGAGGCGCGCCTGACCGCTGTGATGCAGGCCTACCCGGAGGCCGAGAACGTGCTCAATGCGTTCGACGAGGACGCCCCGGAACTGTGCGACTGGCTGGAGACAGTGACCGAATCGCTGGACGATGCCTTGATGGACATCATGATGGTGACGGCCGCACAGGCGTGGTTCATTTTCTTCCCTCCGGGCTGCCGGCCGGGGACTCCCGATGTGCAGCGCCTGTCGCAGGAGCTGCAGACTACGATGGAACGGATAGAGGCGGTGGCGCAGGTGGATGACGAGCGCGGTTTCAATGCGTGCGTGTCGTCAACGCGGCAACCTGAACTGTCTGCCATGCTGCAGTCGATGGCGTACCATATGCTGGAGAGCGGAACGCCTGACGCCCTGGAACAGGACGGCGGCGGCAAGATCGTGCTGATCAGCCTGGTGTTGCGCTGCCTGATCGACGAACTCGACCGCACCGTGCGCGAGGCGTGAGCGAGGCGGCGGGCCACGGCTGATTCCGCTTTGTGCGACGGGCGGCGTTTTGCTATCTAACACGTCTGGAACGGCCGGCACACGCACGGGGTGTCGAAACCGGGGCGCAGGACGGCCGAAAAGGAACGCGGGCTATGAGCGATATCACCAACGTGCTGGCGGAGCGCTACGCGACACCGGCCATGCGGGAAATCTGGTCCCCTTCCGGTAAAGTGCTGGCCGAGCGCGAGTTCTGGATCGCGGTGATGCGCGCCCAGCGCGACCTCGGGCTGGCCATCCCGGTCGAGGCCATCGACGCCTACGAGCAGGTCAAGGGAGTCATCGACCTCGACTCGATCCGCTCCCGCGAGGCCGTAACCCGCCACGACGTCAAGGCGCGCATCGAGGAGTTCTGCGAGCTCGCAGGCCATGAGCACATCCACAAGGGGCTCACCAGCCGCGACCTGACCGAGAATGTCGAGCAGCTGCAGATACTTAAGGCCCTGCAGCTCACCCTTGAGCGTGCCGTTGCCGTCATGGGCGCGCTGGCGCGGCGAGCCAGCCAGTACCGCGATCTCGTGATCACGTCCCGGACGCACAACGTGGCCGCCCAACCCGGCACGTTCGGCAAGCGGCTGGCGATGTTCGGCGAGGAGTTGCTGCACGGCTGCGCACGCCTGGAACATCTGCTGCACACCTACCCCGTCCGCGGCCTCAAGGGTGCGGTCGGCACCCAGCTCGATCAGCTCACGCTCTTCGACGGCGATACGGCGCGCGTGCGCGAACTGGAGCAGCGCATCGTGACACGCCTCGGCTGCCGGGCCGTGCTGCAGAACGTCGGGCAGGTCTATCCCCGCAGCCTGGACTTCGACGTGGTCAGCGCCCTTTACCAACTCGGCAGCGCCCCTGCCAACTTCGCCCGCACGCTGCGCCTGATGGCCGGCCACGACCTGGCCGCGGAAGGCTTTGCGAAAGGGCAGGTCGGCTCGTCGGCGATGCCTCATAAGATGAACAGCCGCAGTTGCGAACGCATCAACGGCTTCCACGTCATCCTGAGCGGGTACGTGACCATGGCGGAGGGCCTTGCCGGCGATCAGTGGAACGAGGGCGATGTCTCCTGCTCCGTCGTCCGCCGCGTCATGCTGCCCGACAGCTTCTTCACCATCGACAGCCTGCTGGAGACCACCCTCGTGGTCCTGAACCAGATGGAGGTCTTCACGGAAGTCATCCAGCGCGAAAACGCCCGCTACCTGCCCTTCCTGGCCACGACCACCATCCTGATGGCTGCCATCAAGGCCGGCGCCGGACGCGAGCAGGCCCACGCGGCCATCAAGGAACACGCCGTCCAGGTCGTCCGCGACCTGCGGGGCGGCGCCATGGACCACAACGATCTGGTTGACCGCCTGGCGCACGACCCGCGGTTGGGACTCGATCTCGAAACGCTGCAAGCCATTGTGGACGAGTCGTCTACGCTCACGGGCATGGCCGGCGAGCAGGTGGACGCTTTCTGCGGCACGGCCCGGAGCTGGCTCGCGCGCTATCCGACGGCCGCCACGTACCGGCCAGGGAGCATCCTGTGACCGAACACCAGCCTATGCAACGTCGCTCCCCTTCCCCCGCACGTCTGGCAACCACCTGCCTGGCCGTCCTGCTGGGCGCGAGCCTGACGCCGGCCACGGCGCCGGCCAGCCCGGATCTGGAAGGCATCGCCTGCCGTTCCGTGCACCTCTCTTACGACAGCGGTCCGGCTACCGCCTACTATAATGAGCAGGTCGTCGAGCGCTCGGCCGAGGGGTCCTACTTCATGGCTTGCGGCTTCAATATGGGCTACTTCGGCGTGCAGGAACTGACGCAGGGGCGCAAGGTCGTGCTGTTCTCCGTCTGGGATCCTGGCAACGAGCAGAACCCGCAGCGGGTGGCCTCCGCACAGCAGGTGCGGGTGCTGTACCAGGCGCCGGACGTGCGCGTGCGCCGTTTCGGCGGCGAGGGTACCGGCGGGCAGTGCTTTTTCGACTACAACTGGCAGACCGGACAGGTCTGCCGGTTTCTGGTCACTGCCACTCCCAGCAGCAACCGGACGGCTTTCACGGGCTATTTCTACCTGCCGGAAGCGCGCACGTGGAAGCAGTTGGTCTCGTTCGAAACCATCTCTGGCGGCATCGCGCTGGAGGGCCCGCACAGCTTCATCGAGGACTTCCGGCGCAACCGGGTTTCGGCCACCCAGGTCCGGCAGGCCCGCTACGGCAACCTCTGGGCCTTGGAGCGCAGCGGCCAATGGAAGGCCCTGACCCGGGCCCGGTTCACCGGCGACGGCAACCCGGTGCTCAATATCGACGCCGGGGTGGTGGGCCACGACTTCTTCCTCGCCACCGGCGGCAGCACGACCAACACCCACACCCGTCTCTGGCAGCATGCCGAGCGCGTACCGGCCGCACCGCAACCTCCCGCCGACCTGCCGCTACCGCTGAAGCGCTGAAGCGGTAGAGCCCCCCGCAAGAAAGAGGTTGATCCGGCCGCACGTTCGGCTATTCTCTTGCGCCTCTTTTACTGTGACGGGAAAACCGTGGCGGCGTTTACGGGTCGAGGCGGTCTTCAGGGCGGGTCCGGACGTTTTGTCGTCCGGACGGGTTTCAAGCAACAGGAGGGCGTAATGCTGGAAGTCAAGCAACTCACCAAGCAGTTCGGCGCCATCCAGGCGGTCAAGGGCGTCTCCTTCGAAGCACGAAAAGGAGAAGTCCTGGGCTTTCTGGGGCCGAACGGCGCGGGCAAAACCACAACCATGCGGATGATCACGGGGTTCCTGCCTCCCACCAGCGGCACGGCCGTCGTCAATGGCTACGACGTGCTGCAGAACCCGGTGGAGGCCAAGCGGCAGATCGGTTACCTGCCGGAAAACGCCCCGGCCTACCACTCCATGACGGTCACCGGCTTCCTGACGTTCGTGGCCGAGATCCGCGGCTTCGCGGGCGGCGAATGCAAGAGCCGCGTCGAGCAGGCGATCGTCAAATGCCACCTGGAGAAGGTGCGCAAGCAGTCGATCGAAACCCTGTCCAAGGGCTACCGGCAGCGCACGTGCTTCGCGCAGGCCATCCTGCACGATCCAGCCATCCTGATCATGGATGAGCCGACGGACGGGCTGGATCCCAACCAGAAGTTCACGGTCCGGCAGATGATCAAGGAGATGGCGGCCGAGAAGACGATCATCGTCTCCACCCACATTCTCGAAGAGGTGGATGCGGTCTGCTCCCGGGCGATCATCATCAGCAACGGACAGATTGTCGCCAACGGCACGCCCGAGGAGCTGCGCGCGCGCAGCGCCACGGGGCGCCTTGAGGATATCTTCCGCACGCTGACCATCGGAAAGGAGGAGCGCAATGGCTAGTCCCAGCAATGTCATGACGATCTTTAAGCGCGAGTTGAAGGGGTACTTCGAGTCCCCGGTCGCATACGTATTCATGGTGGTCTTCCTGGTGCTGGCGGGGTTCCTGACGTTCAACGTCACGCGCCTCTACGAGCAGCAGGTGGCCGATCTGCAGCCGTTCTTCTTCTGGCACCCGTGGGTCTTCCTCCTGCTCGTGCCGGCTGCCACGATGGGGCTGTGGGCGGAGGAGCGCCGCGCGGGCACGATCGAGCTGCTGCTGACGATGCCGATCACGCTGACGCAGGCGATCTTGGGCAAGTTCTTCGCGGCCTGGCTCTTCATCGCCATCGGCATCGCCCTGACGTTCCCGGTCGTGCTGACCGTGACGTATCTCGGCAAGCCCGACCTGGGCGTGGTCTTCTGCGGCTATCTGGGCTCGATCCTGATGGCCGGGGCCTACGTCGCCGTCGGCACCGTGATGTCCTCGGTGACGCGCAGCCAGGTCATCGGCTTCGTGCTCTCGCTGATCACCTGCCTGCTGCTGATCGTGGCGGGCTGGCCACCCGTGACGGACACGCTGATCGCCTGGAAGGCGCCGGCGTGGCTGGTCTACGGGATCGCCTCGTTCAGTTTCGTCACGCACTTCGAGACGCTGCAGCGCGGCGTCATCGACCTGCGCGACGTGGCTTACTACGTGAGCGTCATCGTCTTCATGCTGGTGGCCGCCAACGTCGTGCTCGACAACCGCAAATCGGCGTAAAGCCACGACTTGTAACGCAAGCGCTTGACAGGGAGAAAAACCATGATGGGAACCCGTGCTAGCTGGAAAATCGGGGGCGGCGTGATGGGGTTGCTGGTGCTGCTGGCAATCCTGGTGGCCGCCAACGTGATCTTCAAGAGTATCCGCGCCCGCGTGGATCTGACCGAGGAGAAGCTCTACTCGCTCTCCGCGGGGACGCGCAACGTCCTGAAAGGCCTCGAGGGCGAGGTGACGCTGAAGCTGTTCTTCAGCGCCAGCGCGCCCGAGACGCCGGTGCAGCTCAAGAACTACGCCCGGCAGGTGGAAGACCTGCTGAAGGAGTATCGCGCCGCATCGGGGGGCAAGATCGCGATCGAGAAATACGATCCGGAGCCCGACTCGGAAGCCGAGGAGATGGCCCAGTTCCACGGCATCCAGGGGCAGCCGGTCGGCATGTTCGGCCCGCCCCTCTACTTCGGGCTCGTCGCCGTGTACGGCAGCACCGAGGGCTCGCTCCCGGCGCTGGACCCGCGCACGCAGGAGCTCCTCGAGTACAACGTCACGCGGCTGATCTACCGCCTGGCCCACGCGGAGAAGCCCGCCGTCGGCGTGCTGAGCTCGCTGCCGGTGATGGGGCAGCAGGAGCAGCCCCAGTTCGGCATGCCGCCCAACCGCAAGCAGCAGCAGGCGTGGGTGGCCATCCAGCAGCTCCGCGAGGACTACAACGTCCGCGCGGTTGACACGGATACGGATGCGATCCCCGAGGATCTGAAGACCGTCATCCTGATCCATCCCAAGGACCTGGCGGACAAGACGCTGTTCGCGCTGGACCAATTCGTCCTGCGCGGCGGCCGCCTGATCGTCATGCTGGACCCGATGAGCGTGGCGGACATGGAGGGGCAGCAGCGCCAGCCGTTCATGATGAACATGCCGTCCGGCGCCTCCAACCTGGAGAAGCTGCTGACCGCCTGGGGCGTCGGGTACGACCCGACCAAGGTGCTGGCCGATACGCGCGCCGTCACGGTCCTCGGCGGCCCCGGCAACCAGCCCCAGGAAAACCCCGTCGTCCTGTCGCTCACCGCCGACAACACCAGCAAGGACGACATCCTGACGACGCGGCTCGAGACGCTGCTCATGGCCTATGCCGGCACGTTCTCGAACCAGACCACGAAGGACATGACCTTCACCCCGCTCATCGTTTCGTCCAAGAGCGCCTGCCTGGTCAGCGCCTCTTCGGCGCAGTTCGGCCCGCAGGCCCTGCGCGCGGAAATGAAGCCGAGCGGTTCGACGTACAACCTCGCCGTCCGCCTGGCGGGAACCTTCAAAACCGCCTTCCCGGATGGCAAGCCCGCCGAAGCGGGCGTCACGAACGCAACCGCCGCGGCCGGGGAGAAGGCCCTCAAGGAAGGCAAGAGCACGATCGTGCTGGTCGGCGACGTGGACATTCTCTTCGACCCCATCTGCGTGCAGCAGATGAACGTCCTGGGCACGACGGTGAACCAGCCGCGCAACGACAACCTGAACTTCTTCCTCAACGCCGTCGAACAGATGTCGGGCAGCGAGGACCTGATCGGCATCCGCTCGCGCGGCAAGTTCTTCCGTCCCTTCGACCGCGTCCTGGCGCTCGAGGAAAAGGCTCGCAACGCCTGGCAGAGCAAGGAGGAGGAACTGGTCAAGCGCCTGCAGGACGCCCAGACGAAGGTCAACGAGATGCAGTCGCAGAAGGACAAGAACCAGCGCTACATCCTCAGCAAGGAACAGAAGGATACGATCGCCCGCTTCCGCGAGGATGAGCGCCAGCTCAAGAAGGAGCTGAAGACCGTCCGCAAGAACCTCCGCCAGGACATCGAACGGCTGGGAGTCTGGGTCAAGGTTCTCAATATCGGCCTGATGCCCCTGCTGGTCTGCCTGGCGGGCGTGGGCTACGGCATGTCTCGTCGCGCGCGTTAAGCGGCAACCGCCGGGGCCGGCGGCACGCGCCGCCGCCCCGTCCGCCGCCACGGCCTTTAACCTGCAAGAAAGAGTGGAGACAAGAGTATGAACGCGAAGAAAGTGAGTGTCATGGCCATTGTGGCCATTGTGTTGATCGGCGTAGCCGTCCTGACCTCGCGCGACCGCGCGCAGCGGCCCCCGGAGCTGCTGGGCAAGCTGCTGCTGACCACCGTGGACGTCAACGACGTGCAGAAGATCGTGTTGCGCACGGCCACCAGCACGACCACCGTCGAGCGCGTCAACGACCAGTGGATCACGCCCGAACGCTACGGCCATCCGGCCGATTTCAACAAGGTGTGCGATGCCCTGCGCGCGTTGCAGGATCTCAAGATCAAGGCCGCGCCGAAACTGACCGACGGCCAGCGCGCGAAGATGAAGCTGGCGGCGCCGGCGGCCGGCAAGACCGACACGGGCACGGCGGTGGAACTGCAGGGGGCGGGCGGCAAGGTGCTCGCCACGCTGCTGCTCGGCGCCAACCACGAGCGCGCCGGTGGCGCCGGTGGCGGCATGGGCGGCATGGGTGGCATGGGTGGCATGGGTGGAGGCTACCCTGACGGGCGCTACCTCTCGACCGACGGGGGCAAGACCGTCTACCTCGTGACCGACACCCTCGCCAGCCTGGGCGAACGCCCGACGGACTGGCTGGAGACGCAGGTGCTGAACGTTTCATCGACGGACATCACCAACATCGTGATCACGGGCGCCGACCGGCCGGCCGTCCGCCTGGCCCGCAAGGAAGCCGGCGCCAGCCTCACGCTCGACGGACTGACGGACAAGGAGGAGCTCGACACGAGCAAGATCTACGGCGTGGAGTCCGCCCTGAGCTGGTTCCGCGTCGTCGACGTGGCCGATCCCAAGCTGACCGACGCCCAGACCGGTCTCGACAAGCCCACGGTGTACGAGGCCGCCTGCAAGACCGGCGAAGTCTACACCGTCAAGATCGGCAAGGCGCCGGAAGGCCGCAGCGAACGCTGCATCAAGGTGAGCGTGGCCCTGCTGCCCCCCCCTCCCGCGCCCGAAGCCAAGCCGGACGAAAAGAAGGATGACAAGGCCGCCGCCGATGCCGAGGCCGCCCGCAAGAAGGCCCGCCTGGAGCAGGAGGATCGCATCGCCAAATTGAACAAGCAGCTCGGCGCCTGGGTCTACCTGGTGGACAGCTACAAGGCCGACTCGCTCACCATCCCGCGCAGCCAGCTCGTGAAGGAGAAGCCGGCCGCAACGAACGGCGCGCCGGCAACGGCGACCAGCCCGGCCCCAGACAGCGCACCCGCCGTGGTCACGCCGCCGGCGACGAACGCCCCGGCAGCCAAGTAGCCGGACGCACATAGCGGGATTCCCGTGCCAGGCGCGGTGTTCGTGGATAGCCCACGACCCGCGCCTGACGCTTTCTGAGTAGAAGCTCTTTCTTGACGCACAGTCACCTTCCAGGTGCGTCGCTGACGACTCCCAGCTTGCCGGCCAGCAAGCGTGCGCGACCGCGCAGGTATTCCGGCTCGCGCTCGTTCGCGGCAACGGCTTGAACCTCCCCGCGGAAAAACTCGAGCTGCGGCCCTGACAGCCGGTCCAACTGGCTGAGAATCGTGCCGCGTTCGCTGTTGTCTCCCGCGCGCAGGCGATCACGGAGATGAAGGGCCGTGCCGGTTTCGCCAAGCAGCAAGAGGCTGACGCAGGCGCCGAGGCGGACCTCCTGCACGGGATCGCCCAACAGGTTCCGGAGGATGGCGAGGTTCTTCTCACGGTCGGCGGCCAGCGCGTCCGCCAGCCCGACCGCGGCTGCGGCGCGGTCGTCAGACGCGCTGGCCGCGGCGAGGACGCGGTAGAACGCCTGCGCGGCGGCAGGGCCGATCTTGCGCACGGCTTCGAGAACATGCTCGGGCGTCAGCAGCTCCTCGTCGCGGCGCGGATCGCGCGGGCGGCGCAGGGCTGTGACGCTCAGCTCTTCCCAGTCGCTGGCGATGGCATCGAGATTGCGCAGGGCCATGTATTCCTCGCGGCTGGCAACCATCGCCTGTTGCGCCAGATACCCCGCTCCGGCGCGGCGGTTGTGCTCGGCGTTGCGGGCGTCCTGATGCAGCTCCGCGAGCTTCGGCACGGCTTCGTTCGCCTTGAGCTCGCCCAGCGCCCAAACGATGGACGCCCGGGCTAAACCGCTTTCCATATCGAGTGCCTGGATCAAACGCGGAACGGACGAGGCGTCACCGATGGCGCCGCAGGCGCGCGCGGCGTTCGAGCGCACGATCCGGTCCTTGCTCGCCAGCGCTCGATGCAGCGCCGGCAGGAGCTCCCTGCCAGCGTGCTGGAAGATGGCCTGCACGAACCCCCGCAGCGGGCCATAGCGCTCGGTGTCCTGCACCGCGAGCAGAATATCAACGGCATCAGGATGCTTCCGCAACGCTTCACCCAGGGCAGGATAGAGCTTCTTGATGTCGTCGTGATTAGGCGGCGGGCGCCGCACGAGAAACTCGAAGACCTTCCCGTCGGCGTGCGGCGCCAGCGCGGCATAGGCCCGCACCGCATCCGCTTCAACGCCGATGGAGGAGTCCGCGCCAAAGGGCAGGTTCCCGAAACCATGGTTGCGCTGAATGATCTCCTCGAAGAACGAGAGCGGCGGCACTTCGCCGCGGCTGGCCAGGGCCAGCGCGGCCACAGCGCGGATGTAGGGGTCGCTGTCGGCGAGCGCCCGGCGCAGCGCAGGCAGCGCGTCCGCGCTCCCGGACCGTGACAGCAGCCACACGGCTGTCGTGCGCACATTGCGGTATGGGTCGCGCACGCACCCGGCAAAGACTGGCATATAGCCCTCGCCGCCGCCCTGCAGGACGGGCGCGATCGCCGCAGCCAGCGCGTTGGCGCGCACGTAACGGTTGGTGTGCGCGACCAGTTCCTTCAGCCGGCCCAGCGGGATCGGCTTGGGGATCGCGAAGCCCTTGGCTTCTTCCCTCAGGCGTTGCGTGAGATTGGGCAGGCGCTGCGCGTTCAGCGCGGCGATCGTCAGCGATGGCGCTTCCTTGCAGGAGAAGACCACCAGTCCGCGGCTGCCGCACAGCCACGTCTGGCCGTCACGCTCGTAGCGCCGGTAGGCCGATCCGCCGAGCAGGGGCAGCGCGCCGACGGTCGGCTGAACGCTGCGTTTGTCAGCCTCGGCTTGCGGCAGGAATTCCGGAGCGCCAGCCGACGCGAAACGCCCCGTGGCCGGGTTGTAGCGGCCCGGCCGGCACTGGCGATAACGCTGGTTGTCGATGTTGCGGTAACGGAGGTATTCCACGCCGTAGCGCAACTCCAGTTGGCCCTCCTTCACCGCGAGCCCGGTTACTTTTTCCGAGTCCATCCCGTCGGAGCGAAAGAACGGAGAGAAGACGCGGGTCTGAGGATCGAACACCGTCAGGCCGCCGCGCGCATCGTCCCAGCCGGAGGCAAAATAGAGCTTTCCGCCCAGCTCGACTCCATCGAGCACCGGCCCGCAGCACACGCCTTCCGCACTGCCGAAGTGTCGCAGCGTGTTCTCGCCGCGCCGCAGCACGACCAGACCGGCGCCGACACACAGCCATTCCTGCTGGCGCTCATCGTCGAACAGCACCGCCCACACGGCGTCGCTCGGCCAGCGATCCGACCAGGCCGAGGCGCTAATGCCTGCGTGCAGACCGTCGGGCCACGCCTGCAGGGAAGCGCGCAGGCTCTGTCCGCCGGGCGCGACGAAGTACAGTCCGCCGGACGGCTGCCCCGCCATGCCGGTGCAGACCCGTGTGCCGTCGGGCAAAGGCATCCCGACCGGCAACGGATCGCTGATCGTTCTGGGGCCTCCCGACACCGGTTCGGGCATCAGGCGGATTTGCCCGGCCGCTTCATCGAAGACATAGCCGCCCAAGAACACAAGCCTGCCTTGGTCTTTGCCGCTGCAGGTGATCGCCGTGTTGATCATGCGCTGGCCGCGCGACACGTTGCCTCCCAACTGGACGGGCGTGACCTGCAGCGTCCGGCGGTCCACTCGCGCGGGCCGGTGGCGCAGTTCGTCGTTCAGGTAAACGTCCGCCCACACCTGTCCGTCAAGGATGCCGATGAGATGCACGGGGTCACGGTTGCCGGGATTCTCCAGCTTGCTCCACAGATCCGCCGCACGGTCGTAGCGGAACAGGCCCTGGCCGCCGTCGGCCCACACGTAGTCGCGCTCCGGCTCGAAGCGGCTGAACTCCGGAACGTTCTCGATGCCAAGGTCTTCCGCTGAGAACGCGCGCAGGGCGAGTGTCGTCTGGTTCAGCAGCAGGACGCCGCCGCGTACGCCGATCCAAAGCTGCTCGCCATCCAGCGCCAGCGCCGTGACCGGGCCCAGCGCTTCATGCGCGACGGTCTAGGCGCCCGAGGCGATGCGGCATAGTCCTTCCGGCGTGCCCACCCAGAGTTGCTCCCGTGCGGCGACCATCGCTGTGACCTCGCGGCCCAACAGAATGCGCGTGACCGGCCCGCCTTTGCCGTCGTACACGGCCACGCCCCACGGCTGTCCCGCGTATACGAACGACCCGTCCTGCGCCACGCAGGTGACAGACTCGCACGAGGCGACGAGGCGCACCCCGGCCGGCACGTTGGCCCAAGGCGTGACGGGCGCTTTGCCTGTCACGGCATGGGCCGCAGTTCCTGTCCGGCGCTCCACCTGCGACCGTGCGCCGGCCCAGCGGGAGGTTTTCAACGCGGCGGCGAGCTCATCCTGGCAGGCCTTTGTGTCAGCGTGTTGGATCGCGAGCGCCAGACAGGCGTTGCCAAACTCCTCCTGCCCGTTTTCACCATGCGACCAGTAAAGGTTCGGGTCATACCTCTCAAACGGCTTCTCGCCTTTGGCCAGCCGCAGGCCGAGCGCGCGCAGTTTGTCGAGCTGGTCATTCTGCTCGTAAAGCCGCATCAGGCGGTAGGCGAGGTCGAGGTAGTTCTTGAAAGCCGTGCGGTTCCACACGCCCTTGCCGCGCGGGAAGGCGTCATGGGCATCGGCGGCGAGCAAAGCCTCAAGCGCAGCGACGGCTTCGGGGCCTTCCAGGCGGTCTTCGAGGTCAAGCAGCTCGAGGCGGGCGACCGCATCGAGCGGGCTCGCCTCGACGACGGCACGCATGAACGCGCGCTCCTGGTCGCGGCCCAGCTTGGCGAAACGCTCTTTCCAGGCCTGCCAGCCGTAATACCCGCCGGTGCTGGCGGCGGCGGCGTGGGCTATGGCGGCGGGATAGTCGCGCTGCTGCCAGGCCAGGTGGGCGCGGACGCTCGGGCTCTTGGCGGAGGCGACCTTCTTCCGCGCCCACGCATTGAGACGCGCCTCCTGTCCAACCGCTTTGAAACGGGCCGCCATGTTCTCGACGTGCTCGAGGTTTTCGAGCCGGCGTTCGTCGTCATCGAACTGCGCGAGTTGCGTCTCCAGCACCTTGTCCGTTCGGCCCGCGGCGGCGTAGAGCCTCACAAGGCGGTCCTGCACGTCGCCGCGCACCAGGGTCGTGGCGCCGGGCTGTACAACGAAGTCGCTCTGGAAGAACGCGCGGGACTGCAGATGGGGCGCTTCGGAGATCTGCTCCTCGGCATCAGGCAGCCGCACGGGGCCGGGCGCTTCGGCCAGCACCTGCTCGAACGCGGCGATCGCCTCCGCGGGCTTCTGGCCGCTGTCGTAGACCTGGCCGCGCCGGTATGCGGCGCTCAGCGCGTCGAACGCGCCGCGCTTGACATAGTCGAGTTCAAGCGCGAGCGCGGCCTCGGTCTCGCCCTGGTGCAGCTTCACCTGCGCCAGCACGCGACGGGCGCGGTTCTCTGCACGATCAATTTCACGCTGCAGCTCCGACAGCAGGCCGGCCTCCTGGCCGGCGCCCTTGAACTCGCCATACGCAAGCCTGATGAACTCCTTGCGGGCCACGCCCACCCGGCCGGGGCCGAACGCGAAAGTGCGGTACAGTGGCGCGTTGCGCACCGGGTAGTCAGGCAATGAGCCGTCGGGCAGCGGCTGCGGGCGCGTGAGGTTGGGATTGAGATCCATGTCCATCACGCGCAATGGTTCCAGAAGCACGGCCAGTGCTGCGTTGGTGCAGCCCGCGCGCTTGAGGAAGAAGGCATAGTCCAGCGCGAACTGGAGCCCGTAACCGTTGAAGCCGGGCGGGCTGACCACCTGCTTCACGGTGCCGGTGAGCTGCTGCTTACCGTCAAACTGCGCCACCTCGACCACGTAAGGGCGGGTGTTCGCCTTGTGGATGTCCCAGAGGCGCGCGAACTCGCGCGCCGCGTCGTCCATGAGTTCGAATGCGAGCAACCGGCGGAGCAGCCAGTTGTCGCGGTGGCTGCCAGGGCCGCAGCTGAACGGCAGCGCGGGCTGGTGCGTGCCATAGAAGAGGAAGCTGTCGCCGCCGTCCGGCGCGCCCGGCGGCTCGACCGGATAATAGCCCGGCAGGCCGCTGCCCCAGTTGCTCTGCGGGGCGCTGGCAGCCAGCGTATGGCAGCGGTGCTTTGCTTCGTCTTTGCGGCCGCTCGCCAACAACAGCTCCGCCTCGACCAGCAAGGCGCGGGGCAATTCCGGCAGGCGCGGCTCAAGCCGCAGAAGTGCGAGAAACCTGGCGGCCTCGCCCCGGGCAAGCGTCACGGCGGCGAACTCGCCGCCGGGAATGGCCACGAACTTCAGGAAGGCCTCTTCGGCGCGGCCTTCTCTCTCCAGCTTGCGGGCTTCTGCAAAGGCCTGGCGGTCGTCCTCTTCCTGAGCCGCGCTCGCACCAGACACGGCGATAAGTCCCGCGAAAGCCGTCAGCGTACCGGCCAGCATGCGTTTCATGGTTGCCTTGACCGTAGCTGAGCCGGGGTGGAAACGTCAAGATGATCGACAAGACTCGTTCCGTCAGAGTAAGAAGTACAGAGATGCCCACGCCAGCGAGGAGTTACCTGCGCTTGATTCCGTTTCGCTTTCCGTTAGTCTAGACCTCATGCGAAAGGCAAGCACGCGCGCACTCACCCTGGCGGGTTCGCAGACTGTCACGGTGAGCGTAGGCAGCACAGAAAGAACAAACGCTATGGCAAAACGAAAATCCGAGGGGGCACAGTTCGTTCGCTATTTCGGGCCACTTCTGGATGCTTTGCGAACACTCGGTGGTTCAGCTTCTGGCAAGGAAGCCGTCGAGCAAGTCGCTCTAGAACTCAAGATTTCCGATGAAGCGCAAAACGAAGTAATGAGTTCGGGAAGCCCGAGATTCCCCAATCAGGTCGCATGGGCTCGCTTTTACCTCAGTCGAGAAGGACTCCTCGATTCTTCAAAACGCGGTGTATGGAGTCTCACGCAAAAAGGCTGGTCCACAAAACTGTCCCACGACGAGGCACGGCAATTGTTTTCGAAGTGGGTAAAGGTCTTTGCGGTTGAACGAAAGCGGCGGCAAGAAGAAGAGGAACCGGAAGAAACTGTTGCCGAAGGGACGGGAGCCGTGTCTCACGACTATCGCGACGTCGTTCTAGATCTTATCCGATCGCTCCCTCCCGAAGGCTTCGAACGGCTTTGCCAGAGGTTGCTACGCGAATCAGGCTTCATACAAGTCGTCGTGACGGGGCGCTCTGGCGATGAAGGCATAGATGGTTTCGGAACCCTGCAGATCAACCCATTTGTCAGTTTCAAGGTGCTCTTTCAGTGCAAGCGATACACCAGGTCAGTGACGCCCTCGCAGGTCCGAGACTTTCGGGGTGCGATGCAGGGTCGTGCAGACAAGGGAATCATCATCACGACAGGCACATTCACCGCTGAGGCGCAGCGCGAGGCATCCCGCGATGGCGCGCCACCCATTGAACTTGTGGATGCGACGAGTCTGATAGGAATGCTCGAACGTCTTGAGATCGGTTTGCGGCCCATTCAGACCTACCTGCCGGACTTCGTCTTTTTTCAGGAGTTCCAGAAGAAGGACGGTGCCTGACGCCGGCGGCACCGTTGGTCCTCTGGCAATGGCACATCGCCAATGAGGCGGTTCGGTCATGTCTTGCCTTGTTCCAAGTCTCTAATGCGCGCTCTCAAGCGTTGGTTTTCCTCCGCCTGGTTCTTGTCATGCGCTCGCCTTGGCGGTTCCGCCAGTTGTACCACGTGGTCATTCGTGAGGTAGACGCCGCTGAGCATGGAAGTCTTTACGTGCGCCCGATGAACGCTTCCCTCTTGGTCCCGGCAGACAATCTGGTCAGCGACCCACGGTCAGATCGTACTCTCCGACCAGCTCCATATACTCGGTCTGGAGGTTGATGGACTGGATGCGGCTGTTCTCCAGTTCGTTCTGCGCGCGGATGAACTCCAGGATGTCGATCTCGCCGTTGTTCCACCGGTCCTGGTAGAGCTCCACCCGCTGGCCGGCCACCGCGACCTTCTGCTCCTGCAGGCGCACCAGGTTCAGCGTCTCCACCACCCGCCGGCCCAGGTCGCGGATGCTCCTGATCTTCTGCTGCCGCGCTTCGACCAGGTCGATCCCGAGCAACGCCAGCTCTTTCTCCAGGCGATCGGCGCGCAGCCGGTCGGTCTTCCCGCCCAGCTCCCAGGAAACGCCGAGGCCCAGCGCGGTCTCGGTGTCGCGCCCCAGGTCCATGCCCTCCTCGCCGTCCCGGCCGGCGGTGGCCGAGAGGGTCAGCTTCGGCCAGCGGCGAGCCCGCTGGACCGGCAGCTCGTTCCCGGCCTTCTTCTGCAGCAGGGCCGCGTTCAGCAGGTCCTCGCTGTTCTCCAGGCTGAAGGCGATGTCCTCCTCCACGCGGAGCGCCTGCTCAGCGAAGCGGAACGAGGTGTCGACGTCCACGGCCGCGTCCACATCCATGCCGATGACGGTCTTCAGGTCGTCCAGCGCCGAGGCGATCTGCCGCTGCGCGCGCAGGACAGCCGCCTCGTTCTCCGGCACCTCGAGCCTCGCGGTGGCGATGTCCAGGGGGCGCTCCCGCTCCAGGGCGTGCTCCAGGTTTCTCCGGGCCTGCACCAGTCGCAGCTCGTTGACCCGCAGGGTCTGGCGGCTGCGGATGAGCAGGTAGAAGCGCTTCTTGACGTCGAAGGCCAGCTCCCGCTGGTACCGGTTCAGCCGGTTCGCTGCAATCAGGGTGTCCAGCTTGCTGTTGTCGATCTCCAGCATGGATTCGGCCCAGGACCCGCCACCCAGCACGACCTTCGACAGGCGGAGCGAGGCGTCGGCGCCTTCCTCGTCGTCCTTCCGGTCGGACCGGCCGGTCAGGGTCGCGCTGAGGCCGCCGGGCAGCTCCTGCTTGAGCGAGCTGGCGGCCGTGGTCCGGTCGGTGTCGAGCGACTCCTCCGCGGAGAGGGTCAGCGCCGGGCGGAACTTGCCCCAGGCGATGCCCGTGTCCAGCCGGCTGCTGTCGAGCTCGATGCGCCGCTTGGCCAGTTCGCGGGAATGCTCGCGTGCGTAGGCGATGCACTCCTCCAGCGTCCGCCCGTCCGGGGCGGCCGCGGTGAGGGCTGCGCAGAGCGCGAGCATGGCCAAGCGAAGAAGCGGACGGCAGGCGGGGAACTCATTCATAGCGCAGGGCCTCCACCGGGTTCGCCTCCGCCGCCTTGACCGCAGGGTAGAGGCCGAAGAGGAGGCCGGTGGCCGTGGCGGCGGCGACGGAGATCGCGACCATGCCCGTCGAAACCACGATGGGCAGGTCCAGGGCGGCGCAGGTGACCGCCACCACGGCCACGGCGAGCAGGATGCCCACCAGGCCGCCGGTGAGCGAGATCACCACCGCCTCCGAGAGGAATTGGTAGAGGATATCCCGCCGCGTGGCCCCCACGGCCCGCCGGATACCGATCTCGCGCGTGCGCTCCGTGACCGAGGCCAGCATGATGTTCATGATCCCGATGCCGCCGACAATAAGCGCGACGGAGGAGACGCAGATGGTGAGGATGTCCAGCAGCCGCTGCGACTGCTGCTTCTGCTTGAGCAGGTCCAGCGGGATCACCAGGTTGAAATCCTCCTGGCCGCGGTGCGACACCTGCAGCAGGCGGCGGATGGAGGCGCCCGCCTCGTAGAGCATCTCCTCGTTCTCCAGTTGCAGCAGGATCTCGTCCAGGTCGCTGCGCAGGTCCAGGGCCTTGGTGCGGAGCAGGAGGGTACGCAGCGGGATCAGCAGGTCGTAGTTCGCGTCGCCGGCGCCGGTGGCCTCCAGCCCCGCGGTGTCGATGTTCCGGTTGGCCAGCACCCCCACGACGCGGTAGGGATTCCCGCCCAGCAGGAGGTCGCGCCCCACCGCGGCGGCGACGCCGAGGCGCTCGGCCACGGCGTGGCCGAGCACGGCGACCCGCGCACACTGGTCCTGGTCGCTGTCGTCGAGGAAGCGCCCGGCGGCGACGCGCAGGTTGTTGACCGCGAGGTAGTCGCCCCAGGCGCCGAGGACGCGCGGCGTGACCGGGCGGTCGCTGTCGGCCATCAGGTTCAGCTTGATCTCCCGCGCGGCGGCGGCGCGCCGGACGCCCGGGACATGTTTCCGGATCATCGCCAGGTCATCGAGGGAGAGCCCGGCGGAACCGGCGATGCGCGCCTGCGAGAGCTTCTCCCCCTCGAGGCGCAGGTCGGCCACCCGCACCAGGTTGGCGCCGAGCGCGCGAATCTGGTCGGCCTGCTTCTGCTTGCTGCCCAGCGAGAACGACGACATGGCGATCACGCCGGCCACCGCGATGATGATGCCCAGCATCGTCAGGGCGGACCGCATCTTGTGCGCCAGCAGGCCCTCGCGAACGCCGATGCGGAGCAGATCGACGAAGCGCATCCGCGCTGGGCCGCCCTCCGTCCGCTCCGGAGCGGACGCTTGCATCCGGACCGGCCGCCGTCCCGGCACGTCCTCCACAATCGCGCCGTCCCGCAGGGCAATGCGGCGGGTGCCCGCGTCCGCGAACTTCGGGTCGTGGGTGACCATCAGGATCGTGTAGCCCTTGTCGTGCAGGCCGTAGAGCACGTCCATGATCTCCCCGCCGGTCCGCGAGTCCAGGTTGCCGGTCGGCTCGTCCGCGAAGATGATGTCCGGCTCGTTCACGAGTGCGCGGGCGATGGCCACCCGCTGGGCCTGCCCGCCGGACAGCTCGCTGGGCCGGTGGCGCAGGCGAGCGCCCAAGCCGAGGCGCTCGGCGTAGGCCGCCGCCCGCCGGAGCCGCGTGCGGCGGTCCACGCCGCTGTAGACCATGGCCAGGGCGATGTTCTGCTGGACGGTCAGGTCGCTGAGCAGGTTGAACTGCTGGAAGACGAACCCGACCCGGCGGTTGCGCGCGTGCGACAGGTCGCTGTCGGAGAGGCCGGACACGCGGCAGCCCGCGAGGTCGTAGCGTCCGGCCGTGGGCGTGTCCAGGCAGCCGAGGATGTGCATCAGCGTGGACTTGCCCGACCCGGAGCTGCCCATGACCACCACGAACTCCCCGCGGCCGATGCGCAGGTCCACGCCGTCCAGGGCGCGCACGAGATTCTCGCCCATGGCATAGTGGCGGGACACCCTTTCCAGCCGCATCAGCGCGCCGTCCGGCAGCGCCGAAGCCTCGGGCGTCGCCGCGCCCGCACCGCGTTTCCCGTCGATCATACGCGGCCCTCCGGCGGCGCCGCCGCCACGACGTCCCCGGCGGCCAGGCCCTTCTCCACCAGGAAGAACGACTCGTCGAACACCCGGCCCCGGATCTCGACCTTCCGCCAGCGGCCGTCCTCCTTGCGCAGCACGTGAAAGCCGCCGTTCTCCCGCATCACGGCCGCGCGCGGCACGACCGTGCGCGGCTGCGGCGGCGCTACCAGCAGCTCCACCAGGGCCGACATGCCGGGCCGGAACTCCAGCCCGTTGCCCTGGAGGGAGACCTCCGCGTTGAACATGTTGACGCCGGTCCGCCCGGTCTCGGATCCGCGCGGCGCCACGTCGGCGCGATCCCGCCCGACGCCGCCCAGCTCGACCACCTCGCCCTGGAACGTCCGGTCCGGGTAGGCCGGCAGCCGGATGCGGGCCGCCGTGCCCACCGCCACCTGGTCGATGTCCGTCTCGTGGATCATCAGCTCCACCCGGACCTGGCCGGGATTCACGACGTCGGCGATCACGTCATACTTCTCCACGCGGTCCCCCGGCTTGTACTCCGTCCACAGCCCGGTCTGCGCCTCGAAGTACTTGCGGACGGACAGGATGCCGCCCTTCGGCGCGCGCACCGCGGTGGCCGCGAGGTCGTCGTCGACCTGCCTCCGGTCGTGACGGTTCTCCTCGATGCGGGCCTGGGCCACGTCGATGGCGCGCCGGGCGTATTCGAGCCGGCGTTCCCGCGCCTTCCCGCTGCGGCTCAGCAGGGCCTCGATGCGCTCCACCTGGCGGCGCAGTTCGAGCAGCTGCTCCTCCGGCGCGCCCTTCGCCTTCAGGCGGATCTGGGCCTCGTTTTCCCGGACGCTGGCCTCCGCGGTCTCCGCCTTGCGCTGAAAGGTCTCCAGCATGGCGAGGGAGATGAAGTCCTTCTCGTGGAGTCGCTCCTGGCGCACCAGTTCGTCGCGGGCGTCGGCCAGGGTGAGGCGCGCCAGCTCCAGTTCGATCTCGAGCAGCCGCCGGTCCGCGGGCTTCAGCCCGGCGCGGGCGTCCTCCTCCCGCATCCGGGCGCTGACGAGCTCCTTCTCCAGCAGGGCCAGCCGGTTGGACTCCAGGCAGACCGCGTAGTCGTAATCGGCGGCGCAGGAGTCCCGGATCTCCTCGGCGTCGTGCGTGTTGAAAAGCACCTCCTTGAGCCGGTCCCGGGCCTCGGTGTCGTCCACGCGCAGGATCACCGCACCCTCCTGCACGCGCGCCCCCGACCGCGGGATCTCGAGCAGGTTCCCGGTGATGCCGACCACCACCGGCGCCGAATCCAGGCTGATCAGCCGCCCGCTCTCGTGGACCGACCGACCCATCACCCGGGTCTCCACGACGTACTCGGCCGGTGGGTCGTCCGCACCCGCCTGCGCCCCCAGGAGGCCAAGGGCCGCTACGCCCACGGCCATCCGTCCAGCCCGGCCCGCGCTCCGCGGCCCGCGCCTCACGAGGAGGCTCCCGCCGCGGCCGGCGCGGCCGGTGGCCGGCCGGGGGCTGCCCCGCCCGGCGCCTGGGGGAAGATCACCTCGGCCATGGTGCCCGGCTTCAGTTCCAAACCCTTCCGCCGCTCCACCTCCACGCGGACGAGGAACACGGTCTCGCCCAGAGTCTCGTGGGCCGAGTACAGGCCGCGGGCCGTGTCCTTCTGCTCCCGCGGCTGGAACAGGAACTCGATTTCGGTCACCGTGCCCTGGAGGACGGCGGCGGTGAGGGCGCGCGGCTTCACCGCCACCCGCATACCCGGGCTGATCCCGGTGTAGAGGACTTCCGGAACCTCGACCCGCACGTACATCCGCGACACGTCGGCGATCTGGGCCACTACCGCGCGATCGGACACCATGCTGCCCACCGCGATCTTCGCCCACACCCCGCTGTCGCGCACCTTGCCGTAGCGCACGAGGCCTTCGTGCGGCGCGGACAGCAGCAGGTTCTCGCGCTCCAGCCTCCGCTCGGCCAGGGCCGCCTGCAGCCGCCGCTCCTCGCGCTCAGCCCGGCGGAACATGTAGCTCTTGCGGAACCCGTCCGCATCGAGCTTGGCGCGGAGGTTGCTCCATTCGATCTCCTGCTCGACCACCGCCTGCTCCGCGAGGCAGATGCGGTACGGCTCGGGTCCGTCCTCGATCTCGCGCAGTCGGATGCGAGCCGCCTCCTGCCGCAATTCGGCTCGCTGCCGGTCGCGCTTGAGCTTCTCGATCTCGAGGGGCGAGAACGCCGCCGCGCGCGCGCTGGAGACCCGCTGCAGCTCGCGCTCCAGAAACTCCAGCCGGATGTTGGCCAGGGCATGGTTGAACCGGGCGGTGAGCAGCGCCTCCGTGCCGCGCGGATGCAGCAGCTCCTGGAGCTCCAGCCGGGCGATCTCCAGCGTGTTGCTGGTGCGGGCCACGTTGAATTCGTTCTCCCGGGCCCGCAGCCGGGACTCCTGCTCCTCCTTCTCGCGGCTGTTGACCGCCTGTTCGAGCTCGGCCTCCGCCTTCTTGATCGCCTCGTCGGTGTCGAGCGCGTCCAGCCGCACCAGCGCCTGCCCCTGCGTCACCATCGTGTCCTCGGCGATCACCCAGGCCACCTTCTGCCACCGCAGCACGTCGCCCACCACGACGTCCTCGGTGGCGGCCGGCTGGAGTTCGCCGGCCACGCGGAAGCCGGGCAGGTTCTCGTCCGCGCGCCGGTCCAGCACCTCCGGGAATTGCCCGTACAGGGACACCTCCCGCCCGGCCAGCGCCGGGTCGGTCAGCATCAGATACCCGTCCACCAGCGTGCCGTCCACCTTCCGATAGACGCCGTCCAGGGCCAAGTAGAAGGCGCCGGCTCGCGTCTTGACCAGGGTGGCCGGCACGGCAGGCGCGGTCACCTCGGCGGACGCGATCAGCTCGCAGGAGGCGCCCATGCCGACCCGCAGCCAGGCCGGCGGGTTTTCGATCGCGATGACCACATCATAGACGACGATGCCCGAGTTGGACTTCTTGCGCCAGACTTCGCCCTCCTCCTCCGCCCGGTCGCGCGACATGGCGCTCAGGGACGCGATGCAGCCGCGCAGGATCTCGCCGGGGCGGAGGGCGGCGCGGATGATGACCTCGTCTCCCGCCTTGAAAAACCGCCGCTCGGATTCGCGGAGCTCCCCCTTCAGGGCCAGGTGGCCGGGCACCGGCATCTTTATGAAGGCAAAATCCTTCCACATCTTGTGGCCGGTCTGGCCCCGGAACTTCCGGAACAGCGGCTGATACACGATGTGGCCGGAGATGGGCGCCCGCACCACGGCGTTCGACAGGTCCGCGCGCATCTCCACCATCTGCTGCTCCATGGTCGCCGCCCGCGCTTCCGCGCCCTTCCGTTCGATCTCCGAGATCTCCTTGTTCCGCGCGCTCTCGTTGAGCTGCTTCTCGATCTCCGCCTCCACGTTCAGGATTGAAAGTTCGATCCGGCGCACATCAGCGGGCAGCGCCCGTAGGGAGACGAGGTCCAGCATGCCCCGCTGGTAGTCCAGCCGGGCCCGGGCCTCGCGGTCGGCGAGTTCGAACGCGTCGAGTTCGCCCGGGGAGATCATCTTGCGCTCGATCCGATGCCGGGCCTTCCGCAGCTCCTCCGCGGCCGCGTCGTACTCCAACTGCGCGACGCGCAGGCGCCCCCGGGCGATCTCCACGTCGTCCGGCTCCGGCAGGGCGCGGGTCCGGGCGAGCTGGGTGCGCAGCACCTCGAGCCGGTCGCGGAGGCCCTCCATGTCGTCGTTCAGCCCCATCTCCTTGTTGCGGAGGCCGACCAGGGTCTGCTCCAGCTCCGCCTGCACGATGGCCTGGTCGCGCTGGAGGTTCTCCAGCCGGAGCAGCAGGCCCGCCTGGTCAAACTCGGCGATCGGCGTTCCCTGCTCCACGAACAGGCCGTCCGGGGCCACCGACATGAGCATCGGCCACTGCAGCGGGTTGGCGATCGTCTCCGCCTTCTCGGAGAAAGCCACCGCCTCGACAACAGTCCGGTACCGGAAGGCGCGCTCCTCCACCCGCTCCGCCGGCGCCGCGGCGCACAGCATGCCGACCGCCCCGGCCAGGACATAGAGGCGTGTTCGACGCCGGGGCCGCGCCGCGCCCGCAGCCTCGGTTGCCGCCACTCCGCGTAAACCCGTGATCGACCGCCAACCGTCGGCTGCAGCGATAGCATGCGTCGCGAGCGTTCTCATGCCAGGCATAGCGCGCAACCTGATGCCAGAGCGCTGGCGGCAAGGCAAGAGCGCCGTCCGAAACTGTCGGCAGCACATGATCTGGCCGCATGGGATACCACTGAACGCCGACCTATCATTCTGCCACCCCACGTCTGTATCTGACGGCTCGATGTCGCAAATACCGCTAGCCGGCATTTTTCACACTATTTTGCCCCCGCGGCAGCGGAGCTGACAGTGACCTACGCGCAATGTAGCCGTGCGCGCATGCGGTCGCAAGCAATATGCGGCGTGCATGAGCGTTCTGATTACGGGCCTTGCTGCCTGCTTGCGCGGTCCGACGCGGGGTCGGGGCAGACGCAGCCTGCGGTCCCGCGTTCTGCCGTCGTCCCCCGGAGCGGAACGCTTTGGCGTTCCGGCTTCCGGGTTCCGTCCCTCTGCTCGCTCGCCAGCTTGCCAAAGCAAGCCGCTCCGGGAGTTTTGGGCTGTCACCGTGCAGCAACCGGACGGCGCGGGAGCACCGTCCGGGGGACGGTCCTCCCGGGCCGGCCGCGACAACACATGCCGGCGAGATGCCCGCGCCAGGTAAATGGGCACACCGGCGTGCGGCATAACGGCGGAGACCGCCGTCTCCAGCCCGCGGTCCCGCATGCCACCCTTTCCCCGCCGACAAAGGATCGCCCTGGAGACGGCGGTCCTCCGCCGTTAGCCCTCCCGCGTCACCGAGGAGTTACCTTGCGCGCTTGATTCCGATTCGCTTGAGCATGGTAATCTCAGGTTTTGGAGGGACTGGTGCGGTCGTCGCCCAGATCAGCCTGGCTCCCGTCTTCTTCAGGCGAACGACCAACGTCATGAAGGACCTTTCTAATCCTGGCCTGGTGACGGGCTTGCCAAAGTCACGGGGCCGAGCAACCCTGAGTGCTCGAGTGGCCACTTCCCCGGACCGCTCCCGATGACGCGGATGTTGGTCCTGGTCAGGCGTTGGTCCTCCGGCAATGACGCATCGCCAATAAGGCGGTTGTACCATGAGTTGACGACCATGACCTCGAGCGTGTGCGTCCCGGGTTGAAGGGACTTGCCGAGGTTCACCCGGAACGGTGGCCGCCAGACGATGCCGAGGTCGGCGCCGTTGAGTTTCACCCTCGCCATGCCGACATCCTTGACCTCGCCAAGTTCGAGCGCGAGCGGCTTGTCCGCGAGGTCGGCGCCGAGCGTGAAGCGCGTCCGGTAGATGGCTTTGCCGGAGTAGGATCGGATCGCCGGGTCCTCGTGCTTGGTCCAGTCGGTCAGGGTCTCGAAGCGGACCGGCTGTGCGGGGCCGCCCCGCTTGGGATCGAACGTCACGTCCCATGGTCCGCCGATGACCTGCGCTTCCTGCCAAGCCGGCGAATTCGGCCCGGCGCGGCGCTCGGTTGCAGGGGCGCTTTTCCGGAACACCACGAACAGGCTGTCGTAGGAGCCAAGTTCCAACGGCAACCGAGTGACACCCCCGGCACAGGCATACGCCGAGGCCTCGCGGATCGACCCATCGACCGCATCCCACAGTTCGGGGAGCCGGCCCTCGACGCGGAAGGCCGCAGCGATGCTCCGCGCCTTGCCGGCCAGCTCGGCGAGGAAGTACACCTCGGCGTCGCCAACCCGGTAATGAATCCAATCGATGTCGGGGGCGTTGGCTCCGTCCTTGAGCGTGATCGCCACATCGGGCGCGATGCCGTCGCCGCGGAGCAGTTCGCGGGCGCTCATCCCCCAGGCGATGCGGCCCGACCCGACCTTGCGGATCCCCTTGGCATCCGCGCCGGGGTTTGCCATCGCCCCCCAGAGGCCATCGGCCAGGCTTTGGAAGAGCGTTTTGGCGGCGGCACCGCCTTCCAGGCTCACGGTCCTCAGTGGTTTGGGCCCGAGCACCGTGGCTCCGTTGCGCACCAGGGCGTCGACTTTCGTCAAAACGCCCAGCGACAGCACGCGATGGGAGGGCAGGACGAGCACGCGGTAGCGCATCCCGGAGGGCAGCGTGAGCCGACCGTCCTTGACCGCAAGACCCGTGAGGAGGAGTTCCTCGCTGAGCGCGTCGTAGTCGAACTCCGGCAGCGCGCCTGCCGGGTCCTGTCCCTTGCGCCCCAAGATGTTCGGGATGTGATCGCCGTAGTAATGGACCACGTCGGCCACGAAGTCGCCGCGCTGTGCGAGAAACTGGCAGCGTTTCAGGTAATCGATGAAGGCCGGGGCTTCGTCCCACCAGGTGATCTGCGGATTGAAATGGGTGCCGGCAAAGTATTCCTGACCGGGCATGCCCATCTCTTTTGGCGAACAGGTGAAGGTGTGGTTGAAGACGAGATTCAGGCCCGCGCAAAACTCGTGATCGAAGCTCGGCTTCATGTCCGACCACGGGACGTCGTTCCAGTGCGGCCCAATGGTGGTGAACCCCTCCGCGCCAACCAGACGCTTGCCGTAGGTGTGCGCCGCGGACGAGGCCTGCTTGACGAAGAAGCGGTTGTCAGGATTCGGCCGGTGCGGCGAAGGCGACCAGAATTCGCTCATCATCAATTCACTGCGGCCATAGTTCTTGAGGCCGTCGAGCGGTCCGGCATGCGGCCCGGAGCACTCCGGGTGGGTGACCATACCGCGGGCCTTGGCCAGTTCGGCGAGGTGGGCGTAGTGGTTGGCCACCAGGTCTCCGATCGTCTTGCGGAAGTCGGCGAGAAAGGCGTTCGAGTCCTCGCGGCTGTCGACAACATGACCGGCCAGCACCGCCAGCCAGGGAATCGGGTCGTAGCCGCGGTGTTTCCGAAACGTCCGGTCGAAACCCGGCGTCCAGTTCATCCCGCCGCCCTCCCAACTGTCGGTGTGGATGTAGCGCAGTGTCGTTCCCGCCAGCGGGCCGATCGCCGCGCACAGTGGCTCGACATTCCGCGTCCAGTAGTCATCGAGCGCGGCGGGGTTGAGGTAGTCGAGCACGCGGCCACCCCAGCCGGCGCTATAGGTGGAAACATGCCCGCCGGCAGGGCTGTGACCGATGCGCAGAACCTCCCATTTGCCCTGCGGAGCCTCCCAGCGCAGCACGCCGTCCGCGTTCATCCTCGCGCTGATATTGAGGATATCGGCGGCATGCACGACGACCTCCTCCGGCAGCGCGGGGGACACTTCGAGCAGAGGCCGGCAATCCGGGGCCGACATGCCGAGTTCTTTGGTGGAACTCTTGAGCTCGAGCGCTTCAATCGGGTGGGGCTTGCCCGGCCTGAGTGGCACCGCGAGCACGACGACGTCGCGGAAGAACCTCTGCGCGACGGGTTTCGGCAATGCCGCTTCGGCGACACCCGGTCCCTCGACCGTGGTCCGCGACCAGACCAAACGCTGGGTAGACTGCTCTTCGGTTACCTCCGGCCCGCCGAGATTCCATCCGCTCGGAATGTTGAGGCTCAGTCCCAGAGCGAGGCGATAGGCTTCCCTGCGCGCGTGGACAAACAATTTCGTCCACGCCGGAGAACCAAACGCAGGGCCGGCGGGAACCGGGTTGTTTTTTTGTTGTCCGCTGCCGTCCGCATCGAAGATCAGCGCGCCGCTGAAGCCCTTGGCCTTCATCTCCTCGAGGTCGCGAGTGATTGCCTCCGCAGTGACGTTACCGTTGAGCCACCACCAGAAGCAGCGGATGCCCGCGCTGTGCGGTGGCATGCGGAAGCCGGTCTCCAAGTCCTCCGCAACGGCAGCGGAGCAGAGGGTGGCGACGGCAAGGACGAAAAGACTCCCGGCGAAGAAGCGGATTGGCTTGATCATCATATTCTCATTCATCTTGTTGTTCGGACTTGCCGGCGCGCCGGCGCGCCGGCGCCGCGCCCGGCGTTCGGCTCAGCGGGCTACCACGCGGTAATAGGCCCAGCCACCCAACGGGAGGATGTCCTTGTATTGGTTCAACGGCGGCGTGGCCGGAAGACCGCTGGCAACCGGCTCCCACGACTCCAAAGTTGTCGAGCGTTCGATGCTGTAGACCCGGTTGGAAACCGAGGACCAGGTCAGGTCGAAGGCCGACTCGGTCCCTTGCGGGGCGGCCGAAACAGCGGTAACCCGCAGGAATGACGCGGGATCACGGGGCCCGGTGCCGGCGACCGACTCCTCGGCATTGCTCAGACCGTCACGATCCGCATCCTGCGCCGCATCAACGGGATTGGCATCGCTGAAGCCGTTTGCCGCTTCCCAGCCCGCCGGCATGCCGTCGTGGTCGTCGTCGACGAACAACGCCAGCGACAGCGCGGCCTGATTGTTCGCCAGGTCGGTATCCGCGGAGAAAGCGTCCTCATCGAGAGCCAGCCGGAAATCCGAACCCGTTTCCGTAATCGTACCGGCCGGAAGATCGATGGACTTCTCGACGCTGTCGCCCGGACCCAGCACGCCGATGGCGCCACTCCAGACAGGCGCGGCGCCGGGGTCGGTTTGCGGCCGGAGACGAAGCGTGACCACAGGCGCCGCCGGGCTTCCAAGGTTCTGCACCGCGACAGCCACCGACGCCGAACCATCGCGCCGCACCGTCTGCCACAGCACCGAAAGCGCCAGGTCGGTTCCGCCAAAGAGTTGGGACTGCGCGTTGTTCGCCTCGTCTGCCTCGGGAATCTGGCCGGCCGGATCGACGATGCCGAAGATAGCCACGGGCCCCGGCAGCGCGGGAACCGTCCACGTCGCCGTGACTTGCCTGGCTTCGCCGGCCCGGAGCCACCCCGCGAGGGTCAGGCTCTGAATCAGGGTGCCGCCCCCGGCGGGATTCCCCAAGTAGAAACCCACGACGGCGTCTTGCACGGCCACATTGCCGCTGTTCTGCACGGTTGCCCGGAGCGTGGCCTCGCTTCCCGGCAGAACACTCCCTGCTGTGACGGAAACCGTGTCCGGCAGCACGGCGAAATCCTTCACGAGCGCCCTTTGCAGGAAACGCAGATCGCTGGCGCCGGGCTGCGGAACCCCCGGCACCACGGCGGCGCCGCCGCCTTCCAGCGCGACCGTGACAACCTGCGTGGTAATGGCGGTGTCAACATAGGCCAGGGCCAGATTCCCGGAGCCGGTCCACGCCACGGCAGGCGCCGATTCCGAGGCGCCGTCTTGTGTCAGCAACGCGTCCTCGCTCCAACTGGCTGAGGCTGGGTCGTAGACCCGGCAGTGGAGATCCGAGCCCTGGGTTGTCATCTCCTGCCACACCAGCACCAGGTTCCCGCCCGGCCCCTGCGTCCACTGGCAGTCGGACAAGCCCAGGGTCGTGGCACCCGTCCGCACGACAAGCGGACTGCCCGCGAAATCCGGCTGCATGACCAGCTCTGTCCCCCGCCGCCACAGCGGCAGCACCGTACCTTCCGTGGAAACGGCGACCTTGGCATCGCCATCGGCCACGGTGTCAGCGGTGCGCCGCACGATCGGCCCCCATGTCGCGGATGCCTCGTCCCAGGCGCGGGAAAAGACCTCCGTGTCGCTGGCGTCAGCGAGATCGCCGTCCATGTCACGCGTCCAGATGCAGACGGCCTTGCCACCCTTGGCCGCGGCATCCAGAGACAGCTCGCCGACAAGTTGGTCAGCCACGACCTCGGGTTCACTCCAACCGTAGGAGCCATCCGCTTTCCGATACCGCTGCACCATGATGCGGCTGTTGGTCGCCGAGCCGGGCGCTCCCGATCCCGTGAGCTGACCGGCCTCGTTCTGCAGCCAGAACAGGAACAGGTCGCCGTTCGCGGTCGGTCCGGTCAGCCGGTGCTCGTGATCCAGAAAGGTGTTATCCGTGAGCGTTCCCTGCAGCATGATGGAGCCGCCCCAGGCGTTCCAGATGTAGCCCCGCCAGGCGAGTTCCATCTGCGGCGCCATGACCTCCGGGTCGGTGGCATCGAGATCGGGGTCCTTCAGCTTCTGATAAACACAGATCGCCAGCCCGTCACCGTAGAAGGCCACCCGCGGCGCGAATTGGGCGGCGTAATCGAAAAACGGGTTTGTCAGACTCTGGGGCGACGTCCAGTAGTCATGCGCTCCGTAGGCCGTCCACGCGATCTCGGTCGGCTGCGACGGATTCACCGGATTCGTGCGGGGCCGCACGTAGCACAATAGCAGCCCGTTGCCTGACGCCGCCAGACCGGGTTCCGAATCGGGATAGACATTCGCGACCAGGCGCACATCGGTTTGGTTGGTTACCGCCAAACCAGACACGGTCCCCACTGACACCTGGCCGCGCGAAACCCGAAGCGCTGGCGGAACGCAGACCGCACCCGCCGACGACCGGGCCAGCATGAGCCGGGATTGCGCCAGCGAATCGCCGCCGAGTTTGCGAGCTTCTCCCAAGCGCTCCCTGTCGCCCACGAAACGATCCGGACTGTCGGCCAGGTACGCGAGATCGGCCGGTTCCCACACCGCCTCCGCCTGCGGCACCGCCAGCCAGCGCGTCCCTGTCGGGGCAACCGCGGAGGAATTGGCGAGCTGGTAGGACCAATCGACAAGCACCCATTTGCCGAGGGTCAGGCGCTTCGACCAGAGCGTGCCCTCCATCCCCAGGTAGAGCTTCACCCCCACCTCTTTGAAGGGATCGCCCGGCATCTGCAGGACGGCGCGCGGCTCGCCCCCCGCGTAGATCTTGGGCTTGAAGGCCCCGTTCTTGGCCTCGTAAACTGCCTCCATCGCCACACTGCCGGCGAGGGTCCCTTTCGGCTTTCCGTCCTTCTTGTTGAACGGGCAGTTTACCGTGCCCTCGATCTTCGGTTTGGCAACGAGGTCGATCTTCAGGAGGCTGAGCCACTCCTTGAATTTCGGGTAGCGCTCCAACGCGCTTGAGGCGCCCGGCGGCAGAACGGCAAAGGGGAGAAACTCGGCGACCTTGATCTTCCCCGCGAGCGACACCCTGCCGGCGGCTTCAGTGAAGACAATGCCGTCCTTCCTGCTGGCCAGTCCCTTGAGCCCGATGCTGGCATCGGCTTCCACGCGGACATCCCCCAGTTGCAGCCAGCCAACATTGCCACGGGTATCCCGGCCCGCCTTCTGGCCCAGCCAGGCTTTCCAAATCCCATCCGAGAGCCCGTACTCGAAGGCGCCCGTCCACTGGAACTCCGCGCCGAACTTGCCAATGACCGGCAGGTTGAAGAGCTGCCCGTAGGGCACCGGGTCGGGCAGCTTGATCTCGACGCTGAGCTTGTTGCCTTCGCTGCGCAGCTTCGTGGGGTCGATGAGGAAGCCCTGCAGGAACGAGGGCGACGGCACGTAGAAGACTTCCCGGTACAGCGGCGCGGCTTCGGCTCCAGCCGCACTGGTCGCGTTGACCACGAGCGTGTTGCCGCCGACGCGGAGCGAGGGGGCAAACCAGCGGTCCGCCGGCACGTTGAACACGTACTCCGGCCCCGCTCCGGTCAGCGTCGCGATCCGTTGGCGGTTGGCGTCCAGATGCACGAGTCCGGGGGGCAAGGCCCGCCAGTCGACGCGGGTGCGCACTTGAAACCGCACGTCGAAATCCGCCACAATGATGCCGGTCAAGTCAGGTCGGACCCACTCGACCACGGGCGCCGACTGATGGGTCGGCGTCAGCAGGATGTCCGGCACCGTCACCGCCCGCACCCCGGAGGGGACGGTGAGGGTCTGGCTGTGACCATTGTAAAGGGGCGCAGCGGCTGTCAGCGCGGCGCCGCCCGGCGGAACCAGGACGTTGCCGATCGCATACCCGCCGTCGCTGCCGGTCGTGGCGCTGCGGCCGTTGATGCCGACCGTGGCGCCCGACAGGGCCATGCCGCTGATGACGTCGTAGATCCGGCCCGAAACGTCGACATCACCCGAGCCGCGGGTATCCACGGCGATATTGCCCGTCTCCGCCACGGCAACCTGGCCCGCGGTTGCGGCGGCGGGCCAGCCCGCCACGGCCAGGAGCACAGACACGGCACCGGCCAACAACATGTTCATGGCATTGCTCATGCGCTTCACGGACGACGGACAATCCGGAATCCTGTCGCAAACGGCCCTGGATATGGCCACCGATAAGACGTGCGACAGAAGAAGACCGACGCACTCCAGCAACCCCCGCGGGCGACACGATCGTACCCGCTCGGACTACTGGACGACGGCCCCGCGGGATCGACAGCCGGGGAAACGGCGTAGTAGCCCGGCTGATAGAAGTCCCAGCAGTGTTCCACCACGTTGCCGTCCATGTCGTAGAGCCCGTAGCCGTTCGCCGGAAAGGACTTCACCGGACTGGTCGCGAACGGCCCACCCGGCGCCATCAGATTCAAACCCAGATACACGGGGTGAGGACCACGCTCCGGGCACACATCCGGGGGCCAGTAAGGAAAGGTCTGGTAGATCGACTCACCAGATACAGGATCGGTGCCCATCACAGACCACTCGCTGGAGAAATTGGCGTCCGCCCGGCCCAGCGTATCGCCACGCGGAAACCGTTTGCCGGCCAGACCGCCACGGGCCGCCTTCTCCCACTCCGCTTCGGTCGGCAGCCGATAGCCGTTATTCGCGAACTTGCAGACCGGCGCCAGGCTTCTGGCGTAGCTGCGATGAGAGTAGCCCGCCGATGCCTCGTAGCAGGGTTGCTTGCCCTCCTTCTCGCTCTTCGCGTTACACCACAACATCGCGTCGATCCAACTGACGTTCGCAACCGGGTGATTGAATCCGCCGGCAAACGGCGCGGTATCCGGCGAGGCGCCGTTCTCATCGTAGAAGAAATCGTAGCCGTTCTGCTTCGCCCACTGATCCACCTCGTCCCACTGCGCCTTGGTCACCTCGGTCGTCTGCATGACAAAACCGCTGACCCACACACTGTGAACGGGAACTTCGTTCCGGGCCGACGTGATCTCGTCCGTCCTGTAGGCGCCCCTGACAGCGCTATCCGGGTAGTACTCCGGGCTGAACGTATTCCCCATCTGAAAAGTGCCGGCAGGAATGAGCGCGAAATCCGGGATGGAGAGCGCGTCCTCGGCTCTGACAAAGAAGCGCATGGCCGCGGACTGCTGCTCGTTCCAATCCGCCCCGGC
>CAYOBW010000022.1:0-43553 GCA_964402115.1 uncultured Victivallales bacterium
AAACCGTGTGCGAGGATGGAATCGCGATGCGAGAGTTCCGGGCGGCATCCAGCCTCCGAAGCTGAAGGTTGTGGGTTCGATCCCCGCCGGGCCTACCACTCCCCCCACTTGCCCCTGCTTGTCAGGACTTGCCAAGCCTGCACAACCAGAGGCACTTACGAGTGGTTCTACTGCCTTTGATACCCCTGTCGTGCCATTCTCATTCTTGCCACGAATTGCCCCAGATTGACCCTGCAAGCCAGAAACAAGTGCAAGCTGGAGTGCAAGCTGTGGCGAGCGTTGCACGGCAGAAACCAGGCTGTCGGTCGTGCCTTCAGCCAGCAACACGGCGTCCGCTTCAACCACTGGTGGGGCGATACGACTTGGCAAGCAAGAGCGCCTGCTGTACTGGGACCGCCGGGCCAAACCTGCCCGCTCTCGCCCGGAACCGGCTGCAAGAAGGCATTGACATCTCCACACCTATAGTGCTACGGGCACACCTATGCGAGTCGTGATAGACACCTGCGTATGGGTTGCGGCGGTGCGCAGCCGACGGGGAGCGAGTTTCGCGATACTCTCTGAAATATCGCACGGCCGGTTTCGTTTCGGGGTGTCCGTGCCTCTGTACCTCGAATACCAGGCCAGCTTGATGGCAACCGTCGCAAAGCAGGCCGTGCCGCTGACCAGGGAACAGGTCGCTGCGATTCTCGCGGCGTTGGCGCATTACGGCGCAGAGGTGCCCGTCTACTTCGGCTTGCGACCGAACTTGAAGGATGAGAACGACAACATGGTTTTTGAGTGCGCCGCCAATTTTGGCGCCGAAGCGATTGTGACTCACAATGTGAATGATTTCCGGGATCCGGAACTCCGAGGCTACGGGATTGAGATTCTCAGACCCAGCGAATTCCTGCGACGGATGAGGAGGACGAAATGAAGACACTGCAAGTGAGAATGCCCGACAACGTGCATAGCCGAGTCACCCGTCTGTCCCGCGACGAAGGGGTCTCGCTCAACCAGTTCATCGTCACGTCGGTGTCGAACGAAATCGTGCGGGAGGAAACCCGGGATTTCTTCCGCAAGGCGGCCGCCCGTTTCGACCCAAAAGCATTCGCCGACGCACTCGCGGCCGTGCCGGACGAACCCGTGGCGGATGGCGATGCGTTGTAGACCAATCCCAGAGCGCGCGCTGTTCCGCGTGCGGCCAAAAGTTCGCGCCACCGTACCGTTCGACGATTCGGATTTCTACAGCAGTTTCGACAGGAACGTGCGGGCGGGGACGCGGATGGGGGTGGTGCGGGAGAAGAGGTCGGTGTCGACGAAGGGCAGGTCGAAGGCGACTTGGAAGACGTGCTGGGCGCCGGTGATGCGCTGGAAGTAGGCCAGGTTGGGGTTGCCGATCCTCCGCCAAGTGCAGACGCAGCATGCCGTCATAGAGTCGCTTCATGCCAGGAAGGATGCCCCAAACACCTCGCGCACTCACAAGACCAATTACACCCATGTCGTAAATCGGTTCGGACCCATTTACGGCGCTGCGTTGGTCTCCACCATGCGGAGGAAGCCGGGCGGCACGGAGAACGGGCCATGGGACGGGCCGGTGACGCCTGTGACCACGTTGGACCAGGTGCCGCCAAGCTCGAATCTCATCGGCCACCTCCACGGCGCCACCTCACACTGGTCCTGTCACCTGAGCAGACCTTCACAAACCAAGCTCCGCCAATCCTTCTTGCCAGGGGAGGGCCAGGACGTCGCCGATCCGCTTCCTGACCTTGTCCCGCGATAGGCAGAACGCCTCGGAACCGGGGAAATCCGGAAGAAAACGAGACAACTCGCGAACATCGCGTTCATCAACACGATCGCCTGACTTGATCTCCACCAGGGCGGTCTTGCTTCCCGGACGCTCGATGATCAGATCGATCTCGGCCCCGTCCTTGGTGCGGAGGTAGGAGAAGCGGTAGTCGTTCCGCCGGTAGTCGCTCAGCCGGACGATCTCCAGCAGCACGAAATGCTCGAACGCCTTGCCAAAGGCATAGGTGCTGGGCACGAGTTCCACATTGAGCGTGCCGTTGAGGGCACGCGCAACGCCCGGATCGAAAAGGAAGGACTTCGGCGACTGCCGCTGTCGCTTGCGGACAGAGGCATGGTAGGGCTCCAAGAGGAAGCCCAGCAGCGTGTCCGCCAGAATCTCGAAGTAGGAGCAGACCGTCTTGTGGTCGGTTCCGACATCGCGAGCGATGTTCGAGCAGTTCACGATCTCGCCGTTGCACTGCGCGGCGACCTCCAGAAAACGGCGAAACGGATCGAGTTTCCGAATGAGGTGTTCAGCCCACACCTCCTCTTTGAGGTAGGTCATGGCATAGGCTCTTAGAAACGCCTTCCGCTCCTCGTCGGTCGTGAACGGCAACAAGCCCGGCAGCGTTCCGTAATGGAGTGCGCTGGATAGATCGAAGCCTGCGCCCAGTTCGCGGTTCGTCAGAGGATGCAGGTGGTAGACGAAAGCCCGGCCGGCGAGCAGGTTGACGGAGTCTCTTTTGAGCTTCCGTGCGCTGGACCCCGTCAGTGCGAAACGGACTCCGTACGCCTCGATCGCGGAGTGGACCACGTCGAGCAACTTCGGGACCTTCTGAATCTCGTCTATGACGACCCAGTCGAACTGTCCCCGGCTGGCGCGGATCTGATCGGTCAGTTCGCCTGGTCGAAGGGCGTAGCGGTTCTCCTGGTCTGGATCCAGGAGATCGAGCCACAGCGTCTTCTCGGCGGCAAAGGAGTGATGCAGAAACGTGGATTTGCCTGTTCCGCGTGCTCCGAACAGGAAGAAGCTATTCGTGCGCAGCGGGTTCTGTAATCTTTGAATCATGGACCCGGAATGTACGCCGTTTGGGGAGTATTGTCAATCACAATGCTGGCTCGCCAGCCTTCAGACGGACAACAGGCTTCCTCGACACGACCGCCTTCGTCATGGGCGGCAGACCATCCCGTCGCCAAAGCATCCATGGACGGCTCCGCAGAGCGTCGCCCTCCCCAAATGGATGCAGGCCCATGCGTGACGTGCTTCCCGGGAGGGCGAGACTCCTGTCGAGCCGCCTGAGACCGTTCACCGTCCTGGGCACGCGAAGCGTTCGAGCATGGGTGGCGAGACGAAGCGAAGGTTATGGACCGACTGGCCGTGGACACGGTGTGTGGAGCGGTTGAGGCCGGCGCCAGGAGCAGCAGTCTCGTTCCTGGCCCGCTTGACGCTTGGCCACCTATGGCGGCCTGGGTTCTTGAGCACCATGCAACGCTGGCGACGCAGAACAAGCGCCATTTCAGCCGCATTGCAGGACTCAAGATCATCCGTTACTGATGCAACGATCCCTCTTGCCAGGGCGCGTCAGGCGGGCTTGAGCTGCCGCTCCACCTTGAGCTGCCAGTAGAGCTGGGCGATGGAAAGCACCTGGCTGACCGTCCAGTAGAGCACGAGCGCCGACGGCATCTTGTAGAAGAGGAACAGCATGAACACCGGCATGAACATCATGATCTTCTGCTGCTGGGGGTCGCCGGTGGCCGGCGTCAGCTTCTGCTGCCACACCATCGTCGCCGTCATCAGCAGGGGCAGGATGTTCAGCGAGCCGGCGATGGGGATCAGGCCCGCGAGCAGGTTCTCGGGTTCGCTGAGGTCGCCGATCCACAGGCAGGGCGCAAACCGCAACTCGATGGCGGCGCGGAGCACGACGAACAGCGCGATGAAGATCGGCATCTGCAGCAGCATCGGCAGGCAGCCGGACATCGGGTTGACGCCGTGGGCCCGGTAGATCTGCATCGTGGCCTGCTGCAGCTTGTCCGGGGTCTTCGAGTACTTCTCGCGGGCCTGGGCGAGCAGCGGCTGGATCTTCTGCATCTTCTTCATGTTGTCGTTGCTCTTCTTCGTCAGCGGCCAGGTCGCCGCCTTCACGAGCACCGTCAGGGCAATGATCGCAACGCCGTAGTTCGGGATGAGCTTGTAGAACCCGTTCAGCAGCCAGAGCAGGCCGAGGCAGCACCAGCGCCACCAGCCCCAGAACCGCCAGGCCTTGAGCACGACCCAGTCCTGCCGGTTGCCCAGCTGGCGCAGCTCGCCGAACAACTTCGGGCCGGCATAGTAGGTTAGTTCGCGCGTGGTGCGCTCGCCGGGCTGCAGGGTCTGTCCCGCCAGCACGAGTTCGGCCGAGACGCTGCCGAGGGCGAAGGCGTTGGAGACGGCGGGATTGCGGGCGGCGTAAAGCAGCGCGTTCGTGGCTGGCGTGGCCGGCGTGATGATCTGCGTGAAGTACTTGTTGCGCGCGGCCACCCAAGCCACGGGCTGATCAAGCGGTTGCGTGACGCTCGGCGGCGGGGCCATGGCCGGCTGCTGGCGGAGGCAACCCAGCAGGCCGCCGCCTGCGCCGAAGAGGCCGGCTATCTTGCTGTCCCACGACATGACCCGCTGTCCCCGGACGGTGAGGTAGTCGACGCCCAGGTACGCGTAGCCGCCGCTGTTCGACCCCGTCGCGGATTCGTCCACGGGACCGAGCGCGATGCGGTGCACGGGCAGGCTCGCCGGGGCCGCGCCGGCGTTCACGAAGACGTCGCTGACGCGGACCACATACCCCGTGCCCAGGGTCACGGTGCGCTCGAAGCGCAGCTTCTCCGGGGTTTCGCGCGTGAACAGCAGCGAACGCCCGTCCGGGCTGCGGGTGATGGCGAAATCGTCCGTGCCGGACAGGCCGGGCACGCCGTCGAGCACCAGGGCGGGGCGGCGGCTGAAGTCGAGTTCCACGGGACCGCTATCCGCTTTCTTCTCGGCGCGGTACGTTTTGAGCGTGGCCCGCGCCACGCCGGCGCCCCACGAGGAGAAAGTGAAGGCAACCTGATCGTTCGTCAACGTTTCCCGCTGCTCGGGCAGCAGGGGTTGCGGCCGGGGAGCGGCGGCTTCGGCCTGTACCGGGGCCGGGGTCGGCGCCTGGGCAGCCGGGGCGTTTGTGCCCGCAGCGGCCAGCGCGGCCGGCCCGCCGGCGGCACGGGCGGTGGCGTTGGTTGCGACCGCGGCTGGCGACGGGGTGGGGGCCATGAACTTGGACTGGAAGAAAAACCATCCCAGCAAAAGGACAACCAGGACAACGACAACGGACAACTCTTGTTTGTTCATGATACCTGTCTTTCCCTTTGCTTGTCCGCGGGCCCCGGTAACGGCACGGGATCCTCGCCGCCCGGGTGCCAGGGGTGGCACCGGGCGAGCCGCTTGACGCCGAGCCAGACCCCATGGCACGTGCCGTGCAGGCGCAACGCTTCGATCCAATAGGCCGAGCAGGATGGGTGGAAACGACAGTTGCCGCCCAGGAAGCCCGACAGGCACACCTGGTAGACCCGGATCAGCAGTATGAGCAGCCTGCTCATCGGGGTTCGCTCCGCCGCCTACGTCTTCGTCCCGGCCTGTGTCCGCGGGCTGGCGCCGGAGCGCAGCAGGCCGGCTTTACCCGCCAGATACAACAACTCCCGCGCCACCTCCGGCATCGTCACCCGGATGATCGGCATCCGCGCCATCAGGATCACATCGCAATTGCCCTGCAGCCGATGCCGGTTCAGCCGAAACGCTTCGCGCATGAGCCGCTTGGCGCGATTGCGATCCACGGCCCGAGGGAAACTGCGCCGCGATGCCACCACGCCCAAACGCAGGGCTGCGTCCTCTCCGTGCCACAGCCGCAGCACCAGCCAACGACCCGCGAACCCCGTGCAGGTGTCGTACGCTTCCCGGAAGATCCGTGCCTGGCGCACCCGTTGCGTGCGACCCAAACACCGGTCGGGAACTCGCGCGATCTGCGCGTGTGCCGTGGCGTCAGCAGGATGAGCCGGCGCCGGCTCGTGGCCGTGACCGGACCCCATCATGGCTGGTTCACCTTAAACCGACAGCTTGGTGCGCCCCTTGCTCCGACGGCGCTGAATGACTTTGCGTCCACCCTTGGTGGCCATGCGCGCCCGGAACCCGAGCTTCCGCTGCCGCTTGATCTTGGATGGCTGATACGTCCGCTTCATGCTTCCACACCTTCCTTCGTAACCTGTTCTCCGATAAGCGAGCCGTGTACTGTACGCGTGAGCCGTCTGCCTGTCAAGCCAAGCGCGAAACGTTCAGCACGTCTCATTCTGGCTCATTCTGGCCCCCTGCGCCTAACGGTTTCTCGGGGTTCAAGCCGTCACGGCGAACGCAACGCCGCCCGAGCCGGCGGCCTGGGCCCCCCCCCAGCAGGCGGCAGTGGACTGAACGGTTGCGGATGCACCAAACGAGCCGCCCCGGTCGGTGACCGGGGCGGGCGCAAGTCCGTCGGCTGGTCGAACCGGCTTCAGAAGCCGACGTGCAGACTCATGGACGAGCGCTGACCGAAGCGCGAGTAGGAGATGCTGTTTCCCGTGCCGCACATGGGCGCGAGCTGCGAGTGCATCGGCGCGACATAGGAGTGCCCCCGCGGATACACGACCGGGTGCACCGGGTAGATCGGGCGGTTGCAGGGCATGATCACGCGGTTGCACGAGGGCGCCATCACCATGCTCGGCGCATAGACCGTGCGCACGACCGTGGGCTGATAGTAAGTCATGCCCGCAGGCACTTCATAGTACGACGGCGTGGAGATGAACGGACTGGCATAAACCGTACTGGAAACACGGTTTCGGGCGGCTTCCGCCTCCCGCTCGGCGGCACGGGCCTTGGCCTCCGCCTCCGCTACGCGCCGCTCCATCTCGTCCAGGCGCTGAGTCTGCCGCTGCCGCTCCTGTTCGTCCGTCTGTTTCGCCAGCGCAACGGAAAGCGGCTCGTCGACACTCACGTCCGGATAGGTGCGCTTGAAGGTCTTCCAGTACTCGGCTTGCGCGGTTCCCGGCTTGGCCAGAAAGTCCGCGTCCGCCAGCTTCTGGGTTTTGAGCTGCTGGCCCTCGACGTGCAACGCCGCCTGCCGCTCACGCTGCTGCGCGTCGCGCAGCACCCGCTCCTGTTCCGCCATATCCTTCAGTCGCGCCGCTTCCTCCGGTGACATCAGGCTGACACGTGCGACCTGGCCGTCGCGAACCTCGATCTTGCCGCGGTCGTACATGAACATCTCGATGGCGCCCATTTTCAGGTAGCCGGACGGCTCGCCCAGCACCTCGCGCACGCGCGCTGACGTATCGCCGACGCCGATTTCGCCGACGTCTTCGTTTCCGGCGCGCACGATACCCGCCAGCAGACCCGCGACCAACCCCGTTACGATTAGCGTTTTCATATTCGTTATCCTGTCACCACTATACCTCGGGCCGTGGCGGGAAGCCAAGCCTTTCTGCGCCTTCCCTGCGCCCGCCCTTACATCCTGTTGCCCTTCAGACGTGAAAATGCGAGGATTATTCACGGGTCGCAAGGCGACTGGCGGGAATTTGGCCGGAGGGACGGCGTAAGTCGTTTGCCGGCAGGAGGTCAGGCACATGCTTAAGAAGGTGGCCATTGTAGTCGGGCTGGGATTGCTCTTGTTGCTCGCGGCGGTCGTCGGCGTGAACCGGTATCTGGCGGGGCTGGTGCGGGACGGTCTGACGGAGCGGGGCTCCACGGCGCTGCAGGTACCCGTGACCGTATCGAACGTCACCGTCCGCGCCTGGCGTGGCGAGGTGGACGTGCGCGGCGGTGTGGTGGGGACGCCGGACGGCTTTCAGTCCGCCCAGACCGCCACGTTCGCGCACATGCACGTGCGGTTGCAGCCGCGGACCCTGCGCGCCCCCTGCGTGATTGTCGAGGAGGCCGTGCTGCAAAGCCCCGAAGTATGGTACGAACTGACCGACCACGGCACGAACCTGGAGGTTCTGCGCAAGGCCCTGCGCCGGAAGCCGGCGGCCGCCCCGGATGCGTCCGGCGGCGCGGCTGACAGCGCCGGCGCCACGCCTGCCGACACCAACACTGCCCGCCGGCTGCGGATTGCCGATCTCGTGATCCGGGACGGCCGCCTGCAGGTGACCGGAAGCCTGCTGAACGGCAAAACGGTTACCGTCCCGCTGCGCGAGATCCGGCTGCAGAACCTGGGGGCGACCGGCGAGGGGGTGACGCCCGAGGAATTGGCGGAGCAGGTCGTCACGGCCGTGGCGGCCGCGGCCATCGAAGCTGCCGCCGCCGATCCCCGGCTGGTGGATGCCATCGCCAGGGGGGCGCTGCAGAACACGAAGAGCGGCCTTGGCAAGGGCGCCTCCAAGCTGATCAATGCCCTGGACCGGCTCTTCAAGCCCCGCTCCGCGCCCCCCGCGCCGGAGCAGCCGTGAACCGCTGGCACCGCGATAAGCCTGGAAACGGGAATAGCCCTCAGCGCTTTCGCCTCGCCTGCCCCTCGCCGCATCGGTGAACCTGGAAACCGCAGATGACGCAGATGGGGTATTCCCGATCCGGTCTGCCGTGCCGTACGCAGGCGGGAACATCCACGGGCTGGCGCCCGCGGCTACCGGCTGAGACCCCTTGCGTCGTGGGCAGCGGCGGTCCCCGCCGCGCCGCCTCTCGCGCATGTCCTCGCCCCGGCCTTTCGATGACGAGGACGAGAACGGGCGCCGCTCAGCTCTGCTTCACGGAGAAGATGACCGGCAGGCCGGCATGGCGGGCGACATCCGCCGGGCGCCTGAACGTGTGATCCAGGTACTGGTCGAGCAGGGCCAGGAGGAAGCCGGCCAGCAGGCCTCCCGTGAGTCCCGCCAGGAGCAGGCACAGCGGGCGCGGGAACACGCGCTCGGCACTCTGCGCCGCCCGGCTGAGCACGGCAACGTCGCCCGACAGGCTGGCTGATCCGATGTCGTTGGCGAGGCGCGACTCCTCGCCGCGCTTCGAGAACATCTCGTACGAGTACGACAGCAGGCCGGTCTCGCGGCTCATGCGGCGCGCCTGCGTGGTCACGCGCTGCAGCAGGATGTTGCGCTGGTCCAGCGCCTGGATCTCCTCCTGCACCCCGGCGATGCGCTGCACCAGGACGGGATTGCTGACGAACGGCGAGGCCGCCAACTCGTCCCGCAGCGACCCCAGCTTGAGCAGCAGCGTCTTCTTCATGTCCAGGTTATCGGACAGCTCCTGCTCCGGCAGGCAGACGGCGTTCGTCTGCAGCAGGCCGGCGAGCTCGTCTTCCAGCGCCTCGAGCTGCGTGCGGTAGTCGCGGCTGCGGGCGCTCAGGAACTCCTGCTGATCGGGCGGGCTGTAGATCTCGTTGCGATACAGCAGGTATTCGGCGACCAGGGTGTCCAGCGCCTGCTCGGCTGCGGTGCGGCTGCCCGCGTCGTACGACAGCCGGATGACCTTCGCGTTGGGAGCGCGGGACGCCCGCAGGTTATCCCGCATCCGGCGCGCAAGCGCCCGCGGCGAGTCCGCGGCGGCGGAGCCGTCGCGCCCCAGCAGGCGGGTGAACCAGCCGCCGCCGCCGGCGGGCCGCGGCGTGGCGAGCAGGCGCCGGGCCGTCCGCTCCAGCAGGGCGGGCGCGCGCAGGATCTCGAGCTCCGAGGCCACGTCCTCCCGCGAAACGGCACACGCGCCGGCGCCCGTCACATTCAGGGCGGCGGGAACGATCTCGATGCGCTTACCGCGCAGCAGCACGGCGGTCGACGCGCGATAGGTTGGCGGCCAGCAGCACATGAGCGCCACGGCCAGCAGGACACCTGCCAGCACGGCGCCGAGGATCAGCGTCCGCCGGACGAAGAAGAGTTCGCATAACTCGCGTTTCCAGTCTGCTGCCTGTGTCATGGTGCTCTCTCTGCCTGCGGTCAGGGGGCCAGGATTGTGCTTGTTAGCGCGGCGCCGGCCGACGCCGCGCTCGCGCGCTCCTTCGGATCGGACTTGTCTAGGAACAGGTCTGCCCGCATGCCGTGCAGCAAGCGGCCGTAGCGTGCGTTGAGGTCATCGCTGACTTCCGGGAGCGTGCGGCCGGCCACGCGCACGTCGCCCAGCATGGCGAAGGTGGCATAGCCGTCGGCGCGGACGGTTACCAGGCGGCTCAAGCCGCGCGGCGCGGTGTGCGGATCCTGCTTGAGCTCGCCGCTGGCGGTGCGGAAGTCCGGCACCACGACGTACAGATCGGGATCCTTGAGCACCTTCTCATATTGCGTGCGCAGCTCGCGCGCCAGTTCTTCCACCGTCATGCCGGCGACGGATACCTCGCCCAGATACGGCAGGGAGATGCGGCCGTCAGGCCGCACGAGTTCCGTCTCGTTCAGTTCCGGGTGTTTGGGGAACTTCACGGCGACCGTGTGGTTCACCGCCAGCGCGAAGCCCTCTTCCGGCTGCCATGTGTTCAGCTGGTACAGGACGTCCAGCTGGTCGCCGGGCGTAATCCGGTACGTGCCGAAGACGCCGGCAGCCGGCAACCCCTCGCCGCAGGAGAAAGGCGCCTCCTGCAGCTCCTGGTTCAGGGTCGCGTTTTTCGCGCCGGGGGTGGCGCAGCCGGCCAGGGCGCCCGCGATCGTCACCGCCGCGAGGAACCGCCAGGCCCGGCGGATGGCCGGGCCCGCGCCGGGATCACACTCGCGCATACAGCCCCCCGGGAATGTAGTGTTGGCGCCTGTTCAGCACGACGCCCAGGACGTTGCCGCCCACGTTCACAAGCTTATCGCGCGCCAGCGCCACGACTTCCCGCTTGGTGCGCTCGCACTCCACGACCAGCAGGACGCCGTCGAACAGACGGGCGAGCAGGGCCGCGCCCGACGCGTTGAGCACGGATTCCCCGTCGAAGACGACCCAGTCGAAACGGTTGCGCAGCTCCTTCAGGCGCTGGCCGAGGGCCTGGGGGGACAGGCTGCCGGACGGCTGGGTGGCCGGATCGCCCCCGCACGGCAGCAGGGCCAGGCGGGCGATGTCCGTGTGCTGGGCCACATCCTCCAATTCGACATCGCCCGCCACGTAGTCCACCAGGCCGGGCGCATGGCGGGCGACGAATGCGGAGTGGAGGGTCGGATGGGTGAGGTTGGCATCCACGAGCACCGTTCCACCACTGCCGGCCAGGGTGTGCGCCAGCAGCACGGCCGCCATGGATTTGCCCTCGCCCGGCCGGCAGCTCGTCACGTACAGGGTCTTGACGGGGCGTCCGCGCGCGGCACTGAGCAGGTTGCTTTCCACGGCGGTCAGCCACGGCCGATTCTCTTCGAGCTGCCGGCGCAGCTTCGCCGCCAGCTGGGCCGTACGCCGCGGCGGCCGGAGAACGGGCGGCTGCACCGCCGTCCCCGGCTCCGGCGGACACAGGCTGGACAGCAGCGCCAGGTTCTCGTCCAAGGTCCGTTCCAGGTTGTCAGAGTCCATGAGTTGAAGCTCTCCCGCGGACGACCACACGTGCCTCCGCGCTTCGGCGTACGGCCTGTCTAAGCGTCAGGCTGTTGACCATACTGTCCGCCGCCGTCCGCGTCAACGCCGATCCGTTCCGGTCGCTCGACCCGTCGCTGGCACTCCAGATGCGCTCCAGCTCGGGTTGACAGCGCAGGAAGACCTCGACGAGCGCCGGATCGAACTGGGTCCCGGCATGCCGTCGGATGTCCTCCACGGCCTTTTCGGCGGGTAAGGAACGGCGGTAAACCCGCTCGGAACGCATGGCGTCATACGCGTCCACGATGGAGAAAATCCGTGCGCCGCGGCAGATCTCCGCGCCCCGCAACCCGCGCGGATACCCCGTGCCGTCGAAGCGCTCATGATGGCTGAGGACGATTTCGGCGGCATCCCGCAGATAGGGGCTGGCATGGATGATATCGTACCCGATCGCCGGGTGGGTGCGCATGACCTTCCACTCCTCCGCGCTGAGCGCCGAGGGGCGGTTGAGCACGGCGTCCGGGATGCCGATCTTGCCGATATCGTGCAGCAGGGCGCCATAGGCCAGGGACTGCAGTTCCTCCTTGCTGATGCCCGCCGCGCGCCCCAGCGCCACCGCCAGTTCCCGCACGTGCTGGCTGTGTCGCGCCGTGTAGTTCTCCCGCGCGTCCAGCATGGCCACCAGCGCCTCGAGGGTGAACTCGTACGAGCGCTTGACCTCTTCGAGCGTGGTCGCGACCTGTGCGTTGCGCTCGCGCACCATCTGCTCCAGGTGCTGCTGATAGCGTGCGTTTTCCTCGCGCAGCCGCCGGTACTCCATGGCGCGGTTGACCAGGGCCACCAGTTCCTTCTTGCGAAAAGGCTTCTGGATGAAATCGTAGGTGTCCTCGCGCAGGCAACTGATCGCGTTGTCCACCGTGGCGTACCCGGTCATGACGATCTTCACCGCCAGGCTGTCCGCCTGACCGATTTCGCGCAGCAGGTCGAGACCGCTCTTCTGCGGCATCATGAGGTCCGTCAGCACGACATCGAAGTGGTTGGGCTTGCTCTGAATGGCGGCGATGGCCTCGGTCGCGTTGTTGAAGAGCGTGACCTCGAAGCGATCCTCCTGCAGCATGCGCGCGACGACCCCGAGGATGAGCGGCTCGTCGTCCACGACCGCAATCCGTCCGCGGTGAACCTCGGCCGGGGCCTCGGCGGGCGTCGCGTCATCCTCGGCGGCGCGCGCCTGTTCCGTCCGCGTATGTCCCGGCCAGAACGCCACCCGATCGCGGCCCGAGCGCTTGGCCGTGTACAGGGCGCGGTCGGCCTGGCTGAGCAACTCGGCTCCGGTGGAGGGCGCGGTCGAGTTCATGCTCGTGGCCACGCCGATGGAGATGGTGAGGTTCAGCCGGTACGTGCGCTGCAGGAACTGGTGTTCCCGCGTGGCCCGCAGCAGGCGCTTGGCAAAAGCCGCCGCGTCCAGCTCATCGGCGCGCGGCAGGATAACGACGAACTCGTCGCCGCCATAGCGGGCGACAATGTCCGAGCTGCGCTCCACCTGGCGCAAGACCTGCACGAACTCGATCAGGATCTGGTCGCCGACGGAGTGGTCGTAGGAGTCGTTCAGGGTCTTGAAATTGTCGATATCGATAATCGCCACCGCCATGCTGAAGCCGTAGCGCCGGCTGAAGAGCCAGGCGCGCTCCAGCTCCTCCTCGAGGCGGATGCGGTTGAAGACGCCGGTGAGCGAGTCGAGCGCGGCGAGCTGCTGCATGCGCCGCAGCGCCATGAAAGCCGCGGAGACGTGGTTGGCCGCGTGGTAGAGAATGGAAACATCCGGCGCCGAGTAGCCGACGGGGAGGGCGGAGGCCAGCGTCAGCAGGCCGCAGACATCGTTGTCCAGCATGATCGGCACGGACAGGAAGCTCCCCACGGCCCGCAGGCCGTCGGGCGCCGGGGCGGTGCCCTCGGTCTTCTCGCGCAGCGTCGTCAGGTCGAGCCGGCGCCCGCTCAAGGCCTCGAACCGGGTCTGCATCTCCTGCTGCGCCGCGCGCAGGAAGTCAGGGTGCAACGGCGCCCGGGCGATCAGCAGCATGACGGTCTCGTTGCGCTGAACCACCAGCATGCCGATCAAATCGGTGGTCAGCATCTCGGCCAGCGACTGGCCGAAGGCGCAGAGCGCCGCCTCCAGGGACTCGGGGCTCGTGGAGCGTTCGGCGAGCCGGTTCAGCAGCCGCAGGTGGTTGCGCATCAGGTCCACGCTGTGATCGCTGGGCAGGCCGCTGGGCACGCGGTGCTTCTCGCGCGCTTCGTCCGCGATCTGGCTGAAGAGGTGCTGTAAGTCGGTCGACTTGGCGACGACCCGTGTTACGCCCAGGCGCCGGGCCTTCTGCACGGCTTCCTCGGTCAGGTAGGCGGAGGCCACCACGACGCCCAGAAAGGGCCAGATTCTCAACGCTTCCTGGAGGAAGGTGAGGCCGTCCATTTCCTCCATGCGCAGGTCCACGACCAGCACGTCGAAGACCTGGTTCATCAGCACCTGCAAAGCCTGCCGGCCGCTGTTGACGGACTGCACGTGGCAGCCGCGAATTTCCAGGCTGGCGGTGTAAAGCTGGCAGAGTTCGTTGTCGTCGTCTACGACGAGGACACGAATAGGGGCGTTGCCGGACTGGTTATCACTCGACTGCATGGAGACTGTCTTCCGCTGCCCCGGCCGGCCGTCATCAACATCCTGCTACCGGCGCAACCTGCCCGGACGCGGGTATATTGCGCAAAGCCGGCAACATCGCGCAAGGACAATTGTGGCAGCCGTTCCGACGGTTCCGCTCAAGAATCCTCCGGACAGGGCGGAGAGGCGCGGGCCCGGCCCTTCAGCACCACGCCAGACGGCGGATGCGGGTCGTGGGAGGGACGGCCGCCGCGTCCTCCGGGAGGCGTCTTCAGCGGAATCCGAAGTAGCGCCCCCCCCCGGCTTGCCGGCCCGTCCGAACCCTGCGGGCGCCCCGGCGCTACTCGCCTCTTATTGTAAAATAGTTGGCCAGCTGCCGCACGCAGCCTCGCATGAAACTACTAACGCACAAAAAGTGAGAATGCATTTGACAGGGCTCGACCCGTCCAATAATGTTTGTACGCATATGAGGGTGGGTTTGCTGCGGCCGGGGACGGATACTGTAACAGCAAGACTGTCGTTTGCAGCCACTCCCGACCGGCAGCCACCGAGCGAAGCGCGGATGGCCTTTGGCTTGGCTCGTTGAGCGGTGTGCCCGAGAGCACTTTCTGAGACGCGTGACGGAGGTACGTTCGGCGGTCGGAAGGGAATCGGGGGAGAGATGTTGCAGTGGCGTGACAGGCCCGCTCTTTTCGAACTCGAGGCGCTGGAGCCTCGTGTGCTGCTGTCTGGAGATGCGGCGGGACAGATCGCGGGCGGTCTCGCCCAGATTCCCCAGGTCGTCGAGCAGCTGCAACACGCCGACGCCCAACTTGGCCAGCAGATTCCTCTTGCCGGCGGTCAGTCCGCCTCGGCTGGCTGCGATCCAACCGCGCAACTCGCCGACATTTTCGGCGGTCTGAGCGCCGCTGACGCCGCCTCGCCCGAGTCGCTCGCGGCGGCGCTCAACCAGCGGGCCGGGGTCGCTGCCAAGCTGGTTGCCAATGACGGATCGCGCGTCACGTACGACATCGCCGTCCGTGACGTTTTCCCTGCCACGCAACCGCTCTGGCTGCCCGGGGAGGCGGCGGTTCCCGCCGACCCTTCCGCCGGGGGCGCGGTGACCGTCTCCGGGGACTGGGAACTGCACCTGCGCGTCAGCGCCGAGGATTCCCCCACCCGGAGCACATTTGCCATCGATCCCGAGCACAGCGGTCTCCTGGTGAGCCTCACGGGCACGAGCGCCGCGGAGGGCGCAGGCGTGCCCGGCTCAGGCGATCTCGCCGCCGCTCCGGGCCTGGTTCAATGGCAGGCGAGCTATCGGGTCACCTTCACGGACCCGGACGGGCAGAACGGGATCACGCTCGAGGAGTTGTCCACCGCCGCCATCGACCAGTTGGCCGACACCTGTCTCGATTTTCATGCCGCGACCAGCGAGCAGTTGACCGAGACCCTGCACGCCGCCGACGGTCCGCCGGAACAGCAGGCAGACGGACTGCTCGATCCGCAGGTATTCCACCTCGTGTTGGGCGGTGCCGATCCTGTTGCGTACCATGGACCTATAACGGTTACCGGTATCGCGATCCCCGCCTTCCAGGTTCCATACGCCCTGAGAGGACAGGAGGCTGCGGTACTCGATTCCTTGCTCGCTTCTCTCCGGCAGTTATCGGACCGAACCGGCTTTGTCTTCACGACGGAGCAACCTGCGGCGGGAAGCGTCTACTCGACTCTCTACATCGGGGGCAACAGCGCACCGTTCGCGAAGTACGGCGTGTATGCCGGGTTGTCGGAGAAGGTCGATCTGGGCAACCTCGATCACGGCGACAACGCCTTCATCTTCACCGACAACATTCCGGCGGGGACCCTCACCGCCTCCGAGTATGGACTGGAACTGGCCGGGTTTGTCGCCCACGAAGCCGGGCACCTGGTCGGGTACGAGCATGCCTATCAGGTGGAGCCGGATAACCCGCTGTCCGCGGTTGGGTTCAAGCCGTACGTCCATATCGAGAGTGCCAAGGATGTGCGCAACGATCTGATGGATGACGGGCGCCTGACCATCGCCGGCGAGGCTTACGCGGTCAACCCCAGGATCGTCAAGGCGATCACCGACTATCCGGCCTATTACTACGCGGGCGCCGTTGGCCCCGACGGGTTCCCGGAACTCGTGATGGGGCAGACCGTGCTTCATCCCGACTCCACGGGGCTGTGGGTCTCGCACATCCTCGACATGGCCTGGGCGGCCCAGACCTCCGCCGACTACTCCGAGACCGAAAAGCTTCAGATCCTCGCCTGGTCCTACGGGTTTCCCACGCACGTAGCGGGGGACGTCTGGTCGCACACCCTCATCAACGAGCTTGCGGGGGGAGTCTGGCCCGACGCCATCAACGCCCTGGACGTGGTGAACAAGGACGCGGCGGGCGCGAATATCCTGCGGCATCTTCTGGCCGAAGCCTACATGGGTGACGCCTGTCCGGGGTACGACGGTATCAAGGAAGTGAATGACCAGGTCGATCGAACCAACCTGCCCAATGGCGACGCCAGCGACAACAGCACCCCCAGCCGCGAACTGGAGGCGCCGATCCGGTTCATTTACGAAGCTCTCATCAACAACCTGCCGGACCTGCCGGGCGAAACGCAGACGTTCGTGGCCGAGTTCTCCCGGGTCGGCGACCCTGCGGATATTGGCCTGTGGAGGGTGAATTTCAAGACGCAGGGGATAAACCTTGTCACAGGCGCCACCCTCACCACCCTGCCGGGCGTCTGGCAGATCAAGAACGAGTACGACTACTACACCATCAGGGACACCGGTGTGGCCTGGGAGGTGTACAAGACCGTCAAGTCCCGCGGCATGCTGGCCGACAAGTTCATCGACGTTGTGCGGCCCCTCCTGGTGGCTATCGCCGAGGAGTTGGATCCGGGCGGCCCGGCCCCCGATCCCGACTTCGAGCCTTTGGCCGACGAGGTGGACCCGCTGATCGCGTCCATCGCCGGCCTGGTCAACGGCCAGCAGGGAGCCGATTTCGACCAGCTCGGCAAGAAGTTCGAGCAACTGGGCGGCAAAATCATCGCTTCCGCCGAGGATCTGCTGGGCTGGGTCACGAGCGGCGCGCCGCCCACGGAGCAGGAACTGCGCGCTTCGGCCACCGACTTCGCCACGTCCATGGGTGTGCCCGTTGCGGCTTACCTCCGCTACTGGATCCAGAACGTCGATCTCGGCCTGCAGCATTGGGGCGATTTTGGCCTGGCGATCTCCCGCGCGCTGTTCGATCCGCAGCGGCGGCGCGACTTGCAGAACGCGGAAGGGCAGAGTTACGGGGCGGACGTTCCCGAAGACGCAGCGAGCGAGAACGGCGCGGACTTCAACGACCGGCGCACCGGAGTGGAAAACGGCATCGGCCTGCTCGATGTGCTGCTCAGCGAGCTTGAGGACCCGAACCAGGACGGACAGACCGATGACTCCTTCATCAATCAGTACTTCCTGCCCATGCTCGGCATTCCGCGCAAGCTCGGGGAGTTGCGCGTGGCCATGGACGGCGCCGTTGGGGAAGTGGAAGACAAGGTCCTGAACCCGCTGAACGAACTTCTGGGCACCGTCAATCCCGTGGCGCCCGTCTGGAACTGGGCCAAAGAAGAAGTGACGCGCTGGGCCAAGAAGCTGCTCAGCGACCAGATCCAGGAGGAGTTTGGGGTCAGCATCGAGCTGTTCGAGTTTCTGTTCGAATCGGCGTCGGCCAAGATGGATATCGCGAGTATCCGGATCGGCGTGGGGACGACCGACATCGAGAACCTTTCGCGAGGGTCCGACTGTCAGGTAACCTGGAAAAGCCACGGCCTGGCGGCGGGTGACGACATTGTGTTCCAGTCCATCGGCACCCGCTTCCTGTTCGATTTCCTGGGGCAGAGCGAATGGGCGGTCCTGAATGGCGTGCATACCGTGAAGTCGGTGACGGACCCCGATCACTTCACCATAGACGCCGACACGCTGGCACTGCTGTCCCCGTACGCTCCGGATGAAGACGCCGGCAGCGTGGGGACAATGAAGACGATCCCCATGTTCAGCCCGACGGCGCACGAAAAGCTCGATCAGTACCTGGGCTTCGGCGGCAGCGAACACCATGTGGCGGCGGCAGCCGATCTCGGTATTCTAGCGCCGGTCAATCTGGAGGGCGGCGGCACGGGCCTCGTCCACACGCTTTCCGCCGGGAATGCCACTTTCGCCTTCGACCCGCAATCCGCGGTGAGCGCGAGCGACGACACGATCGATCTTGGCCTGGCGCACGGCCTGCAGGCGGGCCAGGCGGTGGTCTATAGCCAGGCGAGCGGCGGGCAGAACGTGGTTGGGCTTGTGGACGGGAGAAGCTACTACGTCATCCTCGTGAACGGCTCGGACCGCAAGGTCAAGTTGTCGGCCGGCAACATTCCGCTGGGCGGCACGAGCGTCGTTACCGTGACCCTGTACCCCGATCCGCAGGGCTCGCTGAAGAGCGATGTCGAGTTCGATAAGCAGGTCTTCGCCGCCTATGCGGACACGGTCACGATGTCGAAGATGCTCCTGCTGCAGGAGTTCCTCCCCAATGGCGAAACGCCGGTTGACGGCCATCAGCCGAAGACCATCAGCGAATTGCTCACGGATCTGACTGGCGATGGGTATGACTTTGCCCTGCTGGAACTGAACGGCGCGGCGGTGACCGACCCCCTCGTCCCCCTCAAGACCGTTCCGCTCAACGGCGGCAACATCATGACGGCCACGCTGCCGGGGGTGGTGGACCAGTACGGCCAGCCGGTTGGCGGCCTGGACAAGAGCGGACAGACCTATGCGGCTCCGGTCTCGGGCAGTCTGTGGCTGACCTTGATCGATGGCGATCACACCTGGCGGCAGGACAGCCAGACTCTGAGTTCCCAGTTCTACCGCTACCACGCGACGATCGCGCCAAGTTCGGGCATCTCCGCCTTCTCGCCCAGCGACAACACGGCGCAGTGGAGCATCGTGCTGCCGGCCGGGACTTACAGGATCCAGACGGACTGGGAAACCAACCTCGGCATCAGGGATCAGGGGAAGCAGACACCCGCCAGTGGCGCGACGTACAGGATCTATGTCGGCTCCGAGCCGGTGCATGTCGTGGAGCGGGCCGCCGATCAGGGGCAGTATCCGAACGACGAGGTCGTGGGCTTTGACGCATGGGCCACCCTGAGCTCGAGCGGCGGACTGACCCTCGGCGCCCAGGGTGTGGTCAGAGTGGTTCTGAGCAGCGTGGCCAACGGCGACTTCGTCGTGGCCGGACGGGTTCGCATCGTGGACGTGGCGCACCCGGAGCAGGCGTGGGTCGTGACCAACCAGGACCATGACGCTCAGCTCGCGAACCTGTACGACAAAGACTATACGCCAGCGCTGGCGTCGTTGTTCAGTCTGACTGAAACGCAGAGTGCTGCCGCTGCGATGGTCAGCAGTCTGAACGCAGGGCAAGTGCCCCAGGCCATCCGGGAGGCGCTCGCCGAGAGCGGCAACCCGCTCGAGGATCGGGTCTTCCAGATCGGCAGGCCTAATCCCTTGAGCGGCAATCCATTGGATTTCCTGGCATGGCGTAGCTACGAGACCGTGCGCAAGGGTCTGAACCAACCTTCGGACGATGCCGCCTACAATGCGGTTGTGGCCCTGTTCGCCGGGAGCGGCATCAACTCGACACACCTAGTCATCAACCCGGTCCGCGCTGAAAGCGCGGAATGGCGGGTGTTGACGGACACCGCCGATCCCCACGCCTTCCGCCTCGTTTTGGAGCAGACCGGCGCCGGCGTCGACGCGTTGCGCTGCTACGATCCGGCAAGCGGCTCGCCCGGGGACCCGCTTTTCAGTGTGGTCACCGCGGATCCTCTCACCGTCGTCAGCTTGGACCCTCTCCGTGTGGATCCATCGGTCTTATTGGCCTTTCTACTGTACGAAAACGTGTTCCTGGGCCTATCTCACCCTGAGACACCCGGCAGTCTGGCCGGACTGCGAGCGGCGTTCACAGTCTCCGGGATCGATCTGGGGCTGTCGCCGGAAATCACGGTTGTCACCCCCCACACGGGGGAGTGGGAAGTGATCACAGGGGCCGGCGGCGCCAACCGGTTCAGGATGATACTGGAGCAGACCGAGGCTGGTAACGACGTGCTTCGCTGCCTCGATCCTGACACCGTCACGGCCGTTGTACGCGGCGCAGGGCCGAACGCGTGGCTCATCGTCAACGTGGAAACCTACAGCGCCGAAGTGCTGCTGCCGCCGTCTCCCTACACGCGGTACCGGTATGGCGCGAAGCACACCGTCACGTTCGATCCGGCCTCCAGGACGTTCAAGGCCACGCTCGACTGGGACGACATCTGCTATGCCACCGGCACGGGCAATTTCCCGCTGTGGGAAAGCGAGCTCTTGCGCCAGAACGCCTTCCGGCAACTGTTCAGGGACTGGCAGAACGGCCGGGTCGGCGATTGGACGGACAGCACCGTGAATTTCCCGGACCTGGGCGATACGGCGACCCAGACGGACCCGAACGTAACCACACCGCCAGCCGCCTTGGCGTTCGGCACGTTTCCGGCGTATCGAGCCCCGGTCCCCAGTCTGAACGTTCCCATCTTCACCACGCCCGCCAACACCCTGGTCAACGGGAGCATGATTGTCGCGGGGGACCTCGTGTGGAACCATCCTGCAAGCCTGACCATCGAGAACATCGCCGGAAATGGGGACGGCGCGCCCGACTCGCTGACCCTGGTTGTCGGGGCGCTCCTCGACATCCCGCGAGCGTCGAGCAACGGCACAACGGTGACGTTTGCAACAGCCAGCCATGGAGTGAGCGTGGGCGACCTGATCGGGAACACGGATAAGGGATTTCGAACCGTCGTGACCGTCGTGGGAGGCACAGCCGGCGTCATCGTGGATTCGCCGTTCGACGTGGCCCTTGTTTCGGATGGTCTGAAAAAGCTCGACCGCGAAAGCGGGGCGGACGCGATCGTCTCGGGCTTCATCGGCGGCGGCGGACTGCGGGACATCACGATTTATGCCAGCGGCCGCATCGTTCTGGAAGACGGCGCGACGATCTCCGGCCGCCAGGTGGCCGTCGCCGGCAATCACTGGAACGCGCCGTCCACGGCCCACTCGGGAGACGTGGTTCTGAACGCGGCGGCGATCGAGATCGGCGCCGGCGCCAACATCCTGGCGGACGTCGAGACGGGCAGCGCGTTCCAGGGTGGGGCGGTGACGCTCTGCTCGCAGCAGTTGCTGCCGACGGCCAACTGGAAGGTCTTCGCAATCCCGAACTTCAACTGGCGCAATGCCAGCGCGGATGTGGAGATCGGCGAAGGGGCCACGGTGCGGGGCCGCGACATCGTGGTGACCAGCGCGGCAAAGGCCGAGAAGTTCGCCGAGCCGCGGGATGAGACCTCGTACCTCACCCGGTCGATTGCGCTCGCGGACGTGAACGGCGACGGCTATGCCGACCTCGTGGAGGGCAACTACTGTCCGGATAGCGACGCGTGGAAGAAAGAGAGCGATTACGCCGTGGGCGATGTGGTGCGATCCGTTGCCGACAACCGGTTCTTCTACCGCTGTCAGACGGCCGGGAAGTCAGGAACCGAAGAGCCCGCTTGGGACCACGCGGCGGTCGGGAGCACCACCGCGGACAACACGGCGACCTGGGTTTTCTATGTGCGGCAGCCCAATCGGCTCTACCTGAACGAGAACGGCACGTTCGCGGATGGCGTCGACATCAGCATCGCCTCCTACCGGACGACGGCGGTCATCTTGCAGGACATCAATGCCGACGGGAAGGTGGAACTGGTGGTGGGAACCGATGGCCAGGGCATTCTGCTTTATGTCTTTGAGGGCGGCCGGTTTGTGCCCCAGGCGAGTATCGAGAGCTCCTCGCGCAAGGTAACCGCGCTGGCACTGGCGGACATCGACAAGGGCGGACGCGCCGACCTGATCGTCGGCACGGAGGGCGAGGGGCTGTGGATCTACGGGGGCAGCGGCGCGGCCTTCGGCCTGGGCGTGCGGTTCGAGAGTGGCGTGTACCACACGACGTCGCTGGCTGTCGGCAACGTGGACGGCGACGTCGGCGGCTACCCCGACCTCGTGGTCGGGAACCTCGGCGAGCCGAACCGCTGGTACAGGAACGTGGGCGGCAGCTTCGTCGCGGGCGCCGACATCGCCGCCGATGCGGACCGGACCACCTCCATCGCCGTCGGTGACGTGGATGCCGACGGGGACTTGGACGTCGTGGCGGGCAACGACGACCCTGACCAGGGCAACCGCCTCTACCTGAACAACGCCGCCGGCGTGTTCGAGGCGGACGCAGCCTTCGATGCCGAGCGGTACCCGACCAAGGCGCTGGCGCTGTCGGACGTGGACCATGACGGCGACCTCGACCTCGTGGTCGGCAACCGTCAGGCAGAAAGCCTTCTCTATCTCAACACAGGCAAAGAACGCTTCGGGAAACCCTCGACCATTGCCGGCAAGTTCAACACCCTCAGCCTGGCCGTCGGGGACCTGGTTCCGGATGCCGGCGCCTACCAATCGCTCGTCGTGGGCAACTTCCGGGAACCGAGCCGGGTCTACCACCTGAGTCGCTACGCCCGGGCCACGCAGGCGGCGGATTGGAAGCGGCAGGACGACCCCGCGAGCTACGCCCTGACCGGCTTCAAGAGCACGCCCGCCAACCTGATCCGCAACCTCGTGCCGATGACCCGGGTGCTTACGGCAGGCGAGCTTGTGGGCACGTCAACCTGGTGGCACGACAGCGCGACCGGGCGAATCTGTGTTTCCGGCCAGCCGCAGGACGGAGAGATTGAAGTTGTGGTCGAAGCCTATTGGTTCACCGCCAATCTCGACATCGACCCGAACCTCGTGTCCGCCGTCAACCTGGCAAGCCCCGTGGCCGTCTCCGCCGATGCGGTGGTGGCGGTGGTCTCGGAGGCTGAAGCGGAAATCAGGATCGGCGCGGGCGCCAGCCTGCGCGCCTCGCACGACATTTTCCTGAAGGCGACGGCCGTCTCGTCGGCCCAGATCACCACCATCCGCAGCGCGTGGGGCATCACCTACGGCAATTCCGAGGCCACCGCCCGGGTGACCGTTCTGAACGGCGCGTCCATCGTGGCCGGCAACGCCGTCAGCCTGAGCTCGGAAGTCGTCAACACGGTCAACGTGCTCACGTACGTCCCCTCCCTGGGCGAAAACTGGAATGTTTCCGTCTCGCTGGCGATCGGGCGGTCGGTCTCGGAGACGGAGTTGCGGGCGGGGTCGGCGGTCCAGGCGGCCAGCGCCGTTTTCACGGCGCAAAACACGGATTCCTACCAGAACACCGCGATCGCGGCGGGTTTTGGAACCGCCAAGAGCAAAGAGGGCGAGGAGACCAACGACAGCGGCTACGGCGTGACGATCGCCATGGGGTTCCACCAGTCCACGGCGACTGTCGCCGTGAGCAGTGCGGTGACGACCACCGGCGACGTGGCGGTCACCGCCCGCGCCGTCAACCTGGCCAATGTCACCCGCTCCTTTGCCGCGGTCAGCGATTCGGTCACCAGCGATATTCCGGCCCAGGACGAACAGGATGCCGCGGAGGCCAGGGAGCCGTCAGGCTCGGTTTTCGACAGCATCGTCGGCCTGTTGGGCAGCGCGGACTTCGAACAGCTCTTCAACCAGGAGGTCGGGGAGTTGAAGGAGAGCTTCCGCACGGGCAAGACGAAGAATGCCTATGCCGTGGCGTTGGCCTGGGCGGGCAGCGACAACAGCGCCGCGGCCGTGCTCGATGACGACGCCCGCTTGACGATCGGCGGGGCGCTGACGATCGCCGCGGAAGCCATCGACTGCTACCAGATCAGCGCCTGCGGCAGCGCCGGGACGCTGCGGCCGACGGAAGAGACGAGCGTGGGCGGGGCCATCGCGTACACGGAATACGCGGCCAACCAGGCCCACGCCTACATCGGCTGGAACGTGGTGGCCGACGTGCGCCAGGCCACCACCGTGCGCGCCGCCGCCACGCTGGCCAGCCCGGTTGATCCCCTCGATCTGACGCTGGCCCTGCTCGGACTCGGAGCGGATACGCAACTGGCGATCACGGGCGAGGTCTACCAGTACGCGCAGAAATTCGGCGACGATCTCAAGAGCGAACTGGATACCAGGCTGCCCGGGTTCCTGAATGACACGCTCAGCGACGAGGACAAGATCGGAACCAGCTTCATCCACGCGGGCGGCGCGTCGGAGGGCACGGCGCTGGGCGGCGGGATCAACATCCTTTTCGTGTACAACGCCGCGGATGCCGGCATCGCCAAGGGCGCGCTGGTGAATCAACGGTCCGCGGCGCTCTGGACCCCGGCGCAGTTGGCCGGGCAGGATGTGTCGGTCCTGGCGGACGCCTTCCTGGAGACGGTCAACCTGGCCGGCAACAGTTCCATTCTGGACTATATCGGGAACGCCATCTCGGAAACGAAGGATGCCATTGGCGGGTTCTTCCAGTTCGTCATCCATAACAACTTCGCCTCGGCCTCGATAGACGACCTTGCCGTTGTCTCCGCCCACCGCGATATCGCCGTGAAAGCGACGGCCGACAACCTCCAGTTCACCTGCGCCGTGGCGGGCGGATACTCCACGAAACTGGGCGTGGACGGCGCGGTTGTCTACGCCCGCCTGCGGAACGCGGCCCAGGCCTGGATCGAGAACCGGTCCGTTGTGTGGGCCGGCCGCGATCTGGCGGTGGAGGCGCTGAGCGACGTTTCCGTCATCAGCCTCACGCCCACCCTGGCCGTGGGCGGCGATTACGGCGTGGGGATCGGCGTCGCGATCAACCACGTGTTCGACAAGGCGCGCGCCTTCATCGGCGACGCGGGCGGGGCGCCCGGGCCTTACATCGACCGCCTCGGGGGCGTGACGGTCGGGCGTGATCTGCTGGTCAGGGCGCGCACCTCGCCCGAACTCTGGACCATTGCCGCGTCAGCGGGGATTGCGCTGGGCAGCGACGGCACTACCGAGGAGCCCACGAAGACGGACATGGGCCAGGGCGAATCGGCGGACGCCGGAGGCGGCATCTTCGCGTTTATCCAGGATCCCAGCAAGATCCTCGACCTCCTCGGGGGCGACGTGGCCGAGGGCGTGAACGTGGGCGGGGACTCCGAAACGGGGCTTGGCGCGGCAGGCGGTGTGGCGATCAACTGGATGCGGCAGGACACCCTGGCTTTCATCCAGGATCTCGCCGCGGTCTCGGTGGGCCAGGCCGCCACGGTGGAGGCTCTTGCCGTCTGGGACGACGGGGCCGTGCCGGTCGGCGACACGCACAACACCCGGCTGATGGCCATCGCCGGGGGATTCGCGTTCGGGAACGAGGGCGGCATCGGTGGGACCTACGCCCACAATCAGCTCTATCAGAACACGCGGGCCGTCATCGCCAATACGCAGCTCACCGCGCGGGTCCTGGACGTCGAGGCGCGTAGCGGGAGCCAGTCCCTGGCGGCCACGGCCAGCGGGGCGGGCGCCAAGAAGAGCTTTGCGGCCGCCGGCGCGCTCAACTATACGCGGATCGAGCACAACACCGCGGCCACGCTGGGCGACGGCGCCCGGGTGGAAACCGGAAGCGCCAGCCTCAAAGCCCGCAATGACGACCTGCTGCTCCCGCTCGCCGGGGGGCTCGCCTTCACAACCGAAGACGACGCGAATGCGGCCGTCGGGCTCTGCATTTCCCTGAGCTTCGTCGTCAACGACATCGGCGCCTGGATCTCTGGCTGGGCTGTGCTGACGGCCACGGGCGATGTCGTCGTGACCGCGAGCGACCGGACCGAGGACTTCTCGGGGGCGGCGGCGCTGGCCGTGACCAGCGAAGGGAGCGTCGGCGGCAGCGGTTCCGCCGCCTCGGCCAATCTCACGGTCTCGGTTCAAGCCGGCATCGGCGCCGGCGGGAAAGTGGACGTCGGCGGGAGCCTCTACATGGACGCCGACGACCGGACCCGCGTGGTCGTGCTTGCCGGATCGATAGGCTACGGCAGCGACGCGGGCTTTGGGGTTTCGGTCGCCAACCTCAACATCCCATACCGCCTGGTGAGGGCCTCGATCGGCGAGGGCGCCGTGGTGGACGTCAAGGGCGGCGGCGCCGGCCTCCTGGACCCGGGCGATCTGGACCCGGGCGATGGTGCGTACGGCGGCGCCGGGCTGACGCTCGATGCGACGACACAGGATGACTTCTGGCTGGTTGCGATCGGCGGCGCCGTCGGCGACAACGGCATCGCGGCTTCGATCGTCGTCGTCACGACGGGCAACACAACCGATACGACCGAAGCGTGCATCGGGGCCGCGGCGCAAGTGAACGCGACCAACGGCAATGCCGGCGCCGCCGCGGGCCAGTCCGTGCGTTTGCGGGCGGCCGGCGACACCTCGATCGCGAGCGCCGCCGGCAGCCTGGGCATCGGCACCGACACGGCGGGCGCCGGGGCCGCCGTGAATGTCCAGGTGGTGAAGCAGACGGTCACGGCTTGCATCGGCGCCGGCGCCCACGTTTATGCCAGGAAGGACGTGCTGGCCGAGGCGTCGTCAGTGGAGAATAATGTCGCCGTCGCGGCGGGCTTCGCCTACGGGAATGAGGTCGGGATCACCGGCTCCTTCGTGGTTCTCTTGGTCGAGACCCGGACCAGCGCCCACGTGGCGGCGGGCGCCTCCGTCCAGGCAGACGGCAACGTCACGCTGGAAGCCCGGGGGACGCTGGCGACGACCATGATCGCCGGCGCGATCGGGGTCAGCGGCGGGTCTGCCGGCATTGGCGTCTCGAACGCGACGCTGTTGCACGCCGACTCCGTTCTGGCCTACGTGGGCGAGGGCGCCTCCGTGACCAGCCGGGGCGCGCAGGGATTGCGGGTCAGCGCGATCTCCAGCGAAGAGGTGATTGCCCTGGCCCTCGCCGCCGGCGCCGCGGATACGGCCGGCGTGGCGGGTTCGGCCGTCTTCTGCGAATTCGCCGAGACCACGCGCGCCTCCGTGGACCGGAACGCCACGGTGACCGCCGACAACGGGACCGCCGCGGGCACTCCGGGCCTCGTGCTGAACGCCCGCGACGACACAATCATTGTCGGCGTGGCGGGGTCCCTCAGCGCGGCCGGTACGGCGGCCATTGGCCTGGGCGCCGAAGTGGGAGTCTTCAAGAAGACCACCGCGGCCTATCTCGACTCCGGCGTGACGGTCGAGGCCGAGGGTGACATCGCAGTTACGTCGTCGTCGAGCGTGGACATCACCTCCGTGGCGGCCGGCGTGGGCGCGAGCGGGACGGTCAGCGTGGCGCTGGACGCCTCGGTGCATATCTTCGAGGTGCAGACCCGCGCCTTCATTGGGGACGATCCGGGCGACGCCACGCCCTCGGCGGGTCCCGGCCACGTCCACGCCCGGGGCACCGTGGTGATCGCGGCGGACGATAACACGGAAGCGGACAAGATCGTGGGCGTGCTCGCCGTGTCCGGCACCGCGGGAGTCGGTGCGGCAGGAGGCGTGACCGTCACGAACAAGACGACCGAGGCGTTCATTGGCGACGGGGCATGGGTAACGGGCGATGGGGCCGGGGCCGGTTGCACCGTTCGGACGGGTGTGTACGTGCCCAGAATCGACACCACGGCCCCGAAGTTCGACCCCACGGGCTCCGTGAACTTCGACCCGACCCGGAAAGACACGACGATCGTGGACATTAACGCCAACACGATTAACGTGGGGTCCAATACATTCGAGACGGCTGACGAAGTCAAGTACACCGTCGGAGACGGCTGTTCGGCGATCGGCGGCCTGGCCGTCGGCGAGGACATCTCGTACTACGTCATTCGCACCGCCAATCGCGACAAGATCAAACTGGCGGCCTCCCTGGCTGACGCGCAAGAGGGGAATGCGATAGACCTGACCAGCCCCGGCGCGGGAGCTCGGCACAGCCTTCGTCCGACGGTCAGTCACGCGGGCATTCAGTTGAACGACCTCAAGGCGATGCCGTCAAACGCCGGGGCCCTCTCCAGCGGGGGCGAGGTGAACGTGCCGATCCTGCCGGCGGCCGACGTGGACAAGAGCACGGACACGAACAACAACGGCAACAAGGAGGATGACAACGACCTTGACGTGTTCAGCACCGGCAAGCATCTCGTCGACCTGCAAACCCGGTCCGGGTTCCGTGGCGTGGCGCTGGCCGCCACCAACCGCGACGACATTGCCTGCTTCACGGTAAGCGTGGCGGGCGGTACGGCGGGCGTGGCGGTATCGGCCGGAGTCAACGTCGTCAGCACGACCACGCGGGCGTTCATCGGCCAGAATGCGCTCGTGAACCAGGACCCGGCCGGGGCAACGGCCTCGCAGTCGGTGCTCGTGGCGGCCGGCAACAGTTTTCAGCACCTGGCCGTGGCGGGCGCGCTGGGGGTCGGCCAGGTGGGCGTGAGTCCGGCGGTGGATGTCACGGTGCTGTCGAATACCACCGAGGCGTCCATCCGGGCTGGAGCCGTGGTCAAGGCCAAGGGCGACGTCGCGGTGCGGGCGCAGGCGCGGGAGGGTATCGCCCTGATCTCCTTCGGGATCGCCGCCGGCTACGTGGGCGTGGGCGGCGGGATTAACGTGCTCACCCTCTCCAACACCACCACCGCCTCCCTGGCCGGTACGGTCTCCGCGGGCGGTTCCGTGCTGGTGTTGGCGACCGACGATACCGACGTGGGCCTGATCGCGGGCGCCCTGGGCGCGGGCTTCGTCGGGGTCGGCGGGTCGGTGGGCGTTATCGTGATCGGCAAGCACACGCAGGCCTTCATCGCGGACGGCGCGCGGGTGGACGCGGCCGGCAACGGCGCCGGATTTGCGGACGTGTTGAACGGGACGCTGGCCACCAGCGGCGACGCGCCCGCCCTGGCGACGGTGCAGGGTGTCATTGTCCAGGCGCAGTCCAGTGAGGAGGTTTATCACCTGGCGCTTGCCGCCGGATTCGGCTTCGTGGGCGTTTCCGGCGGCATCGCGGTCACCCTGGTCGACTCGGATACGACCGCCACGATCGGCGCCGCGGCGATCAACCAAACGGCTGGCAACGCGGCCGCCGCGCAGAATCAGAGCGTCTACGTCGGCGCTTCCAACATCGTGCGCGTGACACCGGTCGCAGGCGCCGGCGCGGGGGGCTTGGTGGGGGTGAGCGGGGCCTTCAACATCGGCAGCGTCAAGAACGATATCACGGCCCGGATCGGCAACGGCGCCGTGGTCACCGCCAGGAAAGACGTGGCCGTCCATGCCGTTGGCGTCGCGAATCTCAGGCTATTCTCCATCAGTGCCGCCGGCGGCTTCGTGGGGGTGACCTCGTCGGCTTCGGTCTGGTCGCTCGGGAGCCAGATCGAGAAGAACTATTCGGACAACGACGGCAAGTCGGCCAGTGCGGTTTCGAATAGCGGACAGGAGCAGGATGGAGAGCCGATGAAGGCGGCCCAGGACGAGGACGGCGCCCGGCAGGCTGGCGCCGCGCAGTCCATGGTGTCGGGTCTTCTGGGAGGCTTCCAGGCCGGGGCCGATCCGGACAGCAATCCGAGCATGATTGCGGGGGCGGCAAGCGGCGCGGGCAGTCAGTTGTCGGCGGCGGGGCCCTCCCAGGCGAGTCTTGTCGGGGCGATCGACAGTGCCGCGCCGACCGCGGGCGCGGAAGCCGCCATCGCCGCCGGCGCCGTTGTGGTTGCCGGGGGCAATATTGAAGTCCGCGCCACGCAGCGGGTGAAGGTTGACACGTTTGTCGGCGGTTTCGGCGGCGGGTTCGTGGGCATTGGGGCTGCCGTCAACATCGTGGGGATCTCGGCCAATGCGACCGCGCATGCCGACGGGACGTTGTCCGCGGACGGCGAGGTGGGCGTTCGCGCGCTGTTGGACGAAGATGTCAAGGTCCTGACGCTTTCCGGCTCGGGCGGGGCCGTCGGGATCGGCGCCGCGGTGTTTGTCCTCTCGGAAACCAGCGTGGTGCACGCTTTCCTGGGGGACGGCGCGGTCGTGACGAACGCCGCGAGCGTCGTGGTCGAGGCCATAACCGATCAGATCCTCTACGCCGAGACCGGGCTCGCCAACACCGGCGCGGTCGGCATCGGCGCTTCCTTTGTGAAGATGGCGGTCGGCAACGACCACGCCGAGGACACGCTGGCCTATGTCGGCATGGGCGCGCGGATCGGGCAGGAACCAGGGAAATCGGTCGGCAGCCTGTCCGTCAAGGCGCAGTCGGACATCAGCGTGACGGCCAGGGCGGCCGCCATCTCCGGCGGCATCGGCGCCAGCACGGCGAACTTCGATTTTGTGGACGTCACGCCCGAGGTCCACGCTTACGTTGCCAGTTCCGCGCGCGTGACGGTTTCCGGCAGCGTCACCGTAAACGCCCTGGCCCGGCCGAAAGTGCTGGCCGAGACACTGGGCGTCAATGCGGGCGCGCTTGCCGTCGGCGCGTCTCTCTCCCGCGCCAACGCCTCGCCACGCGTCACGGCAGCCGCGGGCGGCACGATCGCGGCCGGGAGTCTGTCCGTGACGGCGTCCCAGTCACCGCCGGCCAACGGCTACAGCGCCGAAGCCCGATCCACGGGGGCGGGCGGCGCCCTGATCGCCGTGTCCGGCACGCGGTCAGAGGCGGTGAATGGCGGATCCGTAAGCAGTTTCGTGGCTGACGACAGCACGCTCGACATCGTGGGCGCCACGACCGTCACGGCGAGCGGCGCCACCCGGCAGAAGGCCGATGCGGACAACAACGTGGGCGGCTTGGTCGCGGCGGGGATCAGCCACTCCATTGCCTCGTCAAGTACGACGACGGAGGCCTATCTTGGGCGGAACGTCGAACTGACGGGCGCGAGCCTGGTCGTTGTGGCGACCGGAACCGACGACAACTTCAGCGTCAGCACAGCCGGCAGCGGCGGCGCGTTTGCCGGCGCGTCGGCCAAGGCCGAGACGAACAACACCAGCACGACGACCGCGAGGATCCTGGACGGCTCGGCCCTGTGGCCTATCGATTTGACGACCCGCGGCACCGGCGCGTTCCAACTCACGGCGGAACATACGGCCAAGTTCAACAGTCGGGTGAAGTCGCTCGCGGGCGGGTTGTTTTCCGCGGCCGGGGCGGAGACGGTTAACCGCGTCACTGCGACGGTCGAGGCCGACGTGGGCGCGCATGTCGTCATCCGGGCGAAAGACCTGGCTATCGCAGCCGTCAACCATGTCCTGAAGGACTGGCTCGCCGAGTCCGAGTCGAACATCAACGGCACGGCGGGCGGATTCATGACCGGCGGCGGGGGCGACAGCACCACGACGATCGATTTGAGCACGCGGGTGACCATCGGCGACTGGGCGTCCCTGGATGTCCAGGGCAGTCTGTCCGCACCGGGCGACTTCATCCTGCTCGCCTTCAACGATATCGTGGCCAAGGACAAGGTCTCCCTCGCTTCGGGCGGGGCCATTGCCGGGTTGCTCGCCAAGAACAGCATCACGACGACCGGCGACCTGGCCCAGGTGCGGGTGGGCGCCAACGCCAGCCTGAGCACCAGCGGCGCGATGAACCTGTCCGCCCGCGGCCAGGGCGACATCGCAGCACCGGTGTACGCCGAGGCCTACGGCGCCGGCACCTACATCAACGCCAACGCGACGGCGGATATCCGTCCGCGCAACGAGATCACGATCGGCAATAACGCCCTGGTGCACGCCGAGGGGGACTTGAACCTCTGCACAGGCATGGGGATCGACTTCGTGCGCGATGCTTTCACGATTGAGGCTCGCAGCGACACCTTTGCCGGCAGCGCGATCCCCCTGGGCGGCGTCAATTCCACCACGCTCCTCTTCACGGAAAACGTCATCACGGTCGCGACCGGGGCGCTGCTTGAGACGGCCGGGAACGCGCGACTCTTTGCCGAGCGCAACGGCTATGGCAAGCTCACCGGTTCGGCCAAGTCGGTGAGTTGGGTGAGCGAGTTGAAAGACGCCATCAACGGAGCCGCGGCCGAGGCGCTGACCCCGGCGAGCATTCATCAGGGCGCCCGCGCGACCGTGCGCGTCGATGGGACTATCCGCACGGGCATTACCCGGCACAAGTCGCTCGAATTGAACGCCTGGGACCCCGTCACGGGCATGATCACGGGTTTCACGCAAACGGGAGGAGTGACCTTCTCCTGCACGCAAGAGCCGATGACCGGGGGGCTCTTCGAGGAACTGCGGAATGCCTGGGACCAGTTGGCCCTCTACGGATCGAGCAACGAGACGCTTCGGAGCTACTACCAAGCCGAAGTCGACCGCCTCAAGGCGCTGCTCGAAGCGGAGGGCTTGATCGATGATAATGGCTTGCCGGTCGAGCAGTTGGTTATCACCGTCTATGTCGATCCAATCCAGGCCGAGGCGGGGCGGATCGACATCCGCACCGACGAACTGCTGGGCGCCGGAACGTTCGAGGCGCCAGGGGACGCCAGCGTCACCATCCTCAACCACACGCCGGCGTTCCTCAAGATCAAGGGGATCGTCATTCCGGACTCGCACGGCGGCCTCTACCTGAACGGGGCGCCGGTGTCGAGCAACCCACTCGTCTTCGACGGTAACGTCTCGGCCGCCACCGGGCACAACGAAGTTCTTGTTCCAGGCACTTCCCCCATCATAGCCGCTGTCACCTCTTTTCATGAGCCGCTCCCGAACCCCGGCACGAGCACGCCGGTCGTCATGGTCACGAACGACTTCATCGCCGGGACTTTCCAGGCCGACGAGAAGACCGTGGTCTACCCCTGGCCGGATATCGTGGTTATCGGCGACGTTTTGAATCTTGGCGGCGACGTGACCTTCCAGACGCATACCTCCGGCCAGGGCAGCGTCATCATCGAGGCCGCGGTCAGGGCCGCGAATCTATGGGTAACCGCCGGCGGGAGCACCTTCATCAAGGGGGTGACCGCCCTGACGGTCGGAGAGGCGCCGTACCTGACATGGGGCGGGGTGACCACGGGTACGATCGAGGGCGACACCTCCCATACCCGTTACCCCGGCATTGCCGCTGCCAGTCCGCTGGGCTACAACGCGCTCCTGTCCCAGATCCCAACCGATGTGACCACCTATGGGGATCGGATCTTCATCGACGCGCAGTACCTCAACGTCTGCGGCATCATGCAGAGCGGCCTCGACCATTACTCCTTGACTCTGGGTCAGGCGACGGTGAACGAGATCGCGACCTTCGGCGCATCCCAGAAGGGTCTGATTCCACTGACCAGCGTCAAGGCGCCGGGTTTCATCGCTCGCTACAACACCACGACGGGCCAGATCGAACTGGATGAGGTGCGCGTATCCGGCGGCCGCATCGATCTGACGGCACGGGTTCTGAACACCGGCAACGGCGAGATTCGGGTGCTCGGCGGCCATGCCGATATCTCGATTACGAACAACACCTCTAACACGCTGGTGATCAACCGGATCGATGCCGCGCAGCCCGGGACGGGGACGTTGATCGTCAAGGACAAGGCCCGGGGCACGGACGCGAATCCGTTCGTCACGATCTACCAGAAGGTCGACGGTGCGGTGACGAAGACCGAGGACGCGGGGGCGGGGCCGACGGTCACGTCGGTAGGGGATTTCTCGACTTACGCGCCGGCCGCGGGCTGGCGACACGGTTGGTCCATTGCCGTCAAGACCAAGGATGAGTACCACCATGAGGAGTGGAACAGCACTTGGCTGGGCATCGACTGGCTTGCCAAGGATCCCGAGACCATCACGTGGGAAAGGCCGGTGTCGACGGAAGTCCCGGTGCTGGTGGAAGATAGCCCCTACTACTACCTCGATCCGGAACCGAGCACCAGGGACCTTCCCTACACCTACGATCGGCAGACGATTCTGGAGCGAGCCGCAGTGGCGGTCACACAGGAGATGGTGAGTTCCGACTGCTGGGGCGCGAAGACTTACTACGTCCACGTGGTGTGGGACAAAGCGAACCTGATACTCCACACCCACACTATCGAAGCCGACCGTCCGATCGGTGTCCGCTTCATCGGCAAGACCGCGGGCAACGTCAGCATCGCCTCAACGGCCAACGTGATCCTGCGCGGTGCGGTCATGAATCCTTCGGGCGCGACGACGATTGCCTCCGGCGGTTCGATCGAGCAGACCGGGGAAGCGGCCTACGTGAGCGGCCGCCAGATCGAGTTGACGGCCGGGACGGGCATTGGCGTGAACCGTGCGATTGTGACCAACGTCACGGACGGCGCCGGCGCGAGCCTGAAGGCCACGACGACGCGCGGGGCAATCCGGATCGACGAAATGACCGGCGACCTGCCCATCGACCGCGTGACCACCGGCCGCGACGGGCAGGGCTCCGGCGCGGATGTGGTCCTGTCCGGCCCCGGCGCCATCCGGGTTGCCCAGGCCAGCGACGGCGCCTGGTACGAGGGGCTCGTGCAGGCGGGGGGCATCACGCTGACGGCCCGGAACGGTGGAATCGGCGACGACCGGGAGCACCCGCTGGTGCTCGATTCCGGTGCGCTCCTGAAGGACCGCGTGTCGGCCTCCGCGACGGGCGACATCTACCTGAAGGAGAAGACCGGTGACCTGCGGTTGTTCAAGGTGGCGTCGGCCGAGGGCGACGTCTACATCCACGTCGCCGCGGGCGGCATCGTGGACGTCAACACGACTGAGCAGCTGGACGAGCGCACGTATGAAGTTCTGAAGAATGGCCTGTGGAAAGCCCTGCGCCTGACGGACGGTACGGGCGCCCAGGCCAAGATCAATGACGCGATTGCCACCTTCTCCAGCCTTAAGGAGCAGGAATACCGGCAATACTGGGTCTACCGCAACACCCAACCCGATCCTGCGGTCTACGATGCGAACTTTGCCGTGGCGCTTTTCCCCGCCGAAGAGACGTACTACCGGGACGTGCTCGGCTACGACGCCGCCGGCATCGCGACCCTGGCGCAGAAGCGGACCGCCGAGTACCATACCCTCCACGCCCAATACGGCGCGCAGGGCAACAGCTACAACCGGAGTTGGAAGTATACCCCTAGTACCGCTGAAGCGAATGCCGTCAAGGCCACGATCCATGTCTACACCGAGAACGAGTTGCTCATGGCGATGAACTCCGGGTTGCTGAAGCCCGTGGCCAAGACGCAGACCAACATCGAGGATCCGAACGTTGTGGGCGTCAACGTGACGCTCGTCACGTCGGGCAACGTGGGAACGGCCGCCGGCCAGGAAGTGATCGACGTGTCGGGCAGCTCCCAGAAGGTCACGGACGCTCAGCGCGTGGCGCTGGCCGCGGCGGAGCGCGGGGACGTGGCTTTCCTGGGCACGCCCACGACCGCAACGGTCAGCTTCATGGCCGGCGCCCGGCCGACGATCACCCGCAGTGCCGGTAGTTGGCTGGCGGACGGCTTCGTTGCCGGGATGCGCATTCGCATCGCAGGCTACTCGCGCAACGCCGACGCCGGAGGCGGCCAGGTCTACTACATCGATCAGGTGTCCGCCGCGACAATCACCCTGGAGGCGGGCTTAACGGTCGAGGCCGAAACCGGTCGAACCGTGACGATCACGCCGGAGATCGTCGACCCGCTGGCGCCCGGCGTGCAGATCGCCAAGATCGTCATTGACCGGCGCGAGGACGTCGACCTGGAGGCGCCCGCCCGCATCCGGGTGGAGGCGGGTGGCGATGCATACATCGGCTCCGAAGGCGACATGCACATCGAGGCCGTCAGGGCCGGCGGCAAGGTCCGCATCAAGGGCGCCGGCGGGGTCTACAACTGGTCAACCACGGGCGCCGCCGTGGTGAGCGGTGACCTCATTATTGAAGCGGGCGGGGCCGAGATCGGGCGGGAGGCGCCGGCGGGGGACGACCGGGGCTGGTTTGTCACGGACCTGATCGGGACGGCAACGCTGACCGCCCGCGCGGTCGGCAACATCCGCCTCGCGGAGCACAACGACACGAACACCGCGGGCACGCTGTACGTGGCCGGCATATACTCCCAAACGGGCAGCGTCCACCTGCGGGCGGACGGCTCGATCATCGATGGGCTTGTGGACGAGTTCGCCAAGATCCAGGCCAACGAAGTGGAACTGACCGCCACCAGCGGCGGGATTGGCTCGCCGATGCACTACCTGCACCTGGACGTGGTCGGGAGCGGCACCCTTACGGCCGGCGCTCCGGGCGCCATCCGGATTGCCGAGACCGAAGGCAACCTGAACGTCCGGAAGATCGAGTCGCTGGCCAACGACGTTGACCTGAAGGCCCAGTTCGCGATTCTCGATGCGACAGACACGCCGGCCGCCGACGTCATCGGCAACAACATTGCCCTGACGGCGACGCTCGGGACGATTGGCATGACCGGCAACGACCTGGATATCGAGAGCGCCGCGCATGGGGCCGGGTTGCTCACCTCGTCCAGCTTCCTCAACTCCTATCTGGTCGAAGTGTCTGGCGATCTGAGCCTCGACACGGTCAGCGCCGGCGCGGATTACACGGCCTTTGTCGCGGCCCCGGACGGCAGTATCCTGAACGGCCGTTCCAGCGGGCCCAACGTGCTTTCAGGCAGGGTGTACCTCGTGGCGAAACTGGACATCGGCCGCGGCGACAAGCCACTCTCGACGCTGGTGGGCAAGCTCGAAGGCAAGGCGATTCTCGGCAGCGTCTCCATCTGGAACAACGGCGCGCTTACCGAAGGCGGGGTGATTGAGAGTGGCGAGCCGGGAATCGTCTCCGAAGGGACCGTGACCGTGACAGCGGCGGGTCCGATCACGGTGACCGAAGACATCGTCGCTGGCGGGGCCATCACGGTGACCGCTACCGACGAGGCCGGGGCCGGGGATGACCTCGCCGTGCTGAGCGGCACCACGATCCGGTCCGCGCGCGCCGCCGTCACCCTGCGGGCCGGGGATAACCTGACCGTCCAACCCGGCGCCATCATCGAGTCGCCTGTGGCCGTGTTGCTGGCTGGCGACTACGCCAGCGCGGACCCCGAGGGCGGCATCGTTACGATCCGCGCTTTGCCCACCGCGCCCGCGATTACCGTCACGGGCGGCGCCGATGCCGACGTTCTGGTCCTTTCGATCCCGGCCCCGACCGATGCGCTGGTGCGCGACATTCAAGTTCTCTGCGGCGCGGGCGCCGACGTCGTGGAGGCCACCGGCAGCGGCCTGGCGATGACGATTCACGGCGAGGACGGAAACGACTCGATCCGCTGCGGGGAGGGCGGCCCCACCGTGGATGGCGGCGCCGGGGACGATTCGATCTGGGGCGGTCCCGGCGGCGACATCCTGCGCGGCGGCGTTGGCAACGACTTCGTGGACGGCCGGGCCGGCGACGACTGGATTGACGGCGAGGACGGCAACGATACGCTTTATGGCGGGGCAGGGAACGACCGGCTTGACGGCGGGGCGGACGCCGACATCCTGGATGGCGGGATCGGCGCCGACATCCTGGACGGCGGGATCGGTGACGACGAGATCTTCGGCGGAGGCGGAGCAGGGGATTTGCTTCGGGGTGCCGAGGGAGACGACATGCTCCGCGGCTCGGACGACGGCGCCGACCTGATTTTCGGCGGCGCGGGCCGGGACCGTATCTATGGCAACGGCGGCAACGACACCCTCTACGGCGACGCCGGCGACGACCTCATGGACGGCGGGGCCGGGGACGACCTCATCGAGGGCGGCGCCGGCAGCGACCTGATCCTCGGCGGCGTCGATCATGACACGATCTACGGGCACAGCCAGAGCGGCGCCGGCGACGATAGTGCCGTGGACTACCTCTACGGTGACTGCGGGACGAACGGTAACGAGCCGGGCTCGGGGCGTGACCGCCTGTACGGGCAGGGCGGCAACGACCTCCTGTTTGGTGAGGGTGGCGACGACTACATAGAGGCGGGAGGGGGAACCCTCGATCTTGTGGACTACGGATCGGGCGAAGGCGCGAATCCGGCCGACTTCGCGAATCCGCCGCCGACTCCGGATCCGGCTGAGGCCATGCCAACCGCCGACCCGCGCGCCGTGGACACGCTGCCGCAGGGACCCGTGTACCGCGGCTGGTGGGGCGAGATTGCGGGGTCGGCGACCGGCAATGGTCTCAGCGGCGGCGCCGGTGTGGCGAAGGATCCGGCCGTGGCCATCGACGCCGCCGGCGTGCGCTATGTGACCTGGGCGGATGACCGTAACGGGAATTGGGAGATCTACGTCGCGCGGGAGGGGGCTGCCGGCTGGGAGATGCTCGGCGGCAGCGCCCAGGGCGGCGGCGTCAGCGGCACATCGGGCGATTCCATGTGCCCCGCGCTTACGATTGACGCCGCCGGCGCGCCGGTCGTGGCGTGGACCGAACGGAACGGCGCGGCGACGAACATCCGCGTGGCGCGGTTCAGCGGCGGCGTCTGGACGGCGTTGGGCAACTCGCTGTCCGCGGGCGGCGTGAGTCAAACGGGTACCGCGGAGCGCGTCAGGCTCGTCATTGCGGCGGGCGCGGTTGCCGTCGCCTGGCTGGATACCGCTTCAGGAAAAGCGCAGGTTCGGGTCCGGCGCTTTGACGGCGCGAACTGGGTGGCGCTGGGCGGCGGAACCGTCACGAGTGCGGCCCAGGGGGTTTCCGGCTACGCCCTTGCCACCGACGGCACGAAGATCGCCGTCGTCTGGAGCGAGATGCACGGCTCCCTTTCCGAAATCTACGCCAGGGAATACGCCGGTTCCGCGTGGCTGGGGTTGGCCGGGTCGGAGGCGGGCGGCGGGATCTCCCAGACGACGCGCGGCGGTGACGAGCCAAGCGCAGCCTACCTGGCGGGTCAGTTGTTCGTGGCCTGGCGCGATCTGGGCGGGGATTTCGGGCAGATCTATGCGAAGCGGCACGACGGCGCGGCGTGGGTCGAAGCGGGCGGCGGGGCGGCCCAGGGCGGCGGCATCAGCGCCAGCGTATGGGGCGCGGCGTTACCTCAACTCGCCGCGGGGAGCGGCCGGCTCTACCTCGCGTGGGCGGACCGGAGCGCCGCCAGCAGTCCCGCTGACCTTTTCGTCAAAACGTGGGATGGCGCCGGCTTTGTCGAACAACTTCCCGGCGATGCTTCCGGCGTGGGGCTCAGTTGCTCGACCCGGGCGCCGGAGGCCCTCGCGTTCGCGGTGGACCCGGCGGGCCGGCCGACGATCGCCTGGATGGCGCGCAACGCGGGATTGCCGCAGGTCTACCTGCGGAGCGTCACGCAACAGGCGCAGCGCGTGTTCGCGGTCGCGCCGGGCACGGACATCCAGAGCGTTTTGGACGCGAACGATCTTGGACCGGGCGATGTCGTCACGCTGCAATCAGGCACGTATGCCGGCTTCACGCTGCGCGCCGATGACGCCGGCGTGCTGATTCTCGGAGCCTCCGGGCCGGCCAGCGAGATTAGCGACGTCGTGACGGTGGAAGCCGGCGCCGGTGGCATTCTCCAGACGCTGCAGTTGACCAAAGGAGTGACCGCGGCTGCCGCCGACGGCCTCGCTATCGTCAACTGCACGCTTGGCGCAGCCCTGACGCTGTCCGGCGGCGCCGACGTGCAGGTTCTTCACAACCAAATGGCCGGCAATGGCGACGGGATCCGCCTGACCGCCGCGGGGCAGGGTTTCATTGCCCACAATGACATCGGAGCCAGAAGCACGGGGATTGCAGTGGGCGCCGTCTTCACCGGAGCGATCCGCGACAACGATGTGCACGACGCCGCCACGGGCGTGGCGTACGGAGCGGCCGCCACGCTTGGCGGCAACCGGATTCACAACTGCACGACCGGCATCGTCGTCACGGCCGCGGGGGAAGCCGCCGGCCTCGGCTTCGTCGGCAGCGCCGAGCCCAATGACGTCTACGGCTGCACGGTTGGCGTGAATCTCGCCGCGGGCGCCCGAATGCGCGGACAGCACATCTACGGCAACGCGACCGGCGTGACCGGAACCGGTGTGCTGGGCGGCAACGAGTTCGAAACGGCCAACCTCATCGAGGGCAACACGACCGGCGTCAACTTCACCGGCACGATCCAGTTCAACCGCATCGCCGGCAACGGCACGGGAATCGCCGCCAACAACGGGCAGGTCATCGTCCACAACCTGATCTACAAGAACACGCTGGCGGCGGTGTCCGTCAAGGGCAAGGCGGGGGTCCTGATCGTCAGCAACACGATCTATGCGCCGCAGGGAGACGGTCTGCGCCTCGAGTCGGCCGCGAGCAACGTCGAGGTGCGCGACAACATCGTCTGGGCGGAAAGCGGCTACGACCTGTACGTCGCCAACGACAGCCAAGTCGGATTCTTCAGCGACTACAACGATCTCTACGCCTCGGGCAGCGGGAAGGTGGCCTACTGGACCAGGGACTTCACGGACATCCTCGACGTCCAGGCGGATGTGGCGCTGTTCGATCTGCACTCGATCGGCCGCACCGCGGTCAACCCGTCTTGGGCCGAGCCGCGATTCTACAGCCGGGCGCGGGACGACTACCGGGTGTTCGCGCTCGTGGCCGGGCAGCGGTTCTCGAGTCCGACGGTGGACAGCGCCGATCCGCTGACCGACACCGGCTTGCCCGCGTCCTACGTCAACCTGCTGACCAATCCGGGCTTCGAGGCGGGGCTGAGCGGTTGGACCGTGAACCTGAACGCCGCCACGCAGAGCGGCAGCCCGGCTCCGTTCGAGGGCGCGAAGTACTTCTCCCCCGGCAGCGTCCAGGGCGGCTTTGCCCAGCAGACGGTGAACCTGGCGGCGGCGGGCTTCAGCGTGGCGGCGCTCGACTCGCTGGATCTGGTGGCGGTGTTCGGCGGGCGGCTGCGCGGGGCGGACGCGACGGCGCCGGACAGCGGCCGGGTTGTCCTGGTCTTCCTCGACGGCACGGGCTCGGAGCTGGGGCGCTGCGAAGGCGGGGAGGTGACCGTCACGGAGCGTTGGGCGCTCTCCGGCGACCGGGTGCACCTGCCGTTCGGGACGCGCCAGGTCCGGTTCGAGTTCCAGGCCGCCCGCGCCGGCGGCACGGCTAACGAAGCGTTCCTGGACGGCGCCTTCCTGTACGTCCAGGCGGACACGGTGGCCCCCGATCAGGGCGCCTTCGGGAATACCGCGGCGGCGGAGGCCGCCCCGTTGACTGCGCCGCACGTGGCCGTGCGCTTCCCCGATCTTTACACGGACTGGGAGGACGGCAAGCCGTACGCGATCCGCTGGGACTCCTACGGCAATGACAGCGATTCGGCGGTGCGCATCGATCTCTATCGCGACAGCGCCGGCGGGCCGGAATTCGCGATCACGCTCGCCGCCGCGCTCGAAGACAGCGGCACGTTCACCTGGATTCCGGCCAACACGGGCATCGCCGCGGGGACCCATGGGCTGAGGATCCAGGTTTCGCTGGTGGGGAATACCCTGGTCCTCGATCGCGCGCAGGAGCCGTTTGCCGTCCCCGAAAACACGAATACGTTCTATGTGAACGACCAGGCGCTCGACGGGGATGAATACACCTCCGCCGTGGGGAGCAATCGCAACACGGGCAAGACGAGCGACGCGCCCAAGCCGAACCCGTGGAACGTCTTCCACCTCTATGCGCTGGGGCCGGCGCAGCAGGTCTTGGTCGACACCGGCGTCTACCCGCTCATCCATCCGCTGCTGTTCTCGGGCACGGTCGGCATGGGCGACGACGAAGGTTTCAGCCTGACCGGTCCGACGGGGGCTGGGCGCGAGGCGGTGCTGCGGCATGCCAATGCGCTGACCGTGGCGCCCGTGATCGAACTCAACGACGCGGACTACGTCAACTTGTCATACCTCACCGTCAACCGGGGGCAGATGGGTGTCTGGGCGCACAACGGGAGCACGTACTTCACGGGGTCCCATCTCACGCTGTCGCAGGCTACCCTCGACGGCCTGCGGCTGGATACGGCGTCCACCCTGGCCTCCCTGGACCACCTGGTGGCCACGGGCAACGGACGCTACGGCATCTACGTGGATGGAGCGGTGCAGACGCTGACGGACAGCGAGGTCTTCAACAACGTCGGCGCCGGTATCTACCTGAGCAATACGGGCGATGTCCGCGTCGAAGCCAATCACGTCCACAGCAACAGCGGTGACGGCATCTACGTGGGCAATTCCGCGGCGGGCACCCAGGCCGTGATCGGGCAGGCGGACCTGGCGGCCGGGCGCGGAAACCGGGTGCATAACAACGTGGGGTGGGGCATCACGACGACCTCCAACGCCGCGGTGGTCGGGAATACGGTCTACGGGCACGGGGTTACGGGAAGCGGGGGCATCCGCCTGACTTCCTCCAGCACGGCGTCCTGCAACGTTGTGTATGGCAACTATGACGGCATCGTGGCCGCCGGTTCCGGCGCCGTTTCCCAGAACCGGGTCTACGGCAACACGAACCGCGGCATTGCGACGTCCGGGGCGGCCGTCCTGCAGAACGTCGTCTACTCGAATGCCATCGGCATCTACGCCACCGGCAGCCCCGCCATCTCGAACAACCTGGTCTATGCCAACGCCCAGTACGGCGTGCTGCTCCACGGCTCGCAGCCGGCGCTGACGAACAACACGGTCTACCAGGTGACGGGCGACGCGATCCGCATCGAAAGCGGCGCGTCCAATGTCCGGCCGCGGAACAATGTCATCTGGGTGGAAAGCGGTTATGGCCTCTACGTGGCCAACGACAGCCAGATCGGGTTCGGCAGCGACTACAACCTGATCCATGCCACGGGGACTGGCAAAACCGGGTGGTGGTTGGGCGTGGGGCGTGCCACGCTGTCCGACTGGCAGAACGCCTCGTTCACGGACGCGAACAGCCTGTCGCTCGACCCTCTGTTCGTGGACCCGTATGGCGCGGATGGCGTGCTGGGCTTCGCCGACGCGACCCGTGACGGCCGGGACGACGACTTCCACGAGCAGAGCCAGGCCGGCAGTTTCCACGGCGGCGCGTTCGCGCCGGTGCGCGATTCCGCCACCGGGCTGCCCGCCTGGCTCACGCCGGTGGAGACGGTGGATGCCGGCCAGTCGCCCGCCGTGGACCGTGGCGACGCGGCGACACCGGTTGGCGCCGAGCCGGCGCCGAACGGCGGCTATGTGAATCTGGGCGCTTATGGCGGAACCGTTCAGGCGTCCAAGAGCCCCGCGCAGTTCGTGCTGATCATGGCCCCGGCGGGCGGCGAGACCTGGCCGGCCGAGAAGACGTTCTCGATCCGGTGGCGCAGTCACGACTTCACGGGGAGCGTCACCGTCGAGCTGCTGCAACCGGGCCAGGCGGACCCCGTCCTGCAACTGGCGGACAGCGCCCCGAACAACGGCACGTACGCGTGGGCCATTCCGAACGACATTGTGCCGGGCGCCGACTACCTCATCCGCGTGCTCCGCAACGACGGTTCCGGCGTGGCGGGTCAGAGCCGGGAGACGTTCGTGATTACCGGACCGATCCACATCTTCTTCGTGAACGATGCAAGCTTCGAGGCCGGCGACTGGACCACCGCGGCCGGCAGCGATGCCAACGCGGGCACCTCCGCTGACGCGCCCAAGGCTTCCATCCGTGCGGTGCTCGAGGCTTACCAGCTCGGAGCGGGCGACGTCATCCGCGTCGACGCCGGGACTTATGCGCTGACCACGAACATTATCGTCACGGCCGCGGACAAGGGCGTGACGATCGAAGGGTACAACGATCCGGCCTATCCGAACCGGGCCGCGCTCTTGAACCGCGGGAGCACGGCGGGCGGGAGTTACGGGTTCGAGTTGGTGAACGCGGATGGGGTGCGGCTGGAGCACTTGGC
>CAYOBW010000023.1:0-42807 GCA_964402115.1 uncultured Victivallales bacterium
GATGATTCCGCTCCTCGTCTCTCAAACGAACCCCTACGGAGGTGAAATGCGCCCGAGCTTACCTCTTGTTGTTTTTCGTCATTGCTAAACGTCACTGAACCGGCTAATCTCCCACACAATCAGCGTTGTCATGGCGTCGTAACTAAGACATCGCGGGTTAGGGCAACTCGGTCACGGTGAGCGATCTCAAACAAGGAAGTGGCGTTATGCAGCGTAAACTTCGTATGGGCATGGTGGGGGGCGGAAAAGGGTCGCCCATCGGCGCCGCCCACCGGATGGCGGCGCAGATGGACGACCGCATCGACCTCGTCGCCGGCAATTTCAGCAGCTCCCGCCTCAAGTCGCGCGAGTACGGCCTGGAACTCGGGTTGGACCCCGAACGCGTGTACGGCAACTACCGCGAGATGTTCCGCCGGGAGGGACGCCTCGACGACGGTCAGCGGCTCGACTTCATTGCGATCGTGACGCCGAACAACATGCATTACCCGATCGCCATGGCGGCGCTCGACGCGGGGTTCCACGTGCTGTGCGAGAAACCGATGACGGTGTCGCTCGACGAAGCCGTCAACCTCGCGGCCAAGATCAAAGCCACGAAGCGGCTCTTCTGCCTCGCCCATGCGCACACGGCCTACCCCATGGTTCGAGAGGCGCGCGCACTCGTCACGGACGGCAGGCTCGGCGCCGTGCGCCGCGTCGTGGCGGAGTATCCGCAGGGCTGGCTCGCCACCCGCCAGGAGACGGCCGGGAACCGCCAGGCAGTCTGGCGCACGGATCCGAAGCGGGCCGGGATCTCCTGCTGCATCGGCGAGCTGGGCGGCTACTGTCACAACCTGATCGAGTACGTCACCGAAAGCCGCGTCGCGACAGTCTGCGCGGAGCTGGCCACCTTCGTGCGCGGCCGTCCCCTGGACGATGACGGCACGGTCATCTTGAAGCTCGATACGGGCGCCGCGGGTGTCATCTGGGCCAGCCAGGTCGCCGTCGGCGAAGACGGCGGACTGCGGCTGCGCGTCTACGGCGAGAAGGGCTCCCTGGACTGGTCGCAGCACAATCCCAACCAGCTCCTCGTGCACTGGTTGGACAAGCCAACCGAGATCCGCCGGACCGGTTCGGCTTTCATCGGCAAGGAGGCCCACCACGCCACGCGACAGCCGAATGGTTCACCGGACGGCTTCGTGGACGCCCTGGCCAACATCTACCGTGCCTTCGCGGACGCGCTTGTCCGCAAGAACGACGGACAGCGCCCGGCGCGCGCCGACCACGAGTACCCCTCCGTTCACGACGGCATCCGCGGGGCCGCCTTCCTGGAGGCGGTGGTGCGCAGCGCCAAGGGAACCGATAAGTGGGTGCCGCTCTTCACCGAGGAGATGCTGGCAGCCGGGCAGCCGCTGCCGCCTCCGCCGGTGGTAACGCCAACGCCACCCGTGGAACGCTACTGAGCTGACGCTTCTGTGCCTTACTAACCGTCTCATTGTTGTCGCGATATGCGCTCTACCGGCCGAGGACGGCCGGCTCCATACGTGCTGGAGACGGCGGTCTCCGCCGTTTCGGCGCGCAGGCAGCGACAATTCCGAGACGGTTAGTAACCCCCGGGAACGGCGAAGCATGCCAAACAATCTCCGCCCTCTCCCACTGGGAGAGGGATGGGGTGAGGGTTGTGGGCAACGCCCACATGGGTCTACGAGTCGTCGGCTGACTGCCAGCGGTCGAACCAGGTTCGACCGCGGCGTGTCAGGCCCCTGACTAGGCTGTAGAGCACGGGGACGAGCACCAGCGTCAGCAGGGTTGCCACGCTCAGCCCGGCGATCACGACCACGGCCATCGGCGCCCACCACGCGCTCGTCTCGGTGCCCGCGACGAGCCGGGGCGGAAAGGTGTGGAATTCCAGGCTGTACCCGATGGCCATGGGCACAAGCCCCAGCACAGTCGTCACCGCCGTCAGCAGCACGGGGCGCAGGCGCAGGCGCCCGGCTCGCACGACGGCCTCGCCGGCGGGGAGGCCCTGACGTTCCAACTGGCAGACGCAATCGATCAGCACGATGGCGTTGTTGACCACGATGCCTGCCAGGCTGATGACCCCGAGCCCCGTCATGATGATCCCGAACCGCATGCCGCACACGAGCAACCCCCACAGGACACCCATGAGCGACAGCACGACGGAGGCCATGATGATGCCGGGCAGAAGCGCCGAGTTGAACTGCAGCACGAGCACAACCGCGATCAACGCCACCGCCACGCCAAACGCGTTGGCCAGGAAGGCGCCGGAGGTCTTCATCTCCGCGTTGTCCCCGGCGTAGGTCAGCGTATAGCCGCGCGGCAGTCGCCAGTCGGCCAGGCGCGTGGTCACCTCCGCCAGCACGGCATCGACGCCGCGCCCCTGGTTGTTGCCGCTGATGGTTATGGTCCGCTTCTGATCCTTGCGCCGGATGGCCCCTCGCCCACCCGCGTAGCGGACAGCGCCCACGGCCGAAAGCGGCACCTGCCCGCCGCCCCGCACCGGCAGGCGCAGCTCCTCGAAGAGGCGTACGCTGCCGCGGTCCGCGGCCGGCAGCCGCACGGTAATGTCATATTCGTCCTCGCCCGCGCGGAACTTCGTCGCGGACTCTCCGTTCACGGCCGAGCGCAGAAAGTTGCCCACGGTGCGCGTATCCACGCCCAGCAGTGCAGCGCGCTCGCGGTCCACGACAAAGCGCACCTCGGGCCGCGCATCCTCGACATCGTCACGCACGTCCACGAGCCCCGGCACGCCCGTGATGCGCCGCCGCACCTCCCCCGCCAGCCGCTCCAGGACGGCGAAGTCATCGCCGCTGATCTCGATGCTCACGGGCGCCCCCGTCGGCGGGCCTTCCCGCTCCTTCTCGACCTGCACCTCAGCCCCGGGAAACATGCCGAGTTCGCGCCGGATGCGATCCACCAGCGCAGCGGAAGAGCCGTGCCGCTCTTCGAAATCCACGAACTGCAGGTCCACGGACCCCATGTGCGAGCCCTGCCCCGTCGCCCCGGCCGCGCCCTGAATCACCCCCACGGTACCGACATTGGCCACCATGTACCGGATATCGCCATAGCCGGCGCACTGCGCTTCGATGGCCCGGATCGTGGCGTCCGTCTGCTCGATGCGGGTGCCCTCGGGGTACTTCACCTGCACGCTGCAACTGCGCGGATCGGTCTCCGGGAACAGCTCCACCCCGGCCCCGTAGTACCGGTACAGCTGGACGCTGAGCACGAGCAAGCAGACGTTCCACGTCACGGTCAGCGCGCGGTTGCGCAGCGCGAACCGCAGCAGCCGCTCGTAAGCCGCGAGGAACGGGTGCGTGCGGCCATCCTCCGCGGACGAGCTGCGCCGCGTCCGCCGCACGAACACCGACGCGATGGCGGGATTGATGACCAGCGCGACGAAGAGCGAGGCGCCGAGCGTGCAGATCAAGGTGATCGGCAGGTAGCTCATGAACTGCCCCATCACGCCGGGCCAGTACAGGAGCGGGTAGAATGCCACCACCGTCGTCAGCGTGGATGTGGTTACGGGCCAGGCGACTTCCCGCGCCCCCTGCAGCGCCGCATCCCGTTTGCTCAAGCCCTCGCCGTGCAGGCGGTAGATGTTCTCCACGATCACGATCGCGTTGTCCACCAGCATGCCCACCCCCAGCACGAGGCTGAACAGCACGATCATGTTCAGCGTGATCCCGCTGATCAGCAGCACCAGGAACGACAGCAGCATCGAGAACGGGATTGCGACGCCGACCAGGAGGCTGTTGCGCCAGCCGATACACACCAGCAGCACGAGGATGACCAGGAGAAAACCGGACGCCATGTTGTTCTCGAGCTCCGCCACCATCATGCGGACGTCACGCGACTGGTCGTTCGTGATGTCCAGCGCCACGCCGGCAGGCAGCGGCGAGGCGGCCAGCACGGCCTTGACCCGGTCCACGAGCTTGACCGTGTTCTGCCCCGTCCGCTTCTGCACCTTGACCGACACGCACGGCTTCCCATTCAGGCGCGTGAGCGTGTCGAGATCCTTGAACGTATCGCGGACGCGGGCCACATCGCGCAAGTAGACCGGCCGGCCCCCCGCGTGGGCCACCACCAACCCCTCGATCTCAAGCACCTCCGTAAACTCGCCAGGCACACGGATTTGGAACTTGTTCGCGCCCTCCGCCTCCAGGTTGCCGGCCGAAACAGAGGCATTCTCCTGGTCCAGCAGGCCCACGATCTGCTGCAGCGGGATGCCGTACGCGGCCAGCCGCTGCAGATCGAGCTCGATGCGGATCTCACGCTCCCGTCCCCCGTACACGGTCGCCTGCAGCACGCCCGGCACATCCTCGATGGATTCCTCCAGATCCTCCGCCAGGCGCTTCAGGCGTTCCTGAGGCGTGTCCCCGGAGAGCGTGAAGACCAGCACCGGCCACTCGGTGTTGAAGTTGATGTCGCGCACCGAGGGCTCGTCGAGGTCGTCCGGGAGATCCGGCTTGGCGAGATCGATCTTGTCCTTCACCTTCTGGACGGCGACGTCGATAGCCTGCTCGGGCGTGAACTCGATCGAGACCAGCGCCAGCCCCTCGGCCGACGACGAGCGGACCTCCTTGACGTTCGGCAGGTCGTTGAAACGCCGCTCCAGCGGGATGGTGATCAGGTTCTCGATATCCGCCGGGGCCACGCCCTCGTAGGGCGCCGTCACGAACACGTAGGGAATCGTGACATCCGGCGGCCCCTCGCGCGGCAGCAGCACGTAGCTGATGCCCCCCAGCACGATAAGCGCCAAGGCCAGAATGAAGACCGCCGCGCGGTTCTTGATGGCATAGTCCGTGATCAGCATGGATGCCTGCTACCCGTGCCCCCTCAGGGAGCGGTTGTGGCCGGCGCAATCGGCCGGCCGTCCTCGCACTGCCGCTGTCCGCTGACGACAACTTCCTCGCCGACCGCGAGGCCCGATTCCACGACCGCCAGCCCGCCCGCCAGCGCGCGCAGCCTCACGACACGGCGCACCGCCGCGCCCCGCTCGTGCACGAAGGCCACGTACTCGCCCTTGTCCGGCACCAGCGCGTCTAACGGCACGGCCACCACGTTCTCGAACCGGCCGCGCACCAGCGCAACGCGCACGATCAGCCCCGGGCGCAGCGTGCCGTCCGCATTGTCCACGGCCAGTTCCACGCGAAACGTGTTACTGTCCGCCGCGGCCGCCGGCGCAATGAAATGCACCTTCCCCGTAACCGTCCGGCCGGGCAGCGCATCCGCCGTGAACGCGAGGTCCTGGCCGACGCGCAGGTTATAGACGTCGCGCTCCGCGACGTGAAACACCGTCTTCACCCGTTCAGCCGCGATCAGGCGGCAGACGGGCTGCCCTGGCGCGAGGTACTCGCCCAGTTCGATGAAGCGCTCCTGCACGACCCCGTCCAGCGGGCTGTGAACCTCGCACTGCGTCCGCACCACGCGCGCGTCGGCCAGGGACACCTCCGCTTGCGCGCGCCGATTGGCGATGCTCTCGAACTCCTTCTCCGAAACCGAGCCCGTGCGTTGCAGGTTCGTCCAGCGCTGATAGTCCGAAATCGCCTCCGTGCAGGCCAGTTCCGCCCGCCGCACGGACTGATCCGCCAGCCGGCTGTCGACGGCCGCGAGGCGGTCACCCTGCTTCATCAGGGCGCCTTCTTCGCACGTGAGCACCGTCACGCGGCCGGCCTGCTCGGCAGCCACCGTGACCGTGGCCCACGCCTCCAGGGTTCCGGCCACATTCACGACGTCCGCGACGTTCGTCGGCGCGATCACGCACACGGTCACCGCCAGCGGCGGCTCACGCGGCTCCACCTGGGGCTTGACCGGCTTCAATTGCGCGGCGAGCCGGACCAGGAAGACGGTCAGCACCACCAACCCCACACAGGCCAGCAAGGTCCACAAACCCCTGGGCATTCCCCTACTCACGCTGCACCCTCCCCTTTCCGCCACCCGCGCCGGCACCCGCGGCCACACCCTCCCCGTCCCCTCCGCCGGCGTACACGAGGTCCGCCCGCGCCACCATGTGGTCATGCAGGGCCTGCAGCCGGTTCAGGCGTGCGGCGTTCAATCCCAGGTTCGCCTGCGTCACGTCCAGGTACGTGGCCAGACCGGCGGCGTACCGGCTCTGCGCCGCCGCCAGGGCCCGCTCGGCCAGCGCCACTCCGGCCGTACTGGCCTCGACCGCCTCCGCGGCACGCCGCAGCCCGAGGTATGCCGACCGCACTTCCAGTTCCACGCCCCGGCGCGCGTCAGCGAGCTCCGTGCGCGACTTCTCCCACGCGAGCCGCTTCTCCGCAATCACCCCCGCGGTCAGGTTCCCGTCCCACAGGTTCCACTCCAGCGTCACACCGGCGTTCCAGTGCCACAGCCACTCCTTGTCGATCGGCATCATCTGGTACGAGTTCGCGCCGTTGTAAGCCGCCGAAGCATAGACGTTCGGCAAGGCGCCCGAACGGCTGGCCGCCACATCCTGCGCGCGCAAGGCCACCTGTGTTTCCAGCCGCTGCAGCGCCGGGCGCCGGGCCTGCGCCGCGGCCAGCACGTCCTCGAGCTGCACGGTGACCGGCTCGCATGCCAGCGTTCCCGCCAGCCGGTACGGACCGGGGTCAAGCCACAGCAGCCGCCGGAACTGCTCGCGCGCGAGCTCGCCCTGCCGCCGGGCTTCGATCAGCAGCGGGCGCTCGTTGTTCACGCTGACCTGCGCGCTGAGCACATCGAGCTCGGGGACAGTACCGCTCCGGAACTTCTCGGCTGTCTGCCGCAGGAGGCTCTCAAGCTGCTCCAGCGAAGCCTCGCGCACCTGCACCGCGGCGTCGCTCAACAGGCACGCCGCAAAACCCGCATGCACGTCGCGCACGACCCCCGCAGTCGCGTCGGCCTCGCTCTCGGCCGCCAGCCGGCCGGCGAGCCGGGAGGCCTTCAGCGCGGCGTTGACCCTCCCGCCCGAGTAGAGGGTCTGCCGAACCCCTGCCTCGACCGAGTAGTTGTCCAGCGTGCCCAGCTCGAAGCGCTGCCCGCCGAAGTCCACCTCCTGGAGCTCGTCCATCCGCCGGTACTGGCCATTCAGGCTCAGGTGCGGCAGTGCCTCGGCCCGCGCCTGGACCACCGTGGCCCGGGCCTGCTCGCGCTCCAGCCGGGCCACGCGCATGCGGGCGCTCTGCGCCTGCGCCCGGGCCAGGCAGGCGGCCAGCGTCAGCACGATTTCCTCGTTCGTGCCGGCCGCGCGAGCGCCCGGCACACCGGCCCAAGGCAGGCCCAACAGCGCCGTCAGGACGCAGGCAAGGCTCAGCCTGGGCATACAGCATCCTTTCGCCCTTCCGCTCCGCGCGTACGCAGGCCATCCAGGAAGATGCTCACGGCCGTTTGCGCAAACGCCGTCACCCTCTCCGGCGTCACCACCGCCCCCGCGTGCCGCGAACCGGGCGCCTGCGCTATGATCACAAACGGAATCACCATACCGAAGAACATCCAGGCGGTCTGCTCAGGGTCGGACAAGCGCAGGGCGCGAGCCGCCACGCCGTCGGCCAGCACCCTTGCAAACGCCGCGTTGCGCCGTCCGATCAGCCGCACCGCCATGCGGGGAATCCGCGTGGCATGTCCCGTCAGCATGGCAGCGAAGATCACCTTCATGTCCGGATCGCGGCACAGCAGGTAGCGGGCATAGACAAGGAACATCCGCTTCAGCCGCTCGGTCGGCGGCGCCGCATCCACCGCGATCGCCTCCAGCTCCACAACCAGCGGCAGCAGCGTCAACTCAAGCACGGCTTCGAAGAGCTCTTCCTTGCCGCCGAAGTGGTACGTGATCGCCCCCAGGTTCGCGCCGGCAGCCTTCACGATGTCGCGCACCGACACACCGGCATAGCCCTGTCCGGCAAAGAGGCGCGCCGCCTCCGCCAGCAGGCGCTGGCGGGTACCCTGACCCTGCTCTTTCGTGCGTTGTTTCATACGTATGTATTCATGCCAGAACGGCGGCGACAAGGCAAGCCCGGCGTCCGCTTGAGCTCGGCGGGTCCGCGCTTGACTCCACCCCGGTCTCTCGTCAACATCACAGGCGAGATTCAGGTGCTCGCCGCGGCGTTCAAGCGCAAGGAGGCATGTAATGGAACGTGCATTCGTGGCCATGTCGGCAATCGCGGGGCTTTGCGCGCTGGAGCCTGTCAACGTGGGGGCCGAGCCTTCGGCCGAGGATCCGTCCGGCTCCGCCGGGCGCTTGTTTGCGCTGTCGCTGGAAGAGCTGATGAACACGGATGTGCGCATCGGCAGCGTGACCGGCAGCAAGCTCCTGCAGACGCCCGTGTCCGTCACCACGATCACGCGCGAGATGATCGACACGACCCCTGCCCGCAACGTGGCTGACCTGATCGAGATCTACGTGCCCGGCGCCTTGTGGCTGGCCCACCTGGCGCCGCGAATCGGCCTGCGGGGGCTGATCGTGGACCGCAACTACAAGCTCCTGCTGCTCGTCAACGGGCAGAACGTGAACCAGAAGATGGCGCAAGGCGCCACGCGGGAGCTCCAGAACTGGGATCTCAACGACATCGAGCGCATCGAGGTCGTACGCGGCCCGGGGTCCGTGACCTACGGCCCCGGCGCCATTGCGGCGGTGATCAACATCATCACCCGCACGGCGGCCACCGCCCCCGGCACCGCGGTCGGGACGGAGTACGTCGGGCGTTACGACTCGGTGGGAGGCTACGGCAGCACCGGCTACACAGGCAGGGACTACGAGCTGTATGCCTACGGCAGCTGGCGCCGTACCGACGGTTTGGACGACCCGCGCTACTTCGAGATCGACCGCGTCACGGGCGTCACCCGTTACTTGGGGTCCGGCGATCGGGGCTCCCCGTACCTGGGAGACGCCCTGGGCGCGGAACAGAAGAAGCTTCAACTCGACGCCCGCATCCTCGGAGAGTGGCGGCTCTGGGGCCGCTATACCAGCGCCGGCACCCCGTCCACGCTGGAGTGGAAGCGCCGGGCGACAGCCGCCGGCCGCGCCGTCTACGAACGCTTCACCGGCGAGGAGTCTCAGACCCTGGTCCTGGAAAACCAGCATGCTTTCTCGGATTCCCTGGCGCTCGATTCGCGCCTGGCGCTGGATTCCGAGTACTACTACGACTACCTGGCGACCGACCGCTCCAAACGGTACGACCAGGATGGGTTCCATGGCGTGCCGCCAGGCAACGTCGTCTACGATTTCCGGGAGACCGAGATCACCGCCGGCACGCTCTTGCGTCTCGATTTCAGCGAGCGCCACCGCCTTGCCTTCGGCTTCGACTACACGCAGGAGCGCTACGACAAGGGCGAGCTGGACCGCATGTACATCAACCTCAAGGACTTCAAGACGAACCAGGGCGCGAGCATGCAGGAGCTGGCCTCCGACGGTTTCAACGCCAACATGCAGTCGCTGCTCGGCGAGGGCCGGTTCGAGCTGCACCCCCTGGCCACCGTCCTGCTCTCCGGCCGCCTGGACCGTCACGAGTTCTCCGATTTGCTATTCTCGCCACGCGTCGCGCTCAGCTCCCAATTCAACACCCGCAACAACACCACCCTTTCCTGGCAGCAGTCGGCGCGCATGTGCACGATCGAGGAGGCCTTCAAGGATCATCTCAACGGCCGCTCGGCGGACACCGAGACGCTCAGGGGCTATGAGTTGCAGCACGTCTACATGCCAACCGCGAATTGCACGCTGAGCGCGGCGGCCTTCTACGACAGCATCGACGCCCTTGGCTGGCTGACCGATCACTCCGGCCCCGTGGGCACGCTGCAGGTCGCGGGACTCGAAGCCGAAGCGCGTTGCCAGGCCGAGGCAGGAACCCTCGGGCTCAGCCACGCCTGCACCAAGCAGCTCGACTGGGACAGCGCCGACCCGCGCGCCGTGCAGGGCATCAGCGTCGCCGACTACGACGTGAACGGGCTCACGGACACAGGCAATGACCTGAGCAATTGGGCCAACCACGCGACCAAGGTCTTCGCGACGTTCCCCGTGGTGCGCCGGCTGACCGTTCACGTCGATACGCAGGTGTTCTGGCGGTGGGAAGGCAACCGGGAAGTCGAAGCCATGTACGCCCGCAAGTACGCCGGCGCGGGCGATGCGGCCTGGGGCGCGGTCGAGCGCAGGTTGCGCGACGAGAGCTTCGGCGGCACAGACGTGCGGCTGAACGCCGCGCTGGCCTGGAGACTTCCCCTGCCCATCGACAGCACGCTGACGGTGTACGCGCTCAACCTTATGGGAACCCGGCGGTACTTGTACTCCTCGGGAGACTCCGCCGACTACCCCGCCAAGATCGGCTGGATCGAAGAGCCGAGCGTCGCCGGCATCAAGGCGGACGTGCGATTCTGAGAGAGCGAGCTGGCCGCCCGGCCCGTGGCCAGGCGGAACCCTATGGGAAACCGTGCGTTCATGTCTTGCGGTCAACGCGCAGGCGCCCTGCTGGCCATCCTGCTCGCAAGCGCGCAACCGCGCGCCCTGCCCGCGCGCCCTGCCGACGAGAGTCGACCCGCGGAGTACCAGGTCGAGGCTGCCTACCTTTACCATTTTCTGCAGTTCACGCGCTGGCCCGCGACGACCCAGCCACCTGCCGCCACCGTGACGATCGGCATCCTGGGCGCCAGCCCGTTCGGGAACGCGTTCGCGGCCGTCGAAGGCAAGGAGCTGACGCCGGGGCGCCGGCTGGTCGTGCGCCCGTTGGGCCGCTATCAGGCGGGCGCGAACCTGACTGCCTGCGATCTGCTCTTCATCTGCGCATCCGAAACGAAGGCGCTGCCGCGCATCCTCGCCGCCGTTAAAGGGCGGCCGATTCTGACCGTGTCCGACGCCCGCGGCTTTATCGAGGCGGGCGGCATGGTCCAGTTCTCGATCGTGGCCCAGAAGGTCCGCTGGTCCGTGAACCGTGCGCCGGTCGAGGAGGCGGGCCTGCAGCTCAGCTCGCAGGTCCTGCGCAACGCGCTCAATGTCTTGCCGGTGCCGCCGCCGCGCACGCGCTGAGCCAGCCAGCCCGATCCGTGCAACCCGGTTGCAGGACCCCGGCCGGCCGGGCGCGAATGCCTGACCTGTGTGGTTGGCGTGCGGCCGCAGGGATGGTAGAGTGCCGCCGGCATTCTTCGGAAAGGACTGATCGCATGACCGCCCACACACGCCTGCTGAATGCAGGCAGCCTGCTCCTCTGCACGTTCTCCGCGCTCGCCGCCGCACCTGGGGAGACGAACGCTCCGGCCCGTCAGCCCACCGAGACGCCGCCTGCGGCCTCCGCCACCTGCGAGGTCAAGCCGGGGCGGTTCGACATCACCCTCGAAACGGCCGGTGTCTTCTTCCCGGCTGACGCGCTGCCGCTCGCGGTGGTCACCCGCGCCTGGACCGAGCTCACCGTCACCAACGCAGTTGCGCACGGCTCGCGCGTGCGGGCGGGTGACGCGCTGCTGATGTTCGACGCCCGCGGCCTCGACCGGGCCATCGCCGACATGGAAGCGGAGCAGGGACTCAAGCAGCTCGAACTGGCGCGGGCCGAGCAGGAGACCGCCTTCGGCGGGCGCGGCGCCGCGCTGACGTCCGAAGAGGTCGAACGAGCCGCCCGGCTGGCCGCCGAGGACCTCGCCATCCACCGACGTTTCGAAAAGCCCCTCGAGGAGCTGAAGCTCTCGCAGGACGTGCAGCGCAACCTGAACGGACTCCGCTACGAGCAGGAGGAGCTTGACCAGCTGGCGAAGATGTACCGCGCGGACGATCTGACGGAAGCCACGGAGGAGATCGTCCTCAAGCGTCAGCGCGACACGGTGGCGAGCCTGACCAACACGGTCGCGCAGTGGGGTATTCATGCGCAGCGCCAGCAGGAGTCCGACCGGCCCAGGCGCCTGGACACGCTCGAGGCCGCCCGCCGGCGGCAGGAGTTCACCCGCGACCAGGCTCGCGCCCTGCAGCCGCTGGACGCGCAGAAGCGCACCCTCGAGCTGGAACAGAAGCGCTATCTTGAGAACCGGCGCGCGGAGCGCCTGGCCGAGCTCAAAGCCGACCGCGCCCTGCTCACGCTCAAGGCGCCGGCAGACGGCATCGTTTACTATGGCGCCTTCGAGAAGGGCGATTGGGTCGTAGGCGACATGGAGAAGCACCTGCAGCACGGCGGACACCCCCCCCAGCGCACCACGCTCATGACCCTGGTCCGCGACGGGCCGCTTGAGGTGCGGGCCTGGCTGCGCGAGGAAGACCTGCAGTTCGCGCCCGAGTTGCGGCAGGCCACCCTTGTCCCCAAGGCCTTCCCCAACCTTGCCCTGCCGGCTACGCTGCGCCCCCTGCCCCCTGTGCCCGCACAGAAGGGCTGGTACCTGCTCTCGCTCACGCTGGAACCGCCGCGCGATCCGGCGCCCCTAACGCCAGGCCTCTCCTGCACCGTGCATCTCCCCGTCTGCCGGCGTGCGGACGCGCTGACCGTGCCCGCCGCGGCGGTGTTCCGCGACGAGCCCGCGGGCGCCCCCTACGTCTTCGTGGCCGGCGCTGCCGCACCGGAACGGCGCACCGTCCGCGCCGGGCGAACCTGGAAGGAGCGCACCGAGATCCTCGACGGCCTCAAGGCCGGCGAACGCATTCTGCCCAAGCGGCCGGACGCATGAGCGAGATGCCCACCCAACTCCGCCGCTCAAGGCGCAGCTGTGCCAGCGGCACGGCCGTTTGCGGGTGCGCAATCGCCGCCGGCTTCGTCCTGGCGATGCGCGCTGCGGCCGCACCCGCGCCCGTTGCGCCGCCCGTCGTGCCGCCTGCCGCCCTCGACGGGGCCATTGCACACGGCCTGGCCTTTCTACTCGCGCGCCAGCACGCCGACGGTTCCTGGGGTTCGCCACGCAACACGAAGGGGCTGAACATATACGCCCCGGTCCCCTCCGCGCACGACACCTTCCGCGCCGCCTGCACCGCGCTGGCGCTGGAAGCCCTGGCGCGCAGTCCCGCCAGCGACGGCGCGCCCGAATCCCAAGCCGCGCGCAATCGCGCCCGCGCCTGGCTCCTCGCGCACCTGCCGGATATCAAACGGTGTGCGCCTGACGCCCTTTACAATGTCTGGGCCCATGCGTACGGAATCCAGGCGCTGGTGTACGAATGGCAGCGCCTGCCGCCCGGCCGCGAGCGGACGCGCACGGCGACTGTCATTCGCGGCCAGATCGAACGCCTGGCGCACTATGCCGACGTGAGCGGCGGCTGGTCGTACTACGACCACAACGTACAGGCCCTGCGGCCGGCCGGCCCTGCGCAGTCGGTCGTCACCGCCACCGCCCTGCTTGCCCTGCACGCCGCCGCGCAAGCCGGCTTCGAGGTTCCCCGGCCGACGATCATCCAGGCCGTCGAGGCGCTCGAACGCCAGCGGAAGCCGGATTCCAGCTACCTGTACGGCGAGCAGCACTGGTGGCGGCCCATGCATACCGTCAACCGCAACGCGGGGGGGTTGGGGCGCAATGTTGCCTGCAACCTGGCGCTCCGGGCCTGGAGCGAGCCGGACGTGCCGCTGGCCGTGCTGCGCGAACAGCTCGACCGGCTGCTGGACCGCAACGGCTGGCTGGACATCGGCCGGAAACGCCCCGTCCCGCACGAAGCCTGGTTCCAGGTGGCCGGTTACTACTTCTACTACGGCCACTACCACGCCGCGCGCGCCGCGACCTTGCTGCCGCCCGCCGAGCGTGCACCGATCCTGGCCGGACTGAAGGCCGTGCTCGTCCCGCTGCAGGAGCGCGACGGCTCGTGGTGGGATTATCCCTTCTACGACTACCACCAGGATTACGGCACCGCCCTCGCCCTGCTCAGCCTCGCGCTGTGCCGGGAGACACACTAACCGTCTCATGGTTGTCGCGATATGCGCCCTGCCGGCCGAGGACGGCCGGCTCCACATGCGCGGAAGCCGGCGGTCTCCGCCGTTTCGACGCAGGCAGCGACGATTCCCAGACGGTTAGCAGGGTGCCATGCCGTTCTCAGGCGCCCGCAACGACGTAGTAGCACTGCCCATCACGCGCCTCGGTCGCCACGCGCCCCTCCACCAGCAACGCCTCCAGCTGGGCAGCCACCGCAGCCGGCTCGCCGCCGAGGGCAAAGGCCATCTCCCGCGCCGTGCAAGGGTGCCGCAGCAGCAGGGCCAGGACCGCATCAGCGTCGGCGACCGCACCCCCGGTCGTCCGATGGCCGAGCGCCGCCACGACTTCCGCATGCGGGGTAAAGCAGCTGGCCAGCGCGGCCAGGGTTTCCTCTGCAGCAGGGCCAACGCCCGCCTCCGCCGCCGGCCGCACCGCGGTGTTCAGCTGCACGCGGTCGGGGCCGAACGTCCGCGCCAGCGCCGCCACGCGACGCAGCTGATCCGGCGTGTCGTTCAACCCCGGTACGACGAAAACCTCGAGCCACAGCGTTCCCCGGAAAGCCCGCCGGAACTGCCGGAATCCCTCCACCATCCGCTCGAAAGTCAGACCGGCCGCCGGCCGGTTCAGGCGCGCGAAGGAATCCGCATCCCACGCGCCCAGCGAGACCTTGACGAGATCGGCGAGCGCCGCGGCCCGCCGCACGGCCGGACGGTACAGCAGCGCCCCATTGCTCAGCAGAACCGTGCGTAGCGCGCAGCGTTCCCTAACACCCCGCAGCACGTCGCCAAAACCGCTATGCAGGGTCGGCTCACCGGCCCCGGAAAGGGTTACGCAATCGGCCAGGCCCCCGGCGGACAGCCAGGCATCGAACTCCGCCAGCACGGCGGCCACCGGCACATAGGCGCGGCGCACGAGCGTGGTCCGGGGCGTACGGCCCACCTGGCAGAAGATGCAGTCGAGATTGCAGGTCTTGGCCGGCACCAAGTCGAGCCCGAGCGACAACCCGAGACGGCGGGACGGGACGGGACCGAAAAGGTACTTGCGGGCGGGAGCATCGGACCTTCGCGCCGCTTCGCCATCGGCCGGCGACGGCGCTGGCGTCACTTGCCCAGCTCCAGCCGGTACGCCAGCCGCTCGGGCAGGCCGGCGGCGCGCACCTTGCGCTGAACGGCCGCGACGTCGTAGGCCACCCTGCGGAACTCGATCTCGCGGGCGTTCACGTCGTAGACTAAGTAGGCTGCACGCGGATCGCCGTCGCGCGGTTGCCCCACACTGCCCGGGTTGACGAAGTACCGCCGGCCCATCACCACCACGAGACGGTCGGTCAGGTAACGGGTCACGCGGCCCTGCTTCTCGTAAACGGCAGGGATGTGCGTATGGCCGTAGAAGCAGACGGAGGTCGTCTGGTAGTTGAAGTGCGCGTCCGCTTCCAGCGTGTCCAGCACATAGCCCCACTTGTCAGGCATGTCCAGCGTGCTGTGGACGATCGAAAAGCCGGACACGAGCCGCGAGAGCTTCAGGCCCCGCAGGAACTCCTTTTGCTCGTCGGTCAACTGGCTGCGGGTCCAGTCCACCACCTTGGCGGCGAGCGGGTGGAAATCGTCCAGCGGTTCGTGACTGTGCGAGCAGTAGTGGTCGTGGTTTCCACGCACGGTGACGCAATCGAGTTCCCTCAGGAGATCAAGGCAGGCGGAGGGGTCCGCGTTGTATCCCACGACATCGCCCACGCAGACATAACCCGTCACCCCCAGCTTCTTCGCATCAGCCAGAACGGCGTTAAACGCCTCCAAGTTCGCGTGAATGTCGCCAAGAATCGCGAGCTTCCGTTCGGTCATGCCTGATACCGCCCTCTCTACCCCTTACCCGACTTTCAACAATGCCGCTGCAACCGGAAGGTCCTCGGTCGTCGTGATCTTCAAGTTCGACATGGCTCCCGGGACCAGGTGAACCTCCGCGGGCAGCAACTCGACAGCCGACGCCTCGTCCGTCACGACGAGCTTGCCCTTGGCCACGGCCGCGTAGGCCTTGAGCAGCAGGTCGAACCGGAACGTCTGCGGGGTCTGCACGGCCCAGAGCTTGGAGCGGTCCACGGTTTTCGCCACCACGAGCCCGCGGTCGACCTGTTTCACCGTGTCCACGATCTTGGTGGCGGCGACGCCCGAGCCATGCCGGATCGCAGATTCGATGGTCGCTGCGATCAGCTCCGGCGTCACGCAGGGCCTCGCACCATCGTGAACGGCAACGATCTTTACGTCCGGCTCCAGCAGGTTAAGGCCATTGACGACCGAATCCTGGCGCAGGGTTCCGCCGGCCACGACATGCTTCACCTTCGCGCAGCCGAACATGTGGGCCATCGCCCGCACAGCCGCGACGCGATCGCGCCGGGCCACGACGACGACCATGTTTATCTGCGAACAGCGCTCGAAGGCCAACAGCGAGTAGGCCAGCACCGGCTTGGTGCCCAGGCTCAGAAACGCCTTGTCCACGCTGGGCCCCATGCGTTCGCTTTTTCCTGCCGCCACGACTATCCCGACATTCACATCGCACCCACTTCCACATCTGTCCGGCAAACCGCCGGGCTAGAACCACCACCGCACAACCCACGCACAGCCATTCTTAGCCCGATGTCACGGGCGGGTCAAGCTTTCTCGCCCCCGCGCGCACCAGCATCACGTTCACCGCATGCAGCAACTGAGCCTCGTTGAATGGCTTCTGGAGAAAACCCCAGGCGCCGCGCGCCAGCTGTCCACGCACGTAATCATGGGAGAAACCGGACGCGACGACCACTTGGGCGGAAGGATCGGCGGCCAGAATCGCATCGAGCACCACCTTGCCTCCCTTTCCGGGCATCAGGAGATCAACGATGGACACGGTGATCCTGTCGGCCTGTTTGCGAAACACCTCGATGGCCTCATCCGCGCCTGACGCGGTCAGCACGGTGTAGCCAGCTCGCTTGAGCACCTCCCGAGCGGCACGCCGGTACTCGGCCTGGTCATCGACGACGAGCACGGTCACTTCATCCGCCTGCAACCCGCAAGTCTCGCACACGTCGGGGGCTACGCGGGGGATGAACAACCTGAAGCTGGACCCGCGCCCCGGTCGGCTGCGCAACGTCACCCAGCCGCCCCAGGCAAAGACCGAACTCTGGACGATGCAAAGCCCCAGCCCCATGCTGGCTCCGGTCTCGTCCGTTGTGAAGAACGGCTCGAAGATCCGGTCGATGACCTTGGGGTCAATGCCCTGCCCGGTATCGCGCACGCGCAGGATCACGTACCGGCCCGGCTTGGCATTGGGATTCAGCCGGTGGTTGGGGGTCTTGACGTCACGCTCCGACACGTCCACCTGCACGACGCCACCCGCTGGCGTGGCGCGGATGGCATTCAGGAGCAGGTTCATGATGGCGTCGCGCAACTGCGTGTCGTCGGCCATGACATAGGGCATGGCTTCCGGGTTCTTGACCCGGCAGGCGATGCCCTTCTCGGCGCACGTGCCCGCGAGCAGTTCGACGGTGCCCTGCACGGCGTCGGCCACGGCCACAGGGCCAACGGACACTGTGCCCTGCACGTCCCCCGCGCGCGCGACGCTCAGCAGGCGCTTGACCAGGCGGCTGGCGTAATGCTCGGCCTCGAGCAGCCGCTGGGCATTGGCATAGGCCTTCGACTCGGGGGAGACGGCGTCGAGAATGGCCGCCGTCTGCCCCCCCATCAGGGTCAGGATGTTACTGAAATCATTCGCGACGCCGCCCGCCAGAATGCCGATGGCCTCCATTTTCTGCTTGGCCACGATCTTGTTTTCCATGAGCCGCCGCTCCGACACGTCCTGGAAAAGCGAAACAATCTCCCCCGAGGGCAGTTTGTAGACGTGGTTCTCGCGCCAGCCGGAAATCCGCTCGTCCTTGTAGTGCGCCATATCCATGTGTTCAGAGCGACCGCTCAGCCAGACTTTCTTGAGCATCTCGAGCAACCCGGACTCGACAACGCCGGGGAAGACGTCGAGCACATTGCGTCCGACAACATCCTCGCGTCTCACCTTGTCGACTCTCTCGCCGGCCGCGTTGATGTCCTTGATGGTGAACGACGAACCCCACTCGCCGCCATCGTAGATGACCGCCCCCGTCGTCATCTGGCTGAAGAACTCGCGGAAACGTCCCTCGCTCGAGCGCAGCGCCTGCTCGGCGCGACGGCGATCCGTCATGTCGGAAAGTACCATGGCCGCCTTGTGGGGCCCCAGGGCGAAACAGGCCAGCCGAAACGTGCGCCCGCTCACGAAATCGTCGGACTCGAACGTCGCGGGCCTCCCGGAGCGGGCCACCTGGCACAACTTGTCGAGATGCGGAGGCCGGCGCGAGTGAAAGACCTCGGTCCCCAACCGGCCAAGCGTATAGGGTGCGCTGAGTCCGGTCAGCCGCTCGAACGCGGGGTTGATATCCGCAACCCGGTAGTCCATCACCTCCCCGGCGTCATCCGTCACGAGGGCCAGGACACACACGCCTTCGCTCATGGCGGTGTAGATCGAGCGCAGCTTCTCCTCGCCTTCGCGAAGGGATGCTTCCACGCGTTTGCGGTCAGTGATGTCGAGAACAAAGCCGGCTCGCATGCGGGGCTCCCCGGCCTGGGCTGGCTCGGCTGCACCCTGGTCCAGCACCCAGCGCTCCTCACCGGCAGCCGTGCAAAGCCGGTAGCTGATGGCGTACGGCTGCTCCTCGGCAACGGCAACGCGAATGGCCTTGAGCGCCAGCCCCAGATCCTCGGGATGAATCAGCCCCCGGTAGGAGACACGGTTGACAGCGGCGTTCAGTTCCAACGCCGTGTGCCCCGTAAGGGAGAGCGCGCCGTCGCCCACGAATTCCATGGTCCAGGCGGCATCCACCCGGCAGCGGTACACCATGCCCGGCAACCCGCGCATCAGCCCCTGCAGAGCTTCCTCACGGGCCGCAACCTGCTTCAGACGCTCGCGGTCGGACGCCTGCTCGGTTTCCAAACGTTCGACGACGCTCCGCAACCGGCGCAGATCCCCGGTTGCCGACTTGTCCTCACGCTCTGCTCCTGCAGAAGGTTGCCTGCCCATTGACTCCCCCGACCGCACAGCGCAACGTGCCCCCGCACGCCACTACGCTTGCTTGGCGCTGAGAATAGCGCGCGCATCCGGCATCGGTCAAGCAGGGGGCTCGCAAATAATCCAGGCTGCCCCACCGATGCCCTACGTCAGCTGGCGCGCCACCTCTTCGAGGAGTTTCTCGGGTGGTACCGGCTTCTCCAGGACCGCTCGCACCGGCAACCAGTCGCTGTCAGGCTCGATCCCGAACGGCAGGCTCAACGCTTTGCGAATCCCCGTCATCAGGATCACCGGCAGGCCCTTCAGCTCTGGCATCGACTGTATCTTCCGACTAGTCTCGATCCCGTCGGTGTCCGTCGTCATCATCACGTCCAGGATCAGCAGGTGGGGCAGAACGGCGCGGGCCTTCTCGATACCCGCCGCGCCGGAATGGGCCGTGTACACCTCGCACCCCTGCGCTTCCAGCAGCGTCTTAACCCCCTCTACGAACTCCACATCGTCGTCCACCAGCAGGATCTTCCACCTGGCCTTCATGCCGGACTCCCTGCGTGCCGCGCTTTCAGCACGCGCTCCACTTCGGCGATGAGCCGGTCGGGGGGGATCGGTTTCTCCAGCACCCGGTCAACGGGTAACCAGGTGTCGTCGGGCTGCAGTACGCCGGGCAGGTTGAGGGCCTTTGTCACCCCCGTCACCAACAGCACACCCATGTGACGCAAGTCCGGCGAATCCGGGATCCTGCGCGCCACCTCGAACCCCTCCGTGTCGCTCGTCATCATCACGTCCAGGATCATGAGATCCGGGTGAACCTTGTGCGCCACAGCGAGACCGTCCTGACCGTTTGACGCCGCGAAAACTTCGTAGCCGTACGCCTCCAGCAGGTCACGATTCGATTCAATGTAACCGGCGTCGTCGTCCACGATCAGGATTCTGGCTGCACTGCTCACGGCGAGCCCCTCCCGGCGCGGCCTGGTGGATGGGCGCATTCCGTCCGACTGGCCGCTACCCATTGCCGGGCAGCATAGCCTACGCCCGGCCCCGGACAACAGCCCTATTTTGCGCCAACCATGACTTTGCGGGCCTTGTGGCCGTACTCGGCCAGGATGCGCACGACGTCGTCCGGCTGCACATTGCCGTAAACCTTATCGTTGACGAGCATGACGGGAGCCAGCGCGCAGGCGCCGATGCACCGCGCGCACTGTAACGAGAACCGGCCATCCGGAGTGGTCGCGCCCTCGGCCACACCCAGTTCCTCCTTGAGCCGCTCCAGCACCTTGTCGGCGCCGCGAACGAAGCAGGCCGTGCCCATGCACACCGTGACACGGTACTGCCCTTTCGGCACAAAGCTGAAGAAGTGGTAGAAGGTGGCGATTCCCGCCACCTTCGCCGTCGGAATGTCCATCAGGTAGGCCACGGCGTCCATATGGGCCCGTGACAGGTATCCGAACTGCGTCTGTATCATCTGCAGCACGGAGATCACATAACTCTCTCCGTGGCGCTTGTGGCGGCAGGAGTTGATGTACGCCACTATGTCCGCCGGTAAATCGGCTATCTGTTCGCTCATCGTATCCCCCGAGGCTCGCGCTTCATGTAGTGTGTGTGCAGGAGTTCATGCGCCAGGTGACCGTTCGGCTCACCCAGGAAATCCTTGTACAGCTCCTGAATGGCCGGGTTCTCGTGCGATTTCCGCAACCGTTTCCGCGAATCGATCGCGTAGAGCGCCTTTGCGCGCAACTTGGCCAGTTCCGGATCGAGCACGTACATGCCTTTCGGCGGATACGGCTGCCCGCCACCGGCCACGCAACCGCCCGGGCAGGCCATGATTTCGATCAGATGGTACTGCTTCTCCCCGGACTGCACCTTGTCCAGCAGGCTCTTCGCGCTGTTCAGACCGTTGGCCACCGCCACGTTGATCTTGCGGCCCTTCAAGTCCAGCGTGGCTTCCCGCACGCCGCCGGTCACGCCCCGGACTTCGATGAAGTCCAGGCTCGGGCAAGTCTGCCCCGTCACCTTCTCGTACGCCGTCCGCAGCGCCGCCTCCATCACGCCGCCCGTCGCGCCGAAGATGTCGCCGGCGCCTGACGACACGCCCAGCGGCGTGTCGAACTCGCTGTCGGGAAGGTTGGCGAAGTCCACCCCCAGGCAGTTGGTGAGCCAGATCAGCTCGCGCGTCGTGAGCACGGCGTCCGTGGTCGGCCGCCCATCCAGGTACATCTCGGCCCGGCGCGCCTCGAACTTCTTGGCCGTGCAGGGCATGATCGCGACAACGTACACACGTGCCGGGTCAATGCCGGCTTTGCGCGCGTAGTGGGTCTTGATCAGCACCGACAGCATGCCCATCGGCGAGCGGCACGTGGACATGTGCGGAATCATCTCCGGGTAGAAGCGCTCCATGAACGTCACCCAGCCCGGGGAGCAGGAGGTGATCAGCGGCAGGGGCCCCTTCTTCTCGATCCGGCTCAGGAACTCCGTCGCCTCCTCGATGATGGTCAGGTCCGCCGCGAAGTCTGTGTCGAACACCTTGTCGAAACCCATCATGCGCAGGGCGGTCACCATCTTGCCCGTCACCGGCGTGCCGGGGGGGAAGCCAAAGCCTTCCCCCAGGGCCGCCCGGATCGAGGGCGCCGTCTGCACCACGACATGCAGCTCCGGGTTGTCCAGCGCTTCCAGCACCATCTCCGCGCTGTCTTTCTCGGTCAGCGCGGCCGTCGGGCAGACGTTGACGCACTGCCCGCAGTGGATGCACACGGAGTCGGCCATGTTCTCTTCGTGCGCCGGGGCCACGACCGTGCCGAATCCCCGCCGCTGCTGACTGAGGTTGCACACGCCCTGAATCTCGTCGCAGACGCGGATGCAGCGGCCGCACAGGATGCACTTCTCGGAATCCCGCCAGACCGACGGCGAAGACGTCTCGACGGGAAAGCGCTTGCGCTCGCCGGCGAAGAGCCGCTCGCGCACGCCGAGCCCGTACGACAGCGACTGCAGCTCGCAGTTGCCATCGCGCTCGCACGTCTGGCAGTCCTGCGGGTGGTTATCCAGGATCAACTCCACGATGTCGCGCCGCAGGCGCCGCAACGAGGGAGACGAGGTCCGCACCTTCATCCCCTCCTGCACCGGGTGCGAGCAGGCCGCCACCGGGTTGCGCATGCCTTCCACTTCCACGATACACACGCGGCACGCCCCGAGCACGCTGAGTTGCGGATGATAGCAGAGGCGCGGAATCCGGATGCCCATCCGGTCCGCCACTTGCATGATCGTCTGCCCCTCATCGGCCTCGGCATGCGTGCCGTCTATGACCAACGTAATTTTTTTCGTCGCCATGACCTATTTCCGTTTCACCGCGTTGAATTTACAAACCTCGACGCAACGTCCACACTTCACGCACCGCGCGGCGTCGATGGTGTGGACCTTCTTGGCCTCGCCTGCAATGCACTGCACCGGACACTTGCGGCGGCACGCGCCGCAGCCCACGCAGGCCTCGGCCACGATCGTGTAAGTCAGAAGCTCCCGGCAGACGCCCGCCGGGCAACGCTTCTCGCGCAGGTGCGCGTCGTACTCCGCCCGGAAGTGCTTGATTGTGCTGATCACCGGGTTCGGCGCCGCCTGCCCAAGCCCGCAGAGCGAGGACTTCTTGACCGTCTCGGCCAGGCGCAGCAACTTCTCCACGTCGCCCTCCTGACCCTTGCCCTGGCTGATCCGCGTCAGCAGCTCCAGCATGCGCTTCGTGCCTTCGCGGCACGGCGTGCACTTGCCGCAGGACTCATCCTGCGTGAACTCGATGAAGTACTTCGCGACGTTGACCATGCAGGCATCGCCGTTGATCACGATCATCCCGCCGCTGCCCATCATGCTTCCGGCCGCGGACAGCGTCTCGTAGTCGATCGGCGTATCGAGGGCCGACTCGGGCAGGCACCCGCCGGCGGGGCCGCCCGTCTGCACGGCCTTGAAGGGTTTGCCGTCCTTCATGCCGCCGCCGATTCCGTACACCACCTCGCGCAACGTGGTGCCCATCGGCACCTCGATCAGGCCGGTGTTGGCCACGTCGCCAGCCAGCGCGAACACCTTGGTGCCCTTGCTGGTCGCCGTGCCCAGCGAACTGAACCACTCCGGACCGTCCAGGATCACCACCGGCACGTTCGCGAACGTCTCGACGTTGTTGATGCAGGTCGGCTTGCCCCACAGGCCCGACGTGGAGGGATAGGGCGGCCGGGGACGCGGCATGCCGCGCTTCCCTTCGATGGAATTGATCAGCGCCGTCTCCTCGCCGCAGACGAACGCCCCGGCGCCGAGCCGGATCTCGATGTCGAAATCCCAGCCCGAGTTGAGGATATTGTCCCCCAGCAGGCCGGCTGCGCGGGCGTCCGCCACGGCCCGCTCCAACCGCTTGATCGCCAGCGGGTACTCGGCCCGAATGTAAATGTACCCCTGCCGCGCCCCGATGGCATACCCGCCGATCATGATGCCCTCGAGAATCGAATGCGGATCGCCCTCGATCGTGCTGCGGTCCATGAACGCGCCGGGGTCGCCCTCGTCCGCGTTGCAGATCATGAACTTCTCGTCGCCCTTGGCGGCGGCCGTCTGCTGCCACTTCAGGCCCGTGGGGTACCCGCCCCCCCCGCGCCCGCGCAGCCCCGACTTCTTCAGGGCGACCACGACATCGTGCGGACGCATGTCCTGGAGCACCTTGGCCAGGGCTTCGTACCCGCGCACCGCGAGGTACTCATCCAGGCTCTCGGGATCGATCACGCCACAGTTGCGCAGCGTCAGCCGCAACTGCTTGCCGAAAAAGTGCACATCGCCGAACAGCGAGAAGAAACGGTTGGCGAGGCGCTCGACCTCCCACGCGTAAGCCGTCACCTGCCGCCCTTCGACCAGATGCTCCTTGACGATCTCGCGGACCCTGTCGGCCGTGAGTTTCTGGTACATCACACCATCCGGGTAGACAAAGGCCACGGGGCCGCGCTCGCACATGCCGTGGCAGGCCGAGCGCGTCACCACCACCCGGTCGGACAGGCCGGCGCCCTGGATGGCATCGGTAAATGCCTGCACCAGGTCGACACTGCCCCGCTTCTTGCACGAAGTCCCGCAGCAGACGCTCACCACGCGCTCCGGGGCCGGCACGCTCGCGCTCGCACGCATCGTGTACTCGTTCACCGGTGTTCCGCCCACGATGTGCTGGTCGAAGACGCGGTCCACGCGCTCCGGTGTCATCAGCACGTACTTGTTCGGGATCCGGTCGCGCCCGATGACAGTGACCACGGGCTCCATATCGCACTTGCCCGCGCAACCAACGCGGCACAAGGCCACGTCCTTCACGCCAGCCTGCTCGATACGCTGCTGCAACTGCGCAAACACGCGGTCGGCTCCGGCCGCGTTTTCGCACGTGGCCGACCCGACCGTGATCCGCAGGCGCGCGTTGAACTTCGTGTCAAAGACGCGGTGCACGGCGTCGCGCCGCTTTGCTTTCAATTTGGACAGGGGTGTAGGCATAGTCCTCCAGTCGTCGTCAGAACTCCAGGTCCGGCCCGCGGCGCCAGACTACTTCAAGATCTCCGCCACCGCCTTGAAGAGCGCCTCAGGCTTGACGGGTTTCTCCAGCACGGCCTTCACCGGCAGCCAGTCCGCGTCCGGCTCGAAACCGAACGGCAGGTTCTTGGCCCGGCGAATGCCCGTGATCAGGATGATGGGAATGCCGCGCGTGCTCTCGTCTTCGTGCAGCTTGCGCGCCACCTCGAAACCCTCGCTGTCCGTGACCATCATCACGTCGAGCAGGATCAGGTCCGGCCGCTCGCTCAGCGCCATGGCAACCCCGTCAACCCCGTTGTGGGCCGTCACCGTGGTGTGGCCCTTGTGCTCCAGCAGGTCCTTTACCGAATCCGTCCACTGCACATCATCATCAACGACCAGTATCTTGGCCATTTTGTCAGTCCTCCATCCGTGTTGTTGACATAATACACCCGTACTCGTATTTCACAAGTTTCCTTAAGACCCTGATTGCCACCCTGCCGGCTAGACCTTCTCGCGCGGCTCGTACTCCGTGTGCAGCAGGTGGTGCGACGTGTGTCCCAACGGCATGTTCAGGAATTCGCCGTAGATCTGCTTGATCTTGGGGTTGTCGTGCGACTTGCGCAGCTTCTTGCCCTCGTCCTCCTGGTAGATGGCCTTGATGCGCTCCTTGCGCACGGCATCGGTGGTCAGGCGGGGCTGCCCGCCTCCGCCGATGCAGCCACCCGGGCAAGTCATCACTTCGACGAAGTGATAGACCACTTCGCCCGCCTTGATCTTCTCCATGAGCTTCTGTGCGTTCCCGAGCCCGCTAACCACGGCGAGGTTCACCGTCACGCCCTCCAGGAACGACCACTCGGGCACGGTGCCCTCTATGGTCAGCGACACGGACTTGATGCCTTCCAGCCCCATGATCGGCAACACGTGCAGGTTCTCGAAAGGCAGCTCGCGCCCCGTGATCACCTCGTACGCCGTGCGCAGCGCCGCCTCCATCACCCCGCCGCTGTTGGCGAAGATGTCGGCCGCGCCGGAAGACGTGCCCAGGATCCGATCCATCTCCTCGTCGGCCAGCGACCTGAAGTCGATGCCGGCGGCCTTGATCATCCGCCCCAGCTCGCGCGTGGTCAGCACGGCATCGACATCCTGCATGCCGCTGTCGTTCATCTCGGGCCGCTGGGCCTCGAACTTCTTCGCCGTGCAGGGCATCACCGACACCACGTAGATATCCTCGGGCTTCCGGCCGGTCTTGCGCGCCCAGTACGTCTTGGTCACCGCCCCGAACATCTGCTGCGGCGACTTGCACGTCGACAGGTTGGGCAGCATCTCCGGGTAGAAGTACTCCACGTACTTGATCCAGCCCGGCGAGCAGCTCGTGAACTGTGGCAACGCCACCTGCTCCCCGTCCCGCACGGCCCGCTTGAGGCGGGACATCAGCTCCATGCCCTCCTCGATAATGGTCAGGTCAGCCGTGAAGTTGGTGTCGAAAACCGTGTCGAAGCCCAGGCGCCGCAGGGCGGCCACCATCTTCCCCGTCACCAGCGTGCCGGGGGGATAGCCGAAGCACTCGCCCAGCGCCGCCCGCACGGCCGGGGCGGTCTGCACGATTACCGTCTTGCCCGGGTCGTCCAAGGCGGTCAGGACCCGCTCGATGTGGCTTTGTTCCACGATCGCCCCCACCGGGCAGACCGCCGCGCACTGCCCGCACTGCACGCAGGCCACGGTGGAAAGCTCGTGACCGAAGGCCGGCCCGATCACCGTCTTGAAGCCGCGGAATTGCGGGAAGAGAGCGCCCACCGCCTGGACCTGCCCGCAGGCCGCCACGCACCTGCGACACTTGATGCACTTCCCGTTGTCCCTGACCACGGCCGGCGTGCTGGCGTCCACGTCCTGGTTCGGCCGGGCGCCATCATAGGTGATCTGCCGGATGCCCAGGTCATGCGCCACCGCCTGCAATTCGCAGTCGTTGTTCCGGTCGCAGGTCTGACAGTTCCCGCCGTGCTCGGACAGCAGCATCTCCACCACCGACCGACGCGCGTCCCGAACCCGCTTCGAGTTCGTCAGCACTTTCATCCCTTCGGTGGCGGGCAGCACGCACGAGGCGGCCAGGGTCCGCGCCCCCTCCACCTCGACCAGGCAGACACGGCAGGCGCCGATCGCCTGCACGTTCTCCAGGTAGCACAACGTGGGAATCAGGATTCCCGCCTGCCGGGCCGCGTCCAGGACGCTGGTACCCTCAGGCACCTCGATCGCTTTTCCGTTGATCGTCAGTTTCGGCATGGTCTTTCTCGCTTTCCTCACTTTGCGCAGTAATCGCACCGCAGGCACCGCTGCGCCTGCCGCACCACGTCACCCTCGGTCCACGGCTGTTCCACTTCGTCGAAGTTGTTCCGCCGCCGTTCGACGGACAGCAACACCATCGGCTGACGCTCCGAAGCCGAGGGGTCGGCATCCGGATCGAAGGCGGTTTCCACCTTCCGCTCCTCGCGCCAGAAGGCGTGCCCCTCGCCGCTGAGGTAGCGGTCCATGCCCACGGCCGCGCGCTCGCCGCCAGCCACGGCCTCCACCACCGAGGCCGGCCCGGTGACCGCATCGCCGCCGGCAAAAGCCCACGGCTCGCTCGTCTGGCCGGTCTGGGGATCGGCCGCGACATTCCCGCCGCGCGACAGGGTCAGCCCCGAATCGCCCAGCAGGGCCTTGGCATCCAGCGTCTGGCCGACGGCCAGGATGACCTGGTCCGCTTCGAGATCGAAGTGCGCACCGCTATCCTCGGGACGCCGCCGCCCGGAGCGGTCGTACTCGCCCAGCTTCATCCGGTGGCAGCGCAGGCCCGTCACAGCCCCTTCCCCGACGAGGATTTCGACCGGCGCCGTCAGCGTGCTGATCTCGACGCCCTCCTGCTTGGCCTGCTCGATTTCCTCGGCGTACGCGGGCATCTCGGCCGCCGTCCGGCGATACACCACGGTCACCGTGGCCCCCAGGCGCAAGGCCGTGCGCGCGGCGTCGATCGCCGCGTTGCCGCCGCCCACGACGATGACCTTCCGGCCCACCGGGGCGGAGCCACGCAGGTTGTATTCGCGCAGGAACGCGATCGCGTCCGTAACCCCCCGTGCGTCGCGTCCGGGAATGTTCAGGCCCACGCCGTCCGGCGCGCCCACGCCGATGAAGATGGCTTCGTAACCCTGCTTGCGCAGGCTCTCGATCGTGAAGTCCCGACCCAGCTTGCGGTTGGTCTCGATCCTCACCCCCATGCCCTCGATCATGCGGATCTCGCGGGCCAGCAGCTCGCGCGGCAGGCGGTAGGCGGGAATCGTCTGCACCAGCATGCCGCCGGGGCGCGGTTCCGCTTCCAGCACGACCGGCCGATAGCCCAGGCGCGCCAGGAAGTAGGCGCACGACAGCCCGGCCGGGCCGGCGCCGACGATCGCCACCTTGCGCGCGGCATTGGCCTTGTTCTCGCGGACCTCGGGCACCTGCACGGTGATCTCCTGGTCAACCATGAACCGCTTCACGCCGCGAATCGAAACGGGGCTGTCCAGCGCCGTGCGCCGGCACTTGTCCTCGCACGTGTGGAAACACACGCGGGCGCAGACCGTCGCGAACGGGTTGCGCTCCCGGTGCAGGCGCAGGGCCTCGGCGTACCGCTTCTCGCCGACCAGCGACACAAACCCCGGCACGTCGACATCGGCCGGGCAGGCGTTCTGGCACGGCGCCCGGACCAGCGTCGCGCATGTACCCGCTTCGCAATGCTTCTGGCGGATGTGCTGCTCGTACTCGTGGCGGAAGTGCCGGATCGTGGAGAGCACGGGGTTCGGCGCCGTCTGTCCCAACCCGCAGAGGGCCGTGTCCTTGATGGTCGTCCCCAGGTCGATGAGCCGCTCGATGTCCCCTTCCTGCCCCTCGCCCGCGCAGATCCGCTCCAGAATCTCGAGCATCCGCTTGGTGCCCACGCGGCAGGGCACGCACTTGCCGCACGACTCGTCCTGCACGAAGTCGAGGAAGTAACGGGCCACGTCCACCATGCACGCGTCTTCGTCCATCACGATCAGCCCGCCGGACCCCATGATCGCGCCGAGTTCGGCCAGCGACTCGTAGTCCACCGGCACGTTGAGGTGCTCACGGGGGATGCAACCGCCGGACGGACCGCCAATCTGCGCAGCCTTGAACTTCTTGCCGCCGGGGATGCCGCCGCCAATGTCGTAGATGATCTCGCCGAGCGACGTCCCGATCGGGACCTCGACCAGGCCAGTCATGTTCACGGCGCCGGCCAGGGCAAAGACCTTTGTGCCCTTGCTCTTCTCGGTGCCCATCGCCGCGTACCACTCCGGCCCGCGCAGGATGATGGCGGGGATGGCCGCCAGGGTCTCCACGTTGTTGAGCACGCTGGGCTTGCCCCACAGCCCCTTGTTGGCCGGGAACGGCGGCCGCGGCCGCGGTTCGCCGCGGTTGCCTTCGATGGAGGTCATCAGGGCGGTCTCTTCGCCGCAGACGAAGGCGCCCGAACCCATGCGAATCTCAAGGTCGAAGGCGAAGCCGGTGCCGAGGATGTCCGCGCCGAGGAGCCCGCGGGCCCGCGCATCGGCCAGGGCGTGCCCCAGGCGTTCGACGGCCAGCGGGTACTCCGCCCGCACGTACACGTAGCCCTGCTGCGCGCCGATCGCGTAGGCGGCAATCGTCATGGCCTCGATCACGCTGTGCGGATCGCCTTCCAGGACGCTGCGATCCATGAACGCGCCAGGATCGCCCTCGTCGCCGTTGCAAAGGACGAACTTCGTCGTGCCGGCCGCCTTGCGCGTGAGGCTCCACTTCATCCACGTGGGAAAGCCCGCGCCGCCCCGCCCGCGAATGCCCGAGCGCTTCACAATGTCGATCACCTGGTCCGGCTGCATCTCCGCCAGGACCCGCGCCAGCGCCAGGTATCCGTCGCGGCCGATGTACTCGCCCAGGCTCAGCGGGTCGATCACCCCGCAGTTGCGCAGGACCACCTTGGTCTGCCGCGCCAGGAACTCGATGTCCGCCACATGCGGCACCGGTGTGCCGCTGCCCACCTTGCGGTGCACCAGGTCTTCCACGATCCGCCCTTGCTTCAGGTGCTGGCGGACGATGCGCGCCGCGTCCTCGGCCTTAAGGTTCTCGTAAAACACGCCGTCCGGGTAAATGGCCAGAACGGGCCCACCCGCGCAAGGCCCCATGCACCCCGTGGCGCAGACCTCGACCGCCGGCGCGAGCCCCGCCTTGGCGATCTCCTTCTCGAGCGCCGCCTTCACATCCGCCGCGCCGGAGGCCATGCAGCCGCCGCCGTGACAGACCAGGACGAAATGCCGGGGCTTGCCCTGGGCCCGGGGAACACCTGTTTGCAGGCGGGCGTCCACCTGCGGCTTGAGCTTCTTGGCGATGCTCGCGAGTTGCTCAACGGATGAGATACGCTTGGCCGAACTCATTTGCCCGCTCCCTTCTTCGACGCCCGCGTCGTGGCGCGCTTCGTCGTGCTTTCCTGCTTCTCGCCGCTCTCGGCTTTGCCGCTCTTGGCCTGGTATGTCTCCAGGATCACACTCACTTTTGCCGCCTTGACGCGCTGGTGGATGTCGTCGTCAACCGTCATGACCGGGGCCAGCCCGCAGGCGCCGAAGCACCGGGCCACCTCGAGCGAGAACTTACGGTCGGGCGTCGTCTGGCCCACGTCAATGCCAAGGTGCTTCTTCACGGCGTCCAGCAACTGCTTGCCGCCGCGCACGTAGCAGGCCGTGCCCAAACACACGCGAATCAGGTGCTCGCCGCGCGGCACGGTGGTGAAAAACGAATAGAAACCCACGACGCCGGCGACCTCGCTGTAGGACGTCTTCAGCGCGCGACTGATCTTCTTCAGCGCGGACTCCGGCAGGTAGCCGAACATGTTCTGCGTAATCTGGAGCACGGGAATGAGCGCCCCGGCCTTTCCCCGGTACTCCTGAAGCACATCATCCAGCCGTTTCAGAAGCACGCTTTCCTTCGCTTCCAACCCGCATGCACAGCACTTGCTCTCCGCCATACGCACCTCGTGTTAGGATTCCCCTCAGCCAACCGTGCCACCAACCACACCACTCGCCCGCGCGACCGCCTCCCCGGCGCCTGCGGCCTGGGCCGGCAGGCTGAACGTAAACTCGGTCCACGCCCCCGGTTCCGACGCCGCGCTGATCGTGCCGCCATGGGCCTCGACAATGTTCTTGGTAATGAAAAGGCCCAGGCCGGTCCCCTTCTGCCGCAGGCTGGCCTGCGAGGTATCCAGGCGCGAGAACTTCTGGAACAGGTGGCCCAGCTTGGCGGCGGGAATTCCATCGCCGGTATTCCTGACGGAGAAGCGCACGAACCCATCGACGGGCACGGCCGACAGCACCACCTCGCCGCCCTCGCGCCCGTACTTGACCGCGTTGCTGATCAGGTTGTCGAAAACTTCCCGGACCATGTTGATGTCCGCGTCCAGCTCCAGCTTGTCGTCCAGCGCCGTCTTCACCGTCATGTGCCGCGCCTCGATCTCGGACTCCGCCGAATCCAGCAGCGGCTTGATGACGTCCGCCACGACCGCCACCCGCGTCCTGACCGGAGAAAGCTCGCCATTCTCGATGCGGGCCAGGTTCAGGTAATGCCGCACCATCTCGACCAGCCGCTGGCTGTTCATGTCGACGATCCGCATCGCCCGGTCCTGCTTCTCGGTAAGCGGACCGAGTTTGCCCAGCCGCATCAGGTAGACGTAGTTGATGATCGTCGCCACAGGGCTCTTCAGCTCGTGCGAGACGAATCCCAGGGTCTCCATGTAGCTGCGGTTGAGTGCCTTCAGGTTCTCCGCGCGCTCGGCCAGCGTATGCGACATCGAGTTGAACGCCGCGATCAACTCCGCCGTTTCGCTGCACCCGCGGTCGGTCGCCACGTGCTCGGGCTTGTTGCCCTCACGCATGTTGTGCGAGGCCTCAACCAGGCGGTGAATGGGCGCCGCGAGCCGGTTGGCCGTGACAAACGCCAGCAGGATGGCCACGATCAGCACGATGACGGAAATCATGATGTACTGGTTCAGGATGCGTCCGGCGTCATCCATGAACGGCGCCTTCATCACGCCCACGTACAGCATCCCCACGACCGCGCCGCTCCCGTCGCGAATCGGATCGTATGCCGTGAGACACCAGTGCCGCACGACGAAGGCCTCGCCCACCCAGGCCACCCCATTGTCCAGCACGCGGTCCGCGACCTCCCGCGAGGCCCGGGTCCCCAGCGCCCGGTTGCCGTTCTCCTCGCACACCGTGGTCGTCACCCGGCAGTCGCCCAGAAAGATGGTCGCCGAGCCCACCGGTTCACCCTTGTACTTCTCGTTGCGGTAAACGATCTCGCACATTCGATCCACGAGATCGTAGTTCCGGTTCACCAGAACACCGCCGAAGACGATTCCCACCACCTGCGAGCCGTTCATGACGGGGACGGCACTGTCGATCACCAGGCCCCGCGTCTCCACGTTGTTGGCCGCCGGCCGCGCGTGGGGCGTCTCCTTCAACTCCAGGAAGGCCCGCTCCGCCAGGCCATCGGCTTCGCGTCGCAACGCCATCTGCGAAAGCACGGACAGGCACGTCAGGGGCTCGCCCTTCATCGCCTGCTTGATCGTCGGCGTTCCCATCCGCGTGTCCCCTGTCGTATACGGCGCGGTCGTACGCATGACCACCACCCCGTCAGGCGTGGCCAGACCCAGGTAGTCCAGCCCGAAGTTCACCCGCACGCGCTCCAAACGCTCATGCACCTCCGCGGCCTTGAAATCCCCACGCGCACAGGTTTCACCGACCACCTGTTTCGTCGCAACCATCTTCAGGATGACTTCGATCTCGTGAAACCGGCTGTTCAGCACCGCCCAGGCGCTCCCCAGATCCAGCCCCACCCGCTTCTGCGCCTCGCGCTTCACACGATTCAGGATGGCGCGTACGCCGACAAATGCGGACAGGACGCTGTAAAGCGCCACAATCACCACGAAACTCCTGAATAGCTTGGTTCTCAGCATGACAGACTCGGTCCTGTTCAGAGCCCCCACGCCGTGCATTCACACAGCGCGTTGAAATCGTCGGTCGTGGATAATCCTTGAAGGGAGCGGCTCCTGTCAACGGTATTGTGAAACAATTAACGATATCTTTTTCACGGTATCTTCAGGCAGTATCGCCACGGGCGCCGCGAGGATCCCTGGGCGCCGCTGACGGGACCTCACAGGCTGAATTTGATGGCGTGCGACAACTCGAGCAGGCTGGCCACAATCCGCGTGTCAATGACCGCCACGCGCTTCGGCGCCACGATGTGCGTCAGGGTCAGGTTCAGCAACCCTTTGATCCCCGAAGCAATCAACAGGTCGGCGACGCTCTGGGCTGCCGCGGAAGGCACGGCGATCACCCCGATCGCCACGCCTTTGGCGGTAACCATGGCCGGCAGAGCCGCCATCGGCTGCACGCTGAGATGCCCCAGCGTTTGCCCGACAACCTCACGATCCGCGTCGAAAATACCCTGAATGTGGAAGCCCCGCCGCGGAAACTCGTTGTGCAGCGCCAGCGCCCGACCGAGGTTCCCCGCCCCCACCACCACCAGGTTCCAGACACGATCCGCGCCCAGCACCCCGGTCAGCACCCGCTCCAGCCCCTCAGTGTCGTAACCTCGCTTCGATGTGCCCGAGAAGTCGAGGTGCGAGAGATCCTGCCTGACAGTGGAACTCGTAACGCCCAGCGTCTCCCCCAGCTCCAGGGAAGATACCCACTGCACGCGACCCACGCGCAAATCCTGCACATAGGTCAGGTACTTCGTCAACCGGCGTATCACGGTTGGCGGGATCGATGACCCGTTTGACATAACGCTTGTTTAAGCCAAAAGACCGTCATCTGTCAAACATTTCACGAATGAAATGTGCAAGCGTGGTTTGAGGAACCACCGCACTCACCGCTTGAACAGGAGAACAACCCGGGGATTGGCGCCGTTCACCACGTCGAAACCGAGTGCGTCCGCCAGCCAGTCGAACGTCCGCGGGTGATAGAAGGCTACATGCGTCTCGTCGTTCGCGTAGTTCCAGGTGCGAAAGGACGCCCGATCAGCCCAAGGCGCCGTCATCACCACGAGGAGTCCCCCGGACCTGAGCAACCCCGCCATGCGCTTCCAGTCTTCAAGGGGATTGAAGAAGTGCTCGACAACCTCGGTGGCGAAGAGAAAATCGAAGGGGCCGGCAGGGCAATCGGGGAAGAAGAAGGGGTCATAATTCTCGCACCGCAAGCCGGCCGACTCGAGCAGCCCGCTCAGGGTGGGCACGGGCCCGCACCCGTAATCCAGCCCGCGCATCGCGGGTGTCAAGCGCGGCAGCGCGGGATCGATCGCCTGACGCAGGAATGCCACGTAGCCGGCGTCAGCGGGACCATTCTGGTGCTTGGCGTAGCGCTCCCGCTCGGCGCCCGGCGCCGGCAGAAACTCGGTCTCCACGAATATCAGCGCGCACCGTCCGCACACGCGGTGGCGGCGTTTCGTCACGTCCACTAAACCCTCGAAAGGCCCCGGCGCACCGCACAGGGGGCAGGACGCGTCGCGGGGTGTAACAGCACCGCCGCCTCCCTGCTCCCGCGTCAGGCAGGCGCCTTCCTGGGGCTCTTTCCGTATCACCGGGTTCATGGGCTGCCGCGAACGTACCACGCCTTGCGCCCGCTGGTAAGCGGGAAAAGTAGTGGTGCAGTGACGCAGGGGACTTACATTGCGCATAACGGCCGGGGACGGCCGTCTCCATGGCGCGGGCAGGCGACGAGGCGTTGGGGGCTTCTGAAGAGCTGGAACCGCTGCTGGACGCTTGGCACGCGCCGCCACCCGGTGTAGCCTCTGCGCATGTTCACGGCCAAAGGGTATCGCACGTTCAATGGCCTCCTGCTGCTGGTCCTGCTCGGACTGCCGCTGGTCGGGTTGTTCACGCTGGCCGTCGGCCGCTGGACAGGACACCCGCTGACCACGTGTGGATCGGTGGTCTGGCTCAACCGTCCCTGCCCGTTGTGCGGGCTGACACGAGCGGCCGACGCGCTGCTGCACGGCCGACTGGCGGAGGCGCAGCGCTGGCACATGGCCGTGCTGCCTTTCGCGCTGGTCTACGGGGCCGAAGTGCTCGCCCGCCTGGTGCTGTGGCTCCGGGCAACGCCCGCGCCTGAGATCCTCTTGCGCCGGCAGCACCTGGACCGCCTCGTCCATCTGGCCATGGGCCTGGCCTACCTGCTGTACACCGCCCTGTTCTACCTCGCCCCCGGCTGACCCGTCGCCCGGTCGCCGCCGTCGTCGCACACCACCGCAGCCCCGACCAGCACGGCCAGGTCGTCCGGGAAATTCCGCAAGCCCGGATTCCACGGAGGATTGGCGCCGAAGTGCACCGCCACCGTGTTCCCCGAGTTATCGGCGCGAACGGGCAACGTGCGCCACTCCCACCGTCCGGGTGACAACAGCAGCGGCTGGCGATAGCCGCGGTCCGTCGCCAGCGAGTACCCGGTGACAGGCTGCTGTTCGTTCAGCCACAACAGCAGGCAGACCGTCGCCGGCCGCCCCCGGGGCACCGGTAGCAGCAGTTCGCCCCCGGCCCGCACCCAGCGCGCGGGGAATGCGTCCACGGTTTGCGTGGCACAGAGCCTGGGCGGCAAGGGCACGGCGGACACGGCCGCGCCCGCCCGGGCTTCCACGTTGGCCAGCACGGCCCCCGCGCCCGTGGCGCACACAACCAGCGAGGTCGCGTCGGCCGCCACCTGGGACAGCACGGCCAGCCACCACCGCTCATGCAGGTGCGTCCACTGCGCCGCCCTCCCCGCCAGTCCCGGCGCGATCAACTCCGGCGGCCGCACAGCCGAATCGCCGTGCAGATACAGCAGCGCGTCGAACCTCGGCGCGCCGGGCGGCACGACGGGCCAGGGCAGGCAGACGTCCTGCCCCGGGGGCAGCGGCACGCCCGTCACCTTGGCCGACCGTAACTGGTTCGCGAACCGCGCCAGGCCCATGTTGCCGCCGTCGAGTGCGCGCACGTAAGGCAACTCCGGCGCCGGCCCGCGGGCGCGCTTGAACGTCATCCGGTAAAGGTAGAGCGTGAGGTCATGGCGCCGCGCGGGCCCCGGCAGCGCGTTGCGCGCGCTGGGCAGGCGCCAGCCCCACCAGGCTTCCTGCCGCACCAGCGTAAAGTCGAAGTGATGGCTCACGGGGTTCGGGAACGGAGACAGGAAGAACGCGGCACGCTCCGGGGATCTCCGCATGATCTCGCGCCAGGCAAGCTCACCCGGCCGGTAGTCGTTCCGGCGATCGCTGTCGAAGGCAAGCACCGGCAGGCCGAAGACGTGCTCGAAAGGCGCCACGACGCGCGTGTACTCGCCCAGCAGCATCCCGCCCTCGCGCTGCACCGCGGCCGCAAAGGGGCGGAGCAAGCGGTGGAAACCCGCGTACTCCGTGCGCGTGTAGAGCTGCACCTTGTGCCAGGCCAGCGACCCCGCCAGCAGGGCCACACCCACGGCGGTCAGCGGCGTGCTCCACCCGCGTATGCGCGCCGCGCCGGCGGCAACCGCGGCCACCAGGCAGACCGTCAGCACAGGCACGGGCACGATCAGCAGCCGGCGCGTCTCCATCAGGTAGTCGCTCATCCACCCGGTCAGCAGCAACCCCGGCGCCATGGCCGCGAGAAAGCCCAGCCTGCGTGCCACGAGACCACGCGGCTGGCCGGGCCGCGGCCAGGCCAGCCAGAGCCAGCCCGCCAGCCCGGCCACCGCGGCGGCGGGCGAGGTCAGCCGCACCAGCCCGCGCCAATCGGTCAGCGTGAAGAAAGCCGCCGAGGCCCCGCTCAGCCCGGGCAGCTTGCCATCGCCACGGCGGAAGAGAAACGCCAGCAGGATCAGCGCAGGCGGCCCGAACGTCACCAGCCAGCGCACCCAAACGGCGACGCCGCCCGACGCAGCCGCAACATCCGAGCCGTTCGCCCCACCGCCCGCTCCCCGGTCACGATTGCGCCACGCCAGCCAGGTTGCGACAGCTACCCCCGCCGTTACCACGCCGCCGATCAGCCAGGCGTGGCGCGCCGCGGCCACCGCGTGCGGCCAGATGCCGTAGCAGTCGGTCACGCGCGCCGCCTGCGCGAGAAAGCCGGCCAGCGCCGCCAGGCCCGCCGGCACCGCGAGCAGAAACAGCGGACGGCCGGCCGTGGCCACCAACCCCAGTACCGCCAGCGTGCCCAGCACGGCATACCAGGCCGTGATGTGGAAGAAGGGCGCCGTGACCAGGCAAAGCAGCCCGAGCACGAGGTCCGGCCAGCCCTGCCGTGCGGGCCGCTCCCACGCCGCCAGTAGCAGCACCCAGGCTACTACGAGGAAGTACGCCGCGCCCAGTTCCGCGCGCGGGCAGCGGGCGTTCCAGACCACGACCGGGTTCAGGATGTAAAGCACGAACGTCGCGAGCCCCACCCAGGTCCGTCGCACCAACCGCGTCGCCAGCAGCGCCAGCACGATGGCTGTCAGCAACCCCAGCAGCGGAGCCCCGTACAGGATGGCCGCCGACCCCAGGCCAGCGGCCAGCGGAGCCAGGAGGATCGAGTAGGCCGGCTGGAACCAGGGACCGATCCGCGCCGTGGCGAGATCGCGCACCCACAGGCAGGCGTCCTTCGTCAAGCCATAGGCCGAATGTCCGTAAAGGAACTCCTTGCGCGCGTCAGGCGCCACCTGTGCCAGCAGCTCGTCCGTGTGGAAGACGCTGCCGTGGCGGGCAAACGAACAGGCGGCATTGAGATAGGCCCCGGGATCCTGACCGCCGAAGAGGTCCTCGTGCGGCCGTGCCAGCAACGCTGCGCCGCCAACCAAGGCAGCCAGCCATGCGAGACGTGCCCACCACGCAGCGGGCCACTCCCCCCGCGCGGCGTACAGCGCGCGCCCCAGCGCCAGGCCCGCCAGCACCCACAGCCCAATCCCTGTCAGCAGTACCATGCGACCACGATAGCGTTCACCGCGAAACCGGGCAACACCGGAATCCGGCGCGCCACTTTCCGCTTCCCGACAGCCCCCGCCTGCGCTAGCGTCTGGGCATGCGTACGTTCCTGATCGTGCTCGATTCGGTCGGCATCGGCGCCGCGCCCGACGCGGACGCCTACGGCGATGTGGGTGCCAACACGCTGGCCAACCTCGCAGCCGCGGTTGGTGGCCTGCGCACGCCGCTCCTGCAGGCGCTCGGCCTCGGCAACATCCCCCCCCTGCTCCCGCTCGGCAGGCCCATCGCCGGCGTCCCCTCGACCGCCCGCCCGCTGGCGTCCTACGGCGCCCTGCAGGAGCAGTCCGTCGGCAAGGACACCACGACCGGGCACTGGGAACTGGCCGGCTTGAAGCTCGAACAGGGGTTCAGGCTCTTTCCCCAGACAGCGCCCTCCTTCCCGCCGGACTTGCTCGACCCGTTCACCGCCCGCACGGGCCGCGGCGTGCTCGGCAACTGCGGCGCCAGCGGCACCCGCATCATCGCCGAACTGGGCCCCGAACAGCAGCGCACGGGGTCTTGGATCGTCTACACGAGCGGCGACTCGGTCTTCCAGATCGCCGCCCACGAGGCCGTCATCCCGCTGCCCGAGCTGTATGCCGGCTGCGCCATCGCGCGCGAGCTCTGCACGCCGTACGCCGTGGGTCGCGTCATCGCCCGCCCCTACGTCGGCGAGCCCGGCCACTATACGCGCACCGAGAACCGGCGCGACTTCAGCTTCCCGCTGCCCGAGCCGACGCTCCTCGATCGCCTCACCGCGGCCGGCGTACCCGTCACGACCGTCGGCAAGCTGGACGATATCTTCCTCGGGAGCGGCATTGCGGAGTCCTTCCATGTGGAAAACAACCGCGACGCGCAGCAGGCGTTGCTGACGCTGGCCGACCGCACCGAGCCCCTGCGCTTCGTCTTCGCCAACCTGATCGATTTCGACATGCTTTACGGACACCGGCGCGATCCGCGCGGCTATGCCAACGCGCTGGCAGACACAGACGCATTCCTCGGCGACCTGCTCCCGCGGCTGCGCGCCGACGATGTCCTGCTGCTCACCGCCGACCACGGCAACGACCCGACGTTCAAGGGCACCGACCACACGCGGGAGTACGTGCCGCTGCTGGTGTACCGCCCTGGAAACCAGGGCGTCAGCCTCGGGATCCGCCAGGGTTTCTACGACGTGGCCCAGTCCATCGCCGCCCTGTTCGATATCCCCCCCCTGCCCCGCGGCGTGTCGTTCCTCCGGCCTCCGCCTGCCGCGACCTCGACGAAGAACACCCTCCGTACGCGACAATGAAACTACCATGGGAAAGCGCCCTCGCGTGCATCATGGCCAGTGCCGTGCGCGCTTGCGGCAGGTCCAAAGCAGAAGTCGCGCACCGATTGGCGCCCGCCGGCATTGCCTCCAACCGGGTTATCCCGGGTGCGGAAGACGGAACAGCTCGCCCCGTATCGTCACGCGGCAACCTTCTAGTTGGGGGACTGATCGTTCTTATCGCAGCAGGTCTGACCCTGGGATGCGCCAGCCGTCTCGCCGTGTTCTCTCCGCCGGAAGCGGCCCCGGCCTACGCCAAGAACTACACGGCGCTGCAAGCGGAACCACTCTGGCAGAAGGCGCGTCAGAAGCCCGGGCAGACGACGTATCGCTACATGTCCCCCAGCTGCTTCGAGCCGTCGGTGCTGGTGCGAATCGATATTCTCCCGGACGGAAGCAACAGAGTGGTATCCAAGAGGATAGCCGGCAGCGGCAACAAACCCGGGGCGCTCGCACTATGCGCGACAAACACCGCCCGCGCAGAGGACGTGTCCTTTATCACGAATCAACTTGCCCGCGCCGGCTTCTTTGCGCTTCCGCGCAGCATTCGTGACGAAGACGAGGCGTTAGACAGCGCCCCCGAGATTATGGAAGTCCTTCGAGATGGCGAGTATCATGCTGTCGTCTGGGACAATGCTTACGGCCCCTTTGACGAAGTGTGCAGGCGGATGCGCGCCGTTGGGTTCCCCGGGGAGTTCGTTGTGCCGAGAACCAGCTACGCTGTTCTGAAGATCGCATCTGCGGTGGAAAAGGGCGACGTGCCAGCCCAGTGCTTCGATCTCCCGATGATTATCTGCATTCAAGCAGGAAAGGCCTTCACGTGGCCTCACGGGGGATCGGTCAACGACGCACTCACGCCTCGGCTGTACGGCAAATCCGCGTCATACGACGAACCTCCAGCGGGTGAACGGTGGGAGTTCGAGTTCTGCGAGAACACGCCGCAAGCGCACGCCGTCCACAGAGTCGTTGTGCCGTTCGATCGAGTGACCACGAGTAGCTACAAGCGCCGCCTCGGTGCTCAAGGCGAGTACTCCGTGCGTTGGACCGCAGACGGTGCTTCCACGGAGCAACACCTCGGAATCGGGGTAAACGTGAGTGTCTTGGATAGCGATTGGGTGCTACCGCCGGGGTCAGAAGCCAACAAAGACCCTGCGAAATGACCACACTGCGACTTGAGACCGCGTATACGCAGAATCGCAATCTGCCGGCTCGAGAGCGCCGATAAGAAGGACTTACCAACCATGAGCGTCACAGAGCCAAACGCCAACTGGGCGATCGCGCTGACCGGGCTGCTGTTGGTTTTGAGCACGCGCCTTTCGGCTGCCGCGGAGGCGGCGCCATTCGGCTTGGCTGGCTACCCCGGTCCGGCGCCGGGGCTGGCCCGGATCGCGTGGAGAGCCGACAGCATCGCGGTCAGCGGGGGGGCGTTGACCGCCACCTTCAAACTGGCACCCCGGGGAATCACCCTTCAGTCCGTGCGTGACGAGCAGGCCGGGAGGGACGCGCGGTGGGCGGGCGAACTGTTCCAGGTCATCCTGCAGGATCCGGCCGGCGGTGCGGGCGAAAAGCGCTATGCCGCCTCCGCCCTGACCGCGCAAGGCGAGCCGAAGGTAACCGACCTGCCGCCCGATCCGAAGTCGGCGCGGCTGGCCGGCCGGGTTCCGGGCCAGCAGGTCGAGCTGGCGCTGCTATCGACCGACGGCCATCTCCGCGTGACGTGGCGGGCGATCGTGCGCGACGGCTCCAACTACGTGCGCCAGGAACTTGAAGCGACGGCCGCGGACGCAGCTCTCAAACTGCAGGAGATCCTGTGGCTGGACATGCAGATCGACGGCGCCCGCACCGCCGGCAGCGTGGACGGTTCGGTCATGGTGGCCGGCAGCTTCTTTGCGGGCTGCGAGGATCCGCACGCGCTCAACTGGGCCGCCCCTGCCGGGATGCAGGTGGCCGCGTGGGCGGGCGAGGATCTCGCGTATGGCACGGTTCGCACCCGCACCTGGCCCCTGGACGGCTCCACGCTGCGGGAAGGGCGCAACGAGTTCCAGTTCCGCTACGAGCGCGGCCCGCACCGCCTGGACGTGTGGAAGGCAGCGATCCTGGAAGACGGCAAGCCCGTCGCGAAGGACGAGCACCACGGGCGGACGGGCAGCCAGCACGTGGACAACGTCTACGCATTCACGCTGGGCAAGCCGAGGCCGGGAGCAACCTACGCCTTGCAGGCCGACCTGAGCACCGACCCGGATTTCAAACTGCCGGCGGGGGCGAAGCTGGAGTCGTTCGGGCAGGTGCTGCTGCTCGGCGGCCAAGCCAGTGCCGCCTGTCGCCTGCCCCGGCCGATGCTGCTGGACAAGGGGCAGTCGCTCACGACTAGCCTCGTCATCGGTGCAGCTCCGGCGGGCCAGCTCCGCCGCGGGTTCCTGTACTACCTGGAGCGTGAGCGGGCGCACCCGTACCGCCCTTACCTGCACTACAACTCCTGGTACGACACCGCGTGGGCCCCCTTCGCCCTCAACGAGGGCAACTGCCTGGAGGCCATCCGGGCCTGCGGCGAGAACCTCGTGCGGAAGCACGGGGTGGTGCTGGACGGCCTGGTCTTCGACGACGGCTGGGACAACCCCAGGACCCTGTGGGAGTTCCATGCGGGCTTCCCGAAGGGCTTCGCCCCCCTGGCCGACCTCTGCCGCCAGTACCACACCCGGCTGGGCGTGTGGCTCTCGCCCTTCGGCGGGTATGGCGAGCCGCGAAACAAGCGGCTGCAGTTCGGCCGCGAGCAGGGGTACGAGACCAACCCCACGGGCTTCTCCATGGCCGGTCCGAAGTACTACGCCGCGTTCAGGCAGGCGTGCGTGGACATGATCCGCAAGTACGGGGTGAACCACTTCAAGTTCGACGGCATCGCTGCGGGCATGATGGCCAGCGGCGGCGCGAACTACCTGCTGGACACCGAGGCGATGCGGCGGCTGATGCTTGAACTGCGGAAGGAAGATCCCAGCCTGTACGTGAACCTGACCACCGGCTCCTGGCCCTCGCCCTTCTGGCTGCGATTTGCCGACTCGCTGTGGAGGCAGGGGGGCGACATGGGACTGGCCGGCAAGGGGTCCAAGCAGCAGCAGTGGCTCACCTATCGCGACCGGGAGGTCTACCGCAACATCGTGCGGCGCGGGCCGCTCTTCCCGCTCAATTCGCTGATGACGCAGGGAGTGGCGTACTCACGGCACGGGACCGCGGGCGAGCCGACATTCAACTCCGCCGGCTTCACGGACGACGTGCGGGCCTTCTTCGGCGCCGGCACGGGCTTGCAGGAGCTGTACATCCAGCCCGGCAGGCTGACCGACGCCGACTGGGCCGTCCTCGCCGAGGGAGCCAGGTGGGCGCGCGCGAACGCCGACGTGCTCGTGGACACGCACTGGATCAGCGGCGACCCGGGCGCCGGCGAGCCCTACGGCTACGCCTCGTGGTCCGCCCGCAAGGGAATTGTCATGGTGCGCAACCCGGATGACCAGCCGAGGGAGTTCAATCTGGATGTTGGGGCGGCCTTCGAACTGAGCCCCGGCGCCGCCCCGCGCTACACGTTGCACTGCCCCTGGGCCGACCAGGCCGGCAGCCCGTCCATGCCCGCCGAGGCGGGCAAGCCCCTCACGCTGAAACTGCAGCCGTTCGAGGTGCTGGTCCTGGACGCAACGCCGCAACCGTAACAGCGGCAGGTCAGGCCGTCTGCCCATCGGGAGCGGCAGGACCGCCCTGGCCGTCAGCCTCAGGCGTCCGCTGGCGTCCGCCGCGTCTGCGTGGCCGGCGCCGGCGACGCCGAGCACCGCCCTCTGCGCTACCCTCGCCACCGGCCTCCGCTGGCACGGGGTCCTCCGTCTGCGGCGCGTCAGCCGCCAGCGCCGCGCCCGTCCGCCGCGGGCGCTCGGTGTGACGTGGGGGCCGTCGGTCCGGATTGCGCGCCAGCTCAAGCCACGGCTCCGACGCCCCGGGCAACTGTCCCGTCGCAAACAGGTGAATGTGGTACAGCCGCGCGGCGTCGCTGAAGATCTCGTTTTGCGTGAACCGCGGTTTGAGCGGCCGGCCTTCGCGCACTTCGGCAAACCGCTCCTGTACGCCCAGCAGGTGAATGACGCGGAAGAACTCCCGCTTGG
>CAYOBW010000024.1:0-42517 GCA_964402115.1 uncultured Victivallales bacterium
CAGGCCCCAGTTGATCCAGCCGCAGGCCATGGGTGCGGTGACCTCCACCAGGCGCCGGCACCAACGCGCCTGCTGTTCCTCGTCGGCGGGTTTGCCGCCCGGATCCAAGGGGCCGCCGCCGTACCAGCCGAACTCGGCGATCACCACGGGCTTGCCCGGCTTCGCGCACTCGCGGGTCATGCACTCTACCACGGCCAGGTTCGCATCCTCGGCGGCCTGATCTTCATAGCGATACACGCCCTTGGCCAGCGGATAGAAATGCAGCTCAAGGAAATCGAGATGCCGGGCGATGATCTCAGGACGGAAGCCGGTGTACTGGTCGATGGCGATGGGCTGCGCCGGCACCGACCATTGCAGGAGGCCCACGGTGACCAGCGCCTGGGGGTCGGCGCCGCGGATGGCCGTGGCTTGACGGGCAACCCAGGCTTCCGCCAGGCTTTCGCGGAAACGCTGATAATCCGCGAGGATCGCGGAAGGCGCGGCATTCTTCTCCGGCACGGGCACGATGGGCTGCTGGCGCGTGATACGCCACGCACCCCACTTCACCCGTGACTGGGGTGTGTCCCACGCCACCGTGGGCTCGTTACGCAGGTCGTAGGCCCAGATAGTGCTGCGGCCGCGGTAGCGGCCGGCGAACATCCTCCAGAAATCCTCCAGCGCCTTCAGACACGCCTCGTTGGCATAGTTGTCGAAGACACCACCCAGGGCCTGGGTCCATGGGGGCATGCCTTCCCAGTGGTCCGGACCGGTCGGATGGAGGTAGATGCCAGCCTCGTCGGCGAGGTCGAGCATGCGGTCGAAGGCCGCCAGCCCCGCCGCATCAAGCTGACCCGGTTGGGTGTAGAACGAGCCGAAGGTCACGAAGACCCGTGACACGTTCATGCCCATGCGCTTCATGCGCTGGAAGTCCTGGCGCGTGGCCTCGGTGTCGAACTGCTTCCACAGCTGGGGCGCCCAACCCGTGCCGGGTCGGAAGTAGCTCACGCCGCAGGGCGTGAAGCGCTGGCCGTCGGCGTTCACGAATCCTCTATGGGCCACATCCACGCGGATGCGGGGCAGCTTCCCGACAGCGGAAACCTCCCCCACGCCACCGGGGTTTGCGGAAATCGTCCTCTTCTCGCTGTTTGTCAGCGACGCCGGCGCGTCGGCGGCAAGAGCGGACGCGACAAGGCAGATAAGGGGAAGCATGCAGAGGATGCGTTTCATGCGTTAGTTCACCGGTTGGCCGTTGAGGTAGAGGCGAGGCGCGCCCTGATCGAGCACGACGGCAACGTGCTGCCAGACACCGGGTCGCAAAGCATGCTCCACGAGCTTGGTCTGACTGCCGGAGATCACGCGCAGGCTGAGGCCGGGATGGGTGTCCAAAAGAAAACCGTCGTCATGTCCAGCGGTCAGTTTGTCGAGGATGCGACCGACTTCCCTCTCGCCAGGGCAAATCCAGGCCTCGAAGGTGAGCGCTCCGGCGAAGTCCTCTTCTTTCGTCGGCAATACGTCGCCCGGCTTCGGGTTAAGCCACGAACGGTCGAGCGGTTGGGTTCGGTCGCCGGCCGCGAGGTCGCGAAGCGCTTGCGGCGACAACTTGCCGCGAAACATCGAGACCCGCCCAATGGTTCCCGCGAACCTGTTAGCGCCCGTCTGGTCGGACCCAGCACGGAGGGGATGGTTGTTGACCGGGATGGCGGGAACGGACTGAGGCTGGCAAACCGTCACGGCTTTCTTCCGCGAGGTGGGCTGGATGTCCCAACTGACCAACGTGCCGTCTTTGACCGTACCGCTGATGACTGTGCGCTGTGAAAGGTGCAGCTTGAAGTCCGTGTCCCACGTCGCCGGCAACGCGGGCAGGAGAAAGATCTTCTCGCCGGCTTCCTGAACAAGCATCCGCTGGAGCGCGACCGAGCCGGAGCCGAAATGATCGAAGTCAGGACAGGAGTCCGGGCCTTCACGACCGTAGAGCGGGAAGCGGCACATCGGCGAGGCGGTACGGAAACGTCTAACCAGGCCAGCGGCCGCCTCCGTTGCGATGCCAGCGCAGGCCCAGTGGATCTGGTCTTGCGTCCAGCAGGCGCAGCCGAAGGCGTCCTTGCAGGCGCGCTGTTTCATCGTCCGGGAAACAACATCGGCGGTGCCGAGCGCCAGGCCGAAACAGCGGAACGGGAAGACGGGGTAGAGTTCGCCGTTCTCGGCGTTCTGCTTCTTCTCCCACCGCAGAGCGGGGGCAATAGACTGGTGGCCTTCGAGCGTCTGGAGGTGCACCTCCGGGATTTCGGCGCGGAATGCGCGCCAGCGCGCCTGATCATCGACGGTGCCTGCTTTCATCGCGAGCAGTTCATCGAGGCAGAATTGTAGCCCCGCAACATCGGGCGCGGGGTTGACAGCGATCCACCAGGTCTCGAGCACCATGGCGGGGTCGAGGCGGAGTTTTCCGTCCAAACCGCGCGGATAGTGTTTGTCGAAGAAGAGCAGCACCTCGCGCGCGAAGGGCACGAGGACCCTGTCACGGAAGGCGGTGTCTCCGGTGAAGTTGACGTAGTCGAGCATCATCGCGGTGGTTTCGAGGCCGCTGGTGAAATAGTAGCTGTGGTAGAAGCCATGGCCCTTGTTCTCGCCGGGCTTGGTCTTGGGGGGTTTGCCGTTTTCGCCGCAATCGCGTTCGGCGCCGGTCGGCTCGATGTTTTCGCGGTAGTAGGCGCCGTCGTGGCCAAACCACGCCTTCGTGATGGCCTTGCGCATCGGGAGCAGGTTCGCGTAGTAGTCAAAGAACGGCTTCAGTGCTTCGAAATCGCCGCTCGCCAGGAGCGGCCAATAGAGCAGCCGCTGGTTCTGATAGGTGAACCGACGCCCCCAGAGCCTGTCGTCCTCGTGGGTGAGAAACGTGCCGTCCGGCTGGGGTGTCGGGGCGCTGCGGCTCTTGGGACTGGGGACACGCAACTGCTGGGTGAACAGGCCGCCGTTGAACTTGGCTTGGACGCGCCCCCGGCTCTGGCAGGCCATCAGGAAACGGAAGACATTGTAGCTCTGCGCAACCACTGCGGCACCGTCCTCTTCCACGCGCCGGCCACCGGTCGCTTCGCCGTTGAGCCGTTCGCGCGCGTCAGCGGGAACGGTGTTGTCGGAGCTGACAATCCAGCTTCGGCTCCAGAACTCCGACCACCATGCGCGGTGTTTCTCCCAGTCGCGTGCGGCATCCGCCGTTTGCTTCTCGATGGATGCAATCCAGGTCTCCGGCTGCGGCGTTTGCATCGTCAGCGCGTGAATACGGATGTCGAAGGTCTTGCCCGTGCCGCGCAGTGCGCCGTCCGCGAGTCTGAGCATCGGGCTTTCGAGAAGGTTGCCGAAGGTGTTGAAACGGTATGGGTCGGGGAATTGGGCCGCCATGTGTTCGACCTCGTAGTATCTCAAGTCGTCCGGATACACACTGCGATCGCCAACCGGGAAGTACCAGAGGATTCTGCCGCTGCGTTCGACCCGCACATCCTGCGTCGGCTCGCTGGTGGGATTCCCCGCGTTGTGCGGGCAACTATCGAAGCGGCGCCACAACTCCGGCCGCGCGGTGACGGCGACATCGCGGGGCGAGTCGATCTCGACATGGTACGCGGGCCGGTTGGCGTCGGCCCAGACGCGCACGGTCACGCCGTCGGCTTCGATGCGAAGCGAGCCGGTGGAGAGGTCGAGGGTCTGACGGAACGGCTTTCCGGCCTGGAAGGGGTTGGGGTTGAGTGACACGCGGACGCGGCCGGTCTTGAAGATGTCGCCGAGGTAGGTGTGGGCATCGTTCTTGGCGAGTAGCAGGAACAAATCGCCGTTTTCGATGGCATAAACACCCGCCGCGATGTCGCCGTTGCCGATGGGCATGACCCCGGTTGCGTCTTTCGATGGCGAATTCCAGATGACATTGTACCGACTGATGTCGGCAGCCTGTGACGCCGCCAGAGGCGCGAACAGCAGGGCGGCGAGGATCGTGAGGGGCGGCTTCAGCTCGGTTCGCCAGTATTCGCTTGTGGTTTTCATTCGGGGAAGTTGTTCTTTCCGTTTGTCACTGTTGTTCCTTCCGTATTCCTTGGAACCGCTGGGGTATCGCATTATCGAAGACAGCTTCATTGACGATGTTTGTCATCGACAACAATACGGTGGCGGCGGAAGCCGCCGAATTGAGCGACAGTATGTTGCCGGAAATAGTCAGCCCGCTCACGGAGAACGCCTGGACGCAGGACGAGGAACCGCTCTCGATGCAGTTGCCGGTGATGCGGATATCCTTCGCGTAGGCGGCGGGACTGGACGCCCGCCGAGAACCGACGACGATCGGCACCCCTTGCGTGTTCCGGAATACGTTACTGCGGATGGTGCAGTCCTGCGGAACCGGTCCCTCGTAGAAGCTGCCGATCTCGTTGGCCATGTAAACGCCGCTTCCGCCCACCCCATCGATGGTGTTTCCTTCGATCAACCCGCCGGGGGCGCGCACGAGGATCGCGTGCCTGCGTTGTTCGCGAAACGTGCAGTTACGCACGACATAGTTGGCGCCGCAGGCGTCGACGTTGTACATTCCGGTGAACTTCAGCTTCTCGGGGCCGCCGGGGAAATCGTCACCGGTGTCGTTCACGCCGGGATCCCGGATCTCCCGGTCGAGTTCGACCTCCTTCCATTTCTGCTTGGCCGCGTACGGCTTCACCGACTTCACGACCAAGCCTTCGACCATCTCGCTCCTTGACGGGGTGAAAGCGGTCAGGCGATCGCCGACGACGGGCGTTCCGTTCATCGCGTAGGTCCCGGGCGCGATGACCTTCTTGATCCAGTAGGGACAGGCGCTGATGTTGATGCTGTCGTCGAGCAGGCCCTCGAAGAAGCACTCGTCAATGAGCGGGCCGATACGGTTCCCTTTACAGTGAAAGCCGTCCTTCGGGGTTACGATCAGCCGATCGCTTCCGGGCTTGAATGCGATCTTGACGCGACGGAAGACGTTCTGCCCGCTGCTGTTTGCCACCGCGAACGTCATGCCATACTTGGCCATATGGACCGTGAAGTCCTCGAACCGGCAATTCTCGCACCCCGCAAGCTCGTTGTTCGCGCCGGAGTTCTCGTACTTGAACGTGATGACATACCGGTCGCCGCGGCGGACGTTCGCCAGATCCCTCTTGGCCTCAGCCACGAAGAAGACGCGGGCAATGTCCGCTCCCGCCGGCGAACGACCGAACTCCTTCATGTACAAATGCATGGCCACATCCCACCGACGGTGCCGCTCGACGGGATCGAACACCACGCCCCAATCCTTCTTCGGCGGCTGGAGCTGGAGCGACTCGTATTCATCGACGGGATGCCGGTAGCCCTTCTGGATGCGTACATCGATCCAGCCCTCGGTGGCGTTCACCCCGCTGATCGTGCCCTGCGTAAAGGGCAGCGGATCGTAATCGACCGTGAAGCCCTTGACCGAAACGCCCGAGCAGTTCCTCAGTGAGCTCAGGTTGTTCCGTGGATGGCTGACCAGCACGGCGCCGTTCCCCTCGATGGCGATGTTCGTCGCCCCGACGAGCGCAATCTGGTACGGGGCCGTCCTGCGCCAATCCAGGCGGTAGGTCTTTGGCTCGAAGACCACCCGGGAACCCGCGCCCGCGGCAACGGCAGCATCGACCGCCTTCTGGATGGCCGGTCCGTCGTCGGTCTTTCCGTCGCCCGTTGCACCGAAGTCAGCGACCGGGAAATCCACGGCGAAGCCGGCACTTGCCGTCAGCAGGAAGGCCATGATCCATCTTGCCCTCTTCATCTGAATACGTGTGTCTTGACGGAGTTCCGTTGATATGTTCATTTGTTGTCGGTCTTCTTCTTTGCTCCCGGGCCGGCGGGGGTGACCCGCGGCGAGGGATACTGGTCGAACACGTCGCCCTGCCCGAGGGCGCGCGGATCCTGCTGGCGTTTGAGTTCGGCCTTCAGCTTGTCGCGCAAGGCGCTGAGCTTCGCGGCAAAGTCGGGATGGCTGGCGAGATTGGTCACGCAGTCTGGATCTTGGGAGAGATCGAACAGTTGTTCGGCGGTGCGCTTGCCAAAAGCATGCTGCCAAAACGGATTCTGCTCGCCTTGCTCAGCCACGCATGTCTTCGTGGGACTGCTGTCGGTGTCTTTGAAACCGAGTTCGGGATTGCCGCAGGGCCAGCGCTCGGGGGCGAAGTTCCGCACATACAACCAATCCCCCTCGCGAAGCGCCCGCGCCGGATAGCCGAGACCCGCGGGGGAACCTGGCCGAGCCAGCACATCGTTGCGTTCACGCCCGATGATCACAAAGCCACGGTCACCCTTCGCTTGGCCGAGGAATAGATCGGTGAGACTGCGGCCGGTGATCGGCGCCATGCCCTGGGTCGTCCCGTTGACGCCGAACAGTTCGAGAAAGGTCGGCGCAAGATCAATGAAGCTGATGAAGTCGGCAACCCGGCGACCCGGTTGCGCGATCCGTCCGGGCCAGCTCACGACGAAGGGCATCCGATTCGCGTCGTCGTAGGTGTGCCCTTTCACGCGGGGAAAGGGCATGCCGTTGTCCGAGGTGACGATGATCAGCGTGTTTCCCGCTTCACCGCTGGTCTCCAGCGCGCCGAGCAGGGAACCGACCTGCGCATCAAATGCTTCAACTTCGATCGCGTAGTCGAGCATGTCGCGCCGCACGACGTCATGGTCCGGCCAATACGCTGGAACACGGTTGATGTCCGTGACTTTCTTACCGGCCGCGATGCCGGAGTCCAAGGTGTACTTCCGATGCGGATAATGGCTGCCGAACCAATAGAAGAACGGCTGGCCGGGCGCGCGGTTCTTCACGAAAGCGGTCAGATCGGCGCCGGGCGCACTGTCTTTGACGACCCCGTTCCCGCGGAGGGCAAAAGTGCGCGGGCTTCCATCGGCCTGTTTTGCCTCACCCGGTCCCCACGTCTTGCCGGCAGCGCCGCAGGCGATGCCGGCCTTGTCAAGGGCCTCGCTGAAGGCCATGAACTTGGCCGGGAAGTAGGGCTGATGATTGGCCGCCGCCTCGAGCTGCCAAGGATTGCGCCCGGTCAGGATGGCGGCACGGGACGGTGCGCACTTGGAGGTCGGGGTATAGGCGTTGTCAAAGACCAGGCCTTGTTTCGCCAGACGATCTATGTTAGGCGTCTTCACCCAGTTGCAGGCATACGCTTTGCCGAAATGCCGGGACGCATCGTCTGCGATGATGAAGAGGATATTGGGTCGGGCCCGTGGCGGTACTGGCGTTTCGGCGGCATGGATATTCGCCGGCGCGAGCAGCAGGACAGTGAGACCGGTCCGAAGTGAGACAGGCAACGCTAGGGCGATTCCGCCGAGGTGATCAATGCGCATCCTTGGGCTCCTGTAGTGTCGGATCCTTCTTCACTTGCGGTTTCGCCGGCCCCAGGGCGGCGATGCGAGCGGCGAGTTCGTGCACCACGGCAGCATGCGCTGGCCGGTCCGCCAGGTTGGCCGTCTCGCCCGGATCGTTGTCGTAGTCGTAGAGTTCGCGTGCCTGCACTGCACCGTCCTTGAAGGACTGCCATTCCACATAGCGCCAGCGGGCGGTACGTACCGCCCGGCCCAGGAGCTGGCCGTCCTTGCCGTCGCCACGGGGATAGACGTGGAACACCGCATCCTGCACTGCTGCCGCCGGATCGTCGAGCACGGGCACCAGACTGCGACCGGCGAGGCCTGATGGCGTCGTCAGACCGGCCAGGGCACAGAGTGTAGGATAGATGTCGACGGTGTTCATGAGCGCGCGGGTCGCGCGCCCCTGCGCTTTACCCGGAGCGGCGATGATCACCGGGTTGCGCCCCGCCTGCTCGTAATTGGTGTGCTTGCACCACATGCCGTGGTCGCCCAGATGCCAACCGTGGTCGCCCCACAGCACGACGATGGTGCGGTCCCACAGCTTCAGCCGGTCCATGGCGTCCAGCACCATACCGACCTGGGCGTCGACGAAGGCCGTCGAGGCGTAATAGCCATGGACCATGGTGCGGTTCTGCGCGGCGGTGAGCGGGCCGGTGGCCTGGATGTCGCTGTAGCTGCGCAACTCGCCGCTGTCCTGGCCGGCGAAGCGCGGGGCGCCGACGGGCAGGGCCACATCCACCGGATGCTGCGGCAGCTTCGCCGCGTCGAACAGATCCCAGTACCGCTTCGGGGCGATGAACGGGAGATGCGGACGGATGAAGCCGACGCCAAGGAAGAAGGGCTTCCCATCCATGGCCAGATCGTCGAGGCGCATCGCCGCCTGGCGCGCGATCCTGCCGTCGCTGAATGCCGCATCCGGCGCATCTGGCCAGCCCCAGGGGGCGCCCCGCGGTCGGCCGTTGTTCTGGGGACGAGGATTGCGTTTGGCGTCGGACGGCGGCCTGGGGCCGCCGGTGGTGACGTTGGCGGGATCCCCGCCCTTGGGATACCAGAACGGCACGCTCCAGCTGGCCGGATCGATGACGTTGCCATGCCCCCGATGGTAGATCTTCCCCAGAGATTCGGCGTGCCAGCCCTCCTGCCTGAAACGCTGCGACAAGGTCACCGCATCGCGGGCGCCATGGCGGAACCAAGTGGCCAGGTCATAGACGCCGATTTGGTCGGGCCGCAGGCCGGTCATCAGGCTGTTGCGGGACGGGGCACAGACCGCCTGGTTCACGTAGGCGCAACGGAACACCACGCCCTGCTGCGCAAGGCGGTCCATATTGGGCGTCTTCGCATGCGGGTCGCCAAAGCAGCCGATGGCCGGCTTGAGGTCGTCGACGCAGATGAGCAGGACGTTGGGCCGGGTGGCTGGTTTCAGCGCTTCGGCGGCGTGGAGCGCCCCCAGCGGCGCGAGCAATAGGGTGTTGAGAAGTGCGAAGGGCAATCTCATTGGGTCTTCGAGCCTTTCTCCGGAGTCCTGGGTTTGTGCGCTTCGCTGTCGCCGGTCGTATATCGATAATCTGAACCGGCGCTGCTTTGCAACACGGATTGCTGCCATGGGCGCGATTGGCGTTCGAGGTCCCCGGTCTCGGCGGCGTGCTTCGCGATCAGGTTCCCTCTCCGCCGGATCGGCGCCAACGTCGAGAAGTCTCTTGGCGCTTCTGCATTTCCCCTCCCGCCCGCCAGTAGCCAGCGTCGCGCTGGCTACCGGCCGGCGGCAGCGTGTGTTTCAGGGTTGTTGCTTCCTTCTCGCCTTCCTTGCCTCTGCGTTACCCTGCCTTCCGCTGGAAGGAGGTTTGTTCTCCTTGGGCAGGTGACTGCGCAGCTCCTTCTTCACGGAATTGTCCCCGCCACCCTTCTTCGCAAGGTTGGTCCACTCGTATGGATCGCCTGTTTCGTCGTAGAACTCTTCCCCACCGTCCGAGTAGCGGGTATATCGCCAGCCTTCACTTCGGATGGAGTGGTTGTTCTGTTTGTAAGTGGTAATCGCAGGCAGGGTCCACGCCATCTCCGGATTGGCCAGCAGTTCACGAATACTGCTGCCCTGCACATGGGAAGGTTTCGGTATGTCACAGAGGTCCATCAGGGTCGGGTAGATGCTCATGTAATCGACCGTCCGGTCGCACCGGCTGTCAGGCTTCGTGAGGCCGGGCACAACCCAGATATGCGGTGCGCGGGTTGACTCCTCCCAGAGTGCGAACTTGCGCCAGTGGTGCTTTTCACCGAGATGCCAGCCGTGATCGCTCCAGAAGCAGATGATGGTATTCTCGCGTTCCGGTGATTTGTCGTATGTATCCAGCAGACGTCCCACCATCGTGTCGCAGAAGTTGATGGTTGCAAGGTAAGCTTGAATCGCCTGCTTCCACGTATTCGTGCCCCCCTGCTTCAGGATCGCTTCGTGGTCCCCGGGGTTGCGCGCCATCTGGAGAGCAATCGGCGGCAGATCGTCAAGGTCATCCTCCCTGTAGGGCGGCAACTGTATGGTCTCGAGGGGGAACTTGTCGTAGTACTTCCTGGGAACGCTCCACGGCAGGTGCGGCTTGGTCAGACCGCAGGCAACGAACACTGGCTTGTCATGCTTCTTGTTCAACTGGGCAATCGCGTAGTCTACAAAGGCAAAATCCGGCATGTCTTCGTCCCGACAGCTCAGTGGGGTAATGGGCAGTTTGCCGGCGAAGACTCCAGCCTGCGGCGAGTCATCCTCTTCCGCGCTCTTTCCGTGCTTCCCGCCCTTGAGCCAGTCATCCCATTCTCCGGGACGATAGACCATGGAATGGAATATCTTCCCGGCGCCGCAGACAAGATAGCCCGCCTTGCGAAATTGCGTCGTGAGGGTCAATTCCTCGGAAATGACAGGTTGGAAATCGTTCTGGTTGTCATAGACCCCGGACGTGCCGGGCCTCAGGCCTGACATCAATGCGGCACGGCTCGGATTACAGACCGGCGCCGCGCAGTAACTGCGGGTGAACCACACGCCGCGCTTTGCCAGCCGGTCCATGTTGGGCGTCTGCGTCTGGGGATTACGGCCGAGGTATCCGACCCAGTGATTCAGATCGTCCACGGCAATGAACAGGACATTCGGCCGATTCACTGGCGGCTCAGCAGCCGTGACCGTCACGGCAGCAAAAAGCAGGGCACCGAGGAGTTTGAGGGTGTTCTTCATTGTTATCTCTCTTCATGCTTCGTGGAAGGTTGCGTGTTCTTTCGCTGTTTCTTGGGCTCGGCCGGGATACACGTGCCGGGCCGGGGCTCAGCGACGACGCCGGGGATCACGGGGGGCGGCGGCACGTCCTTTTGCCAGGTTTCGTGCCTTGCGAGCAGGTCCTTGAGGACGCCGGCACACGCGGGGTCGGTCGCGAGATTCTGAGTTTCCATCGGGTCCTTCGACAGGTCGTACAACTCATACTCGCCGCTTTCCCCCGCGTTCTTGCGGTCGTCGCAGATGAGCTTGTACTGTTGCGTGCGAACCATCGAGCTGCCCCGCTCGGCGAAGGCGCGTTCTTTCCAATCGCCCGCCTTGCCGGCAACGAGCGCGGTCATGCTGCGGCCCTGGATGCCCTGCTCCGGCAACGGTACGCCAGCCATCTCGCAGAGCGTCGGCATCACGTCAATGCTCTCGACGATGTTGCTGACGACGTGGCCACGGTTGAACTGCGCCGCGAACGCGCTGGCGGCCGGCGCCTTCATCAGCAGCGGGATGCGCGCGGAGCCTTCATACATTACGCCTTTGAACCAGCGGTTGAGGTCGCCGAGCATATTGCCGTGGTCGGCGGTGAAGACGATGAGCGTGTTCTCCGCGAGGCCCTGCTTGCGCAACTGCCGCAGCAACCAGCCGACGTTGTCGTCCACCATCGTGACCTTAGCATAGTAGGCGGCGGTCATCGCCTTGACGATCTTCGGGTCGTTGACTCCGTGCCGGCTAGCGTTCGTCGCCAGCGGCTTGGAAAGATCCTGCTTGAACGTCGGCGGCAACGGAATCCCCTCAGGATCATACTCGTTTTGATACATGCTCCAATACGGCTCGCAGAGGTGCGAGGGGCTGTGCGGGTCCAGGTAGCTCACGAACAGAAAGAACGGTTTGGCTTTGTCACGCCGGTCAAGGAAATCTAGAGCGCGCGCTGTGATCCAGGAGGTTTGTGAATCGGCATTGGGATACGTGAGCTTGCCCAGGTCTTTCCCGAGAGGGTCGTTCGGGAAGGGCTGTGTCTGCAGACTCTTCTTCTGCGCGCCTTTGCCGTACTGTTCTTCGATGTACTCCGGCCACGACGGCAGCTTGCCGGAACCCTCGTCCTTGTACGACCAGAAGTAGTCAAAGCCGTAATCAATATTGGGGGGGCTGATGAAATGGAGTTTGCCACTGATGGCGGTCTGATAGCCGGCTTGTTTGAGAATGCAGGGGAGCAGGACCTGCGGCTCGCGCGGCGGCGTGCTGTTGTCGGTGGAGCCGTGAACGTGCGCGTAACGGCCTGTGAAGAAGCTGTAGCGCGACGGCGTGCAGATTGGCGCAACGGTGTACGCCGTGGCGAACCGGGTGCCTTCACGCGCGAGTTGATCGAGATGGGGCGTTTTGACGAGCGGATGCCCTGCGCAACTCATCACGTTCCACTTCATCTCGTCCACCATGATGAACAGGATGTTGGGGTGGGTTGGTTGCGGCGCATCGGCGGCACGGAGCAAAGCCAGCGGCACGAACAGCAAAGCAATGAGGATCGTGAGATTGGTTTTCATTTGACCAGGTATCCTTCGGCCAGTTTGTCGTGGTCGGTTTCGACCCACTCGCGCAGGTATTGGCGGTGACGGGCCAGGATGTCGGCGTAGGCGGGGTCGGCGGCGAGGTTCTTCATCTCGCCGGGGTCCTTCTCCAAGTCTACCAATTGCTCGCGGCTCAGGCCCTTCTCATAAACGCAATACTTGTAACGGCCGGAACAAATCATCCGCCCCCCATGCGTTTCAGACACGACGTAGGGTCTCCAGTCCGGTGCTGCGCGTCCCTCGGCCAACGCCCGCACGCTGCGTCCCAGCAACGCCTCGGGCGGCTCGATGCCTGCGAAGTCGCAGAGGGTGGGGATCAAATCCTGGCCGCTGGAGACGACATGCTGGCTGTCCACCAGCCCCGGCTTGGTGACGCCTTTGAGGCTGACGATGAACGGCACGCGCGCGGCTTCCTCGAAGAACTTGCCCTTTCTCCTGGACCGGTGTGAGCCGTCCATCTCGCCGTGGTCGCTGGTGAAGACGATGACGGTCTTCTCCTCCAGTCCGGCGTCGCGCAACGCCTGCAACACCCGGCCAATCTCGCGGTCCGCCTGCTCTGTCAGCCGGCAATACGCCCAGCGGTGTTGCCGCCACTGATCGACACTCCAACGGCCGGAAGGCTGGCCCAAGGCGTCGGGAGCATTCTCCTGCGGCTCGAAGTTGGCGGGGAGGGGCGGACAATGCTTGGCGAAGAACTCCGCCTCCGATACCCCGGCCGGGCGTTGGAGCGCGGCGGCGACATTCGCTTTCGCGACCTGCCCACCCCCGTCATCATCTTCGGCTGCATCGGCAGCCTTGACGCGCCTGGACGTGTCGAACTCAAGATAGCAGATGTCGTGCGGATTGACGAACGACGCGACCAGCAGGAACGGCTTCTCGTGCTTTTGCTTCAGGAAACCGACACACGCCGCTGCGGTGCCCTCATCGCCAGCGGCGGCTTTCAGTTGATCGAACCCGCACTTGGCGACGCCACCTACGACATGGACTTTGCCAGCGTAGGCCGCCTCGTAGCCGGCATCGCGAAAGAGCGAGCCCATGGCCTTTTGCTGGATGTCGGCCGGAATGCGGACCTTGGCCTTGTCTCCATTGACCTCGATTCCCAAACGAGCCGGCGTGTAGCCTGTAAACATACCCGTACGGGACGGGACGCACACGGGGTTGCCGCAGTAGGCGCGCGCGAAGCGGGCGCCGGTGTGGGCGAGGCTGTCCATCGCCGGAGTCTTGAGCCAACTGTTACCGGCGCAACTGAGCATGCCGGCCTGTTGCTGGTCGGTACAGATGACAAGGACATTGGGCCGCGCCGATGCGACCAACGCCGCCAGCGGTGTCAGCAGCAGGGCACCGAGTCGTGTGATTGCAGTCTTCATGGCTTGGCTTCCGCATCGTCCAGCACGGCGAGCAAAGCGTGATAATTGTCGACCAGCAGGCCCTCGTAGCCGTGGCCGCCGCCTTTCCAGTCGCGCCAGTCCACCGAGCGGCCGGTCGCGTCGAAGCCCTGGAAGCCGTTGCGGGCATACGTGTCGAGCATGGGGTGAAAGATCCGTCGCGCGTCCTCGACGCGACCGAGCTGGTACAGCGCCTTGACCGTGTAGTAGGCCCAGCAGCCGGTCGCGCCGCCGTTCTCGTAGTACTGGAAGCCGTCGCTGCCGTCCTCGCGGCGCGGCACGCCGTGCACGTCCGGCGCGTTATCGTGATAGACGTAGTCTCCCTTCCGCACCGGCACGAGGTTGCCGGGCAGGCCGAGGTCGAACCGGGTGTATCCCGCCTCCTTGAACTTCGCCAGGAGCCGGTCCATGACGTTGTTCGCGGTCTTCTCATCGAGCAGCCCGAAGGTCACGGCCATCCCCTGCACGAAGGTGAAGGCGTAGTCGTGGAGCTGCCCGTCGCGGCTGCGCCAGCCAGCGAGCAGGCCGGTTGCGGGATTCAGCAGCGTGGGCGCATACGCCGCGCGTAACCGCGCCGCCTGCGTCACGAAGAAGTCCGCATCCTCCGCATGCCCCAGTTCGCGGGCCAGCGCGGAGAACATCGTCGCCGCGCGGTAGGCGAGCGCGTTCCCGAATGCGTCCTCGTGCCCGAAGTTGATGGTGTCCCACCAGTTCGCGGGGCGCTTATCCGCGAGCGGTCGGTCGCCGTAGTTCCCAGTGCCGGGGTATTCGACGAGACCGTTGCCGTCCTTGTCGGAGGCGAACATCTCGTGGCCCCAGGCGGCGAGCTTGCGGTAGTTCGCGCGAGCCCAGTCCAGGTCGCGCGAGCCCTCGACGTAATTGCAGGCTGCGATGAGGAATGACGGCAGCGTGTCGAGCGACGTCCAGGGCGTCTTCCACGCGATCAGGTCGGCATCGGTCGGCGCGCAGGCGTAGCCGATCTGGCCATAGCCGAGGGCGCCGGACAGGTAGCGGTCGAGCGTCATGCGGATCAGGTCGTTGGCGGTAAGCCCCTCCGCCAGCGGCGGCGTGTGGCGCGCGAGGTCGGAGTATTCGAAGAGCGTGAAGGAGCAGGGGTCGCTGGAAGCGTTGTTAGCCAGCATCTGGACGCGCGGATTCACTTGGAAGATGTTGAGCCAATCGCGCCGAAAGCCGTCGTAGAGGGGATTCCCCACGATGCCCGGCAGGTTCGGATGGATCGCCACCACCTCGAGCCGGTAGGCGATGCCCTTCGAGCCGGCGGGGGCGGGCGGAAACGCGATGCGCACGAAGGACGGCTTCACCCGCCGCCGGGCGTCGTAGTCGAGGGTCGCCCCGGCCACGTCGCAGGTGATCCGCAGCGTCCCCATGCCCGGCAAGTGCAGGAGGCACGGCAGGCTCATCCGCCGCTCGCCCGGCTTCATGAGGCCGAGCAGGGTCGCGTGGTTTGCCTTCTGGTCGAAGGCCAGCGTGAACGCCGGCGTCGCGACGCCGGCGGCGAACTCCGAACGCAGCGTCAGCGACTTCTCGTCCCAGGCCACCGACCACACCAGCGCACCGCCGATCCGATAGCTCCGCCCAACCAGCTCGATGCCGGGCACGACGTTCGTTTCCGCCAGGACGGGGCTCGGCGCCAGCTGCCCCCGTCCCAGCGAAGCGACGGAGAACGAGGCGAATGCGGGAGCCGAACGCGACAACCCGACGGCGAGATGCCGCGACTGGAAATCCTGGGCCACGGCGGACGCCGACAGCGCCGCCAAACCGATCGACGCAACAAGCAGGGTTCTCATGGGGTCACCTTTCTTTGGAGCGCCGGCAGCGGCGGGCGCTCGAACGACAGGCCTTTCCACTCGGCCAGGATCTTCAGGTACCGATAGGGATCCGCCCAGGATGACGACGGCTCGACGATCGTCGTCTCCGGCCACTCGTTGAAGCTGGTCAGCAGCGCCACGTCCGCCCCCGCGTCCGTGATGGCGCGCAGGTAGCCGCGCAGCGTCGCCCCGTCGTCGCGCGGAATGACGAAGAAGTCGTTGGGGCGGAACCCGCTGTTGTCGTGGCCGGGATGCGCGGGCAGGAAGACCTTCTTGCCGGCGGTGTGCGCCTGGCCAGCCAAGCGCGCGTAGTGCGGGGCGATCTCATCGTATTTCCAGATGCGCCGCAGGCTGAACGTGCCGTACATGCCGATCGTCGAGATGTTGGAAATGCTCAACCAGTTGTTGGGAAAGATCAGAGCGCCGTCCTTGCCGTTGCCGATTTTGTCCATCATCCAGTAAATGGGGCCGATCTCCTTCTCGATGCCGCCGGTCAACTCCGCGTACGTTTCTGGCGTCAGCTTTGGCGCGAACGGGACCTGATAGAGATACACCACCAGCTTGCCGTCCACTCGCAGGTAGGCGGGGCTTTCCTTCACGCGCTTCAGTACGCCGGCCATCTGCCGCACGAGCGCCTGCACGTCGTGATGAAACTGCGCCAGCTCGCTGCACATTGCGACCTTGAAGTGCTCCTCGGCGGCAACGGGTAGAATGGTCTGCTCGAAGGCCTTGCCGCTGAGATTGGCGCCGTCCCACCACGAGACCAGAAACGCCTCGATGCCGGCCGCCTTGGCCAGCCGGATGTGCCACCGCACCACGTCGGGATCGTTGCTGTTGTAGTAGCCGATGAGCGGCTGCGCTTGCGAACGCGGGGTATGCACCGCGTTCGTCGCAGGCTCGTTGATCCAAAAGCTCGACTTGCCGCGCGCTCCCTCAGGTTGCTCGTACCACGCGTAGTATACCGCCCACAACGCGGGCTTCGGCCCGTCGGCCCGCAGGGTTGCCAGCGCGAGCAGGAGGGTGGCCAGGATTGGGAGGATGGGTTTCATCGTTTCAAGACCCAGCGCGGGCGGACGACGGGCGGGAGGTGCGGAGCCGCCAGGCGGTGAGAAGGAGGGACGCCTTTCATGGCTGGGGTTCCTTGCCAGTGTTGTCTTCCAGGCGCACGGCGGCGGTGTTGACGAGCGAGACGGGGTCCGCGCGTCGCCCCGTGGCGCCCGGCGGCGGGGCCGTCACGACACGGTTGTCGCGCAGGACAGCGTCCCGTGTGTCGCGGAGCAGGATAGCCGTGCCGGGGAAGCCGCTGATTTCGTTGCCGGCAATGAGCAGGTTGCGGTGCAGCTTGTCGCCGCCGCTCTTGAACAGCGTGGCCCAGATGGCGGCGTGCTCCCGTTTCAAGCGACCACAGTCGAGGATCCGGTTGCGCCAAACCACGTAGTTCTCGGCCGCGAGGCCCTCGAACGGCGCGTTCCAGAACTCCACGCCACCGCCCCCCAGGTTCTCGAACACGTTTTCCTCGATGAGCCCGCCGTCGCCCTTGGCCAGCACACCGATGCGGCGGCCGTTGCGGGCGGTGTTGCGACGGAAGACGAACTGGTTGCACATGCGGCTGGCGTTGTAGACCTCCGTGATTTCCGCGTGTCCCGCCTTCTTGGCGGGCGAGAGCTGACCGGTGGTAAGCCCCTGGACGGGACGGTCTGTGACGACCTCCACCGTGCGCTGCGCGAACGTGGCGGAGAGGACCCTCGCCTCGGCCAGCTGTCGCCCCTGGTCCCTCTGGAAGAAGACGAGGCGGTCGCCGGTGCGCAGGTCAAGCCGGGCCTCGGCGCCATACTGGTCATAGGGCTGATGCAGGTTGATCACCAGCCGCTCGGGCGCGGGCTGCGTCACTACGCTCATGGCGTAGCCGTTGATATGGCAGACGTCATCGCCGGTGTTCTCGAAGAGACAGCCTTCGATCCACGGGCCGGTCCGGGCATTGTGATGGTTGTTGCCGCCGTTGTTCACGGAAAGCGCGCGTCCCGGCTGGCGCTCCAGTTTGACGTGGAGGATGGCGTGGCGGTCGGCATAGAACGACCCCAGGCACTCGTTGGCCGCACTGCGGATGGTGAGGTTCAAGAAGACGACGTCTTCGCCGCCGGCAACGAACGCGCCGTGGCCTCCGCCCTCCCCACCCCAGCGCGGATCGAGCACGTAGATATCGCCGACGGAAAAGAGTCCCGCCGTCTTCGCGTGCTCCAGTTTGAACCGGAACCGTCGTCCCCCAAGCCGTTCAAAGCCGGCATGGGTCACGACCAGCTGGACGCCCCGCTTCATGGCGAAATCGTCGGCCTCCGTCACGATCATGCCCTTGCGGTCGCGGTCAAAGACCGGCCAGTCGGTCGGGAGCGCATGACCGGGCAGGATGTCCGCTTCGATTTGGCCCGCCTGCGCGTCGACCTTCACCACCCGCCCGGCGGTGTAAGCCGGAGGGTCGAAGTCCAGCGTGAAGTTCTTGACCAGCACCCGCCGACAGTTGCGCAGGTCCACCCACCCGACGGGACGCGGGAAGACGATGCTCGCGCCGCCGCCATCGATGGTAAGGTCGGTGACGTCCTTAAAGGCGATGAACGTCCTCGCAGCACCCGGATCCAGGCGGTAAGCGCCCTTCCCGAATCTCACCAGGGCCGGCGGGCCTGATGCGGCTTCAACGAAGGCCTTTTGAATTTCGGCGAACGTGGCACCGCTTTTGATCTCGATGACACGCGCCGGTTGCCGCACGGAGAAAGCCCGCGCTGCCGACCAGGCCCCGACCGTCCCCCGCGCGTCCACAGCCGCCACCCGCCACCAGTAGGCGCCGGGCGTGAGTTCCCTGTCGGGCACGTACCAGCCGATAACGGCCGCGAGGCGGTCCTTGTCCACGACGTTGGCGAACGCCCTGTCGGAGGCAATCTGGATGTCATGCGAGGGCATTTCCGCCGGCGCGGGCGTGACACGCCGCTGCCACTGGAAGTGCGGAATGCCGGTGGTCAGCACCGCCCCGTCGATCGGCTCGACGAGGCCAGGCGCGTCGGCGGCGTGCAGCGCGGCAAGCGGCGCCAGCAGAAAGGCACCAAGGAGCGTGTGGGCGAGACAGCTCATGGCATCGGCCTTGCGTTCACGAACTTGAAAACTCCATCGCGAGCGGTCATCGTTCCGCCTTGAATATCGTGGCCGCAATGTGCTGGCGCGGGTTGGCGGCGGTTGCGAAGTAGTAAAAGACGATGAGCTTCCCGTCGGGGCGTTGCGCCAGGCGCGGATAGCCGAAGTCGGCGTCGCCGAGCTTGTCCGGCTTGAAGTCGTCGCGCAGAATCACTTCCCCGCTCCACGTCTGACCTTTGTCGCCGCTGAAACGCGCGATCATGCGGCGGGACTTCCGGTCGCCATAGGCGCAGCAGAGTGTGCCATCGCGCAACTTCGCGAGCGCGGGCGGGTTTCCGTTGCCCGCGCCGGTCGAGCCGACCTCGGAACGCAGCGCCCAGTTCTTCCCGCCGTCGCGGGAGAAGTAGGCGTCGATCCAGCACCGGTCCTCCTTGTCCGCCCGTCTCCGGACCGCGCTGACGAGGTCATCCTCGCCGACGAGCACCGTCGACGGCATCACCGCGCGGAACCGATCGGACGGCGGAACGATCCAGTTCACAAAATGGAAGGTCGCGCCGCCGTCGTCCGTGCGTGCGACGTAGGCGCGGTCCTGCACCAGCGGCTTCCCGGCAGGCCTCGACGCCAGAAAGACGAGGCACGATTTCGCGCTCAGCGGCACGTAATCCGTGCGCGGTGTCTGTTCGCGGCCTGCTTGCTCCGGCTCGTCGTTCAGTCCATTGAAACGAAACGGACCGCGCCACGCGTGGCCGCGGTTCGTGCTGACGAATAGCGCTCCGTCCTTGTCGTCGGAACCGTGATACGCAGAGCCCACGCAGCGCATCGCAAAATCCGGATTCGCAAAATCAATCCCGCCGGGACACGCCACCGCGTTCGTCACATCGCCGACGAATGACTCCGGGTCTTCCAGCGTCCACGACTCCCCCGCGTCGGTGCTCCGGACGAGCACCGATCGGTACGGCTCGACAATGTTGTGTCCCGGCTGTTCCTTGTACTCACCGAGCGCGCAGCCGACAAGAATCTCGCGCCCGCCGTCCCACGTCCAGAGACCGTTGTTCGCCGGCCAACCCGCGAAGCGCTCGGGCACGTCCAGCACGACCAGATGCCGCAGTCCGTCCGCGGCAAACCCGCAATGCACCGCGAGCGTCATCATGCAACCAAGCCTGACAACCGTCTTCTTCATCTGTCGCCTTTCATGGCTTCCCATGCCAGCCGCCCTGCGCAAGGGCGCTGGCGGTCTCACGATAACCCTGGGTGTAGAAAGCCCGGCGCCCCCATGCGGACGACGCGCCGGTAGTCGGCCGGGGTGTAACGGATGGTCGCCTTGCCGTGCTCGGTGATGGCGACATAGCCACCGGGAACACGCTGGCGCCCCTGCTCATCGCGCAAGACGACGTTGGTCGAACCGCCGTCGGCGAGAGCCGTCGCGGCCAGCAAAACCGGCAGCTGCGCGGCGAGCGTCCGCAGGCTGCTCCGCCGCACGCGCGCTCGCAGACCGCTTCCCGTCATTGGTCCTGCCCCCCGGACTCCGCCCTCTTCGCCCTCGGGGACTTGCCCGCGCCGTCTGGCTGGCCGGCATTGAAACGCTCGAGGAAGTCGGCCTGCAGGCGGCTCACGTAGCTGTTGGCCCGACCCACGGCGTTGGGATCCCTGCCCGGCGTGGCCCGGACGCTTTCGATCAGCGGCTCCGCCTTTGCACCGAGTGCATCGATGGCGTTCATTGCGGCGATGGCGGCATAGGCGCTGGTCCGGGTGGGATCGGCGGCTGCTTTCAGCGTGGCCAGGGCACGCTCGAGATCCGCCGCGTCGCCGTAGCGTCCAAGGGCTTCGGCGGCGGCCACGCGCACGCTCGCCGAGGTATCCGCGAGCGCGGCCAGCAATTCGGCCCTGCCGGCGGCCACCGCCGCCTGGCCGCGCATCAGCAGGCCCGCCGCCCCCCAGTAGCGGACGCCGCTGTCGGCATCGCCCAGGTATTTCCGCAACTCCGGCGCCGCGTCGGGCTGCAGCAGGGTGGCGAGCTCCGCGGCTGCGAAGATGCGCTCGAAATCATAGCGTTGGGGATTATGCCCCATGTCGTAGGGCGCATCGTTGCCGGCACGCTCGTGCACCTCGGCCTCTGCGAGAAAACCGGTGTCGCGGATCTTGCGGGCGAGATTCTGTTCGGCCTGCCGGAGTTTCTGCAACGTCGCCTGGTGTTCCGGCGCGGCGGCCAGGTTACGGACTTCGTCGGGATCGTTTGCCAGGTCGTAGAGTTCCTCCGGCGCCTTGGGCGTCTTCCAGAAGAGCGCCTGAGCTTCGGTGGCCCGGCCCGCGGTGAACCACTTCCACCAGATCTGCGTGGTCGGCGTCTGAAACTGGAAGTTCACGTGCTGGCCCTGCGAGCGGTGCGGCATGTAGTTGCGCAGGTACACGAAGCGGCCGTCAGTCACGCTGCGGACCATGTCGGGCCGCTCGTCCATGCGGCCGCGGAAGCCATAGATGAACGGCTGCGGAGCTTCCTGGAATTCCCCGGCGAACGCGTGCCCGTGCATCCAGTCGGGCGGCTGGATGCCCGCCAGGCTGAGCAGGGTCGGCCCGAAGTCCACGAAGCTGATCAACCGGTCCGACTTCGCCCCGGGCGCGTATTCCTTCGGCGCGAGAGACCGCCACTTCTCCGGAAAATAGACCACCACCGGAACCTGCAACCCCGAGTTGCACGGCCACCGCTTGCTGCGCGGCATGCCGCTGCCGTGGTCCGCCCAGTAGAACACGATCGTATCCCCGGCGAGACCCGCGTCCTCGAGTTCCTTGAGGTGCTGACCCGCGATGGCGTCGGCCGCGGTGACGGTGTCGTAGTACTGCGCCCAATCCTGCCGCACCTCGGGCGTGTCGGGATGATAGGCGGGCACCCGGACCTTGGCGGGATCGTGCACGGCTTTATGCGGACGTCTGCGGAGCTGGCCTTCGTGGCTGGCCGTCGCATTGAAGACGGCGAAGAACGGCTGGCCGTCCGCGCGGTTCTTCCAGTGCGCCGCCCCGGAGGACACATCCCAGACCTGGCCGGGCTTGGTCAGGTTGTAGTCCTCCTTGCTGTTGTTGGAGCAGTAGTAGCCGGCCGCGCGAAGGAGCTGCGGGAACATCTTCAGTTTGGCGGGCAGGGGCACCTCGCTGCGCATGTGCTCGGCGCCCAGCGCCGGCGGGAACATGCCCGTGATGATGGCGGTGCGGGTCGGGGCGCACACGGGTGCGGCAGCCCACGCGTGCTTGAAAAGCATCCCTCGCGCGGCGAGCCGGTCCACGTTGGGCGTGGTCGCGTAGGCATCGCCGTAGCAGCCCATCTGCGGGCCGTGATCCTCGCTGGACAGCCAGAGGATGTTGGGCTTCCCCGCGGGCGCAGCGGCGGCGTGCGGCGCCAGCATTGAAGCCGGCAGCAGGGCGGCGATCCAGATCAGGGGGCGTCGTTTCATCGGGTTCCTTTCTTCTGCTTGCCAGCGGCGCCGTCTCCATTCCAGCGGTTGTCGATCCAGCGCGGCGGTTCGTTCCGGGCATTCCACTCATCCCACAGGGTCTGGAGTTTCGCGACCCGCTCCGGTTCCCGCGCCGCAAGATCGGTTTTCTCGCCAAGATCGCGGGCGAGATTGAACAGGCGCGGGGCGTCGTTGATGTGCGCTTTCACCAGTTTCCAGTCGCCCTGCCGCACGCCGTATTGGACGCCGAAACGCCAATAAAGCGCGTCGTGCGGCGCGGCTTCGGTCCGGCCCTCGAGCAACGGCAGCAGGTTCGCGCCGTCGAGCTTCCACTCCGCCTCCACGACGCCGCCGGCCGCCGCGATGGCGGTCGGGACAACGTCGAGTTGGATGACGGGGTGGTCCACCACGCGCCCGGCGGGAATGCGGCCCTTCCACTGCACGATGAAGGGCACGTGGATGCCGCCCTCCCACAACGTCCATTTCGTGCCGCGCAGCGGGCCGTTGCTGGGTGCGCCGCCCGGACCGCCGTTGTCGCTGAAGAAGAAGACCAGCGTGTTCTCCTCGATGCTAAGCTCGCGCAAACGCGTCAGCACCCGGCCGATGATGTCGTCCATCTGCATGATGTCGGCTGCGTACTTGCGGCGGTTGGCGGGGGCGAGCGTGTCGCATTTGCCTAACCAAGGCTGCGGCCCGACGTACGGACCGTGAACGGCGGAGAACGGCAGGTAGAGCAGGAACGGCTCCTGCGCGTGCCGGTCGATGAACGCGAGCGCCTCACGGCCGAAGGCTTCCATGTGGTTGGCCGGCGTGGCGACCACGTTGGTGCCCCGGTAGATCGGCACCTGACCGCCTTGTGCGGCGATGCCAAACGGAAAGAAGCCGTAGAACTCGTCGAACCCGCGGTCGGTCGGCCGATAGCCCGCGTCGGAACCGATGTGCCATTTGCCGACCATGCCCGTCGCGTAGCCGAGCGCCTTCAGCCGCTGGGCAAACGTAACCGGCCGGATGTCGAGCGCGCGCGGGCCTTTATCGGTCGGCGCGGCCTTGCCCTCCGCGTTGGCATCGAAGCCGAAGCGCTGCTGGTAGCGCCCGCTTACCAGCCCCGCCCGGGTCGGGCTGCACACGCAGCCGCTCGTGTAACCGTTGCTGAAGCGCACGCCGTTTCTGGCAAGCGCGTCGATCTGCGGCGTCGGGATATCCGTGCAGCCCTGGACGCCACAATCGGCGAATCCCATGTCATCGGCCACGATGAGCAGGATATTCGGCCGCTCGGCGGCCATGACAGCCGCGGACGCCGCCAGCGTCACCCACGCAATGACTATGCATTTCATGCGCTGCCTTCCATTAAGTCGCCCTCGACGCCCTGCCTGCCCGCAGCGCCTCGCACGCCGGAGCCCGGCTACTTCTTCCCGGGTTGTTGTGCTGTCTCAGGACCGAACGGCATCGGTTTCACGTCATCGGCCAGCAAGGCGGCCACCAGCGGATCGTTCTGTTCCCTGCCGAACCGCGCGAGCAGCGCGCGGTGTTCGAGCAGCACCGGGCGATACTGCGGATCGGTGGCGAGGTCGTTCAGCTCACCCGGGTCGGCCTGCAGGTCCACGAGCGACTCGCGCTGCCGGCCGCGGGTGTACACGCAGTACTTGTAGCGCTCCGTGCGAACCATGCGGCCTTCCATGGCAGGCTTCAGGCCGTCGAGCACGCCGGCCTGCGCCATGTCGTTTTCGACGATCACATACGAGTTCCAGTCGGTGACCGGCTGTCCCAGCGCCAGCGGCAGCAGACTGCGGCCGGGCAGCTTCTTCGGCGTCTTCAGCCCCGCGGCGTCCAGCAAGGTGGGCAGGATATCGATCCCCGTGTTGATCAGCTTGTCCGAGGTCCCCGCGGGCGTCCTGCCCTTCCAGCAGACAATCAGCGGCACGCGCGCCGATTCCTCGTAGAACACGGTCTTCTGATTAAACCCGTGCGCCCCCGCGCAGTCGCCGTGATCGGAGGTGAAGACGATCAGGGTGTTCTCCTCCAGTCCAGCCTGGCGCAAGCCCTCCAGCAGGCGCCCGCTAGCCTGGTCCACCAGCTCGGCCATGCGGTAGTAGCCCCAGCGGTGCCGGCGCCAGTCGTCGACCGTGAACTTGCCGACGGGAAACGGGCCATCCGCCACCTGGTAGGCGCGCCGCATCAAGGTCATGCCATCCGGCTCGTTCCGCGGCGGCGCGAGGTTGAAGGGGGCGGGCGGAAGCTGGTCCAGCGCCGGCGGCTCGCCGATCTCCCCGCAGTTCAAAGCCTGCTTGCGCCCGGCGAGCCGACGCGCCCATTCGCAGATGTTGTGCGGGTTCAGGAAGCTGGCCACCAGCAGGAACGGCCGGTCGTGCGGCCGGGCAAGAAACTGCAGGGCGCCATCGGCCACGGCGGCGTCGTGTCCGCCGGCACTCTTGCCCTTCATGATCTCGAAGCCATGCGTCTGCGGGTCCTTCTCCTTGAAACACAGATGCCACTTGCCGCTGTACGCAGTGTCGTAGCCGGCGTCCTTGAAGTAGCGGCCCAGGCTGACGAATTGCGCCGGATCCAGCCCGCCGCGGGGGCCGTCGTTCTGCGTCACGCCCGTCTGGTGCGGATAGAGGCCGGTGAAGACCGAGTTCCGATACGGCATGCACAGCGGGTTGGAGCTGTAGGCACGCGTGAAGAGCATGCCGCGGGCGGCCAGGCCGTCCATCGCGGGCGTGTGGAGGTACTGCCGGCCCATCCGGCAGCTCATCACGTCGGCAAACTGCTGGTCGGTGATGATGAACAACACGTTGGGCGGTTTGGCCGCCGGCGCGGCGGCTTGCAGCGCAACCGGCGCAGCCAACAGCAGGACGGCGAGGGCGATGTTTTTCATAGTCATTTCAGAGGTGTGGGAAGAAAGTCCCAATCGAGGACCATCTTCTCCGTGAGCGCGCGTTTGAGCTCCAATTCGACTTCCTTGTACTGGGGATTGTCGGCGAGGTTGCGCAGTTCGCCGGGGTCGGCCTCCAGGTCGTAGAGCTCGAAGGTCGGGCGCGGCGACGTGAAGTAGGCCTTCACGAACGGCTCGGCGAGCGTACCGGCGGCGTGGGCGGCTTTCATCTCCTGCCAGCCGGGGTCGCGCTGGCTGTCCACCGGCGCCACGGCGCCATGGGGGGTGCAGTTGTAGATCAGCTTGAAGCGGTCGGACCGCGCGCACCGCACGAGGTCGAACGTGGATGACAGGACGTCCGGCCGCATGCCGCCGTCGCCGCCGTGCGGGCCGCGCTCGGCGAAGATGTACTTGCGGCCCGTGAACGGCTCGCCCCGCAGCAGCTTGAGGAAACTGACGCCGCTCATCTCCCGCGGCGGCGCGACGCCGGCCGCTTCTAGCAGCGTGGGCGCGAAGTCCTCGCCCGAGATGAGCGTGCGGGTGGTCGCGCCGGGCTTGACCACGCCGGGCCAGCGCACGAGCAGCGGGACGGCTATGCCGGGATCGTGCAGGGCGCCTTTGCCGTGCGGCAGCGCCATGCCGTTGTCACCCATGAAAACCACGAGGGTCTGGTCGGCCAGACCGCGCTTCTGAAGCGTATCCAGCACATCCTGCACGTCGCCATCGAGGTGCTCGACCTCGGCGATGTAACGCGCGAGGTCCTTGCGCACGCCCGGCAGGTCGGGCAGATGCGGCGGCAGCGTGAGCGTCGCCGGGTCGGGCACGCCGCGCGGGCCCCGCGCCGTCCAGGCGTGGTGCGGGTCGGAGAACCCGAGCCAGAGAAACCACGGCCGGCCCGGAGGCGCCCTGTCGAGGAACGCCGCCAGTTTCCCGCCGAAGTTCTCCAGCCCCCCGCCCTTCTCGACGTAGTCCACGCGGTTGGTAAATGCGCGCAGCCCGTGCGCGACGAGTACGCGGCCAATCTCCGGCGCGCCGCGCGGACCGCCCGCGACGGGCCCGTCAAGGTGGTAGCTGCGCCCGGCGACACCGGTGAAGTAGCCCCCCTTGTCGCGCAGCAGGTCCGGCAGCGCCGGCACCTCCGCCGGCAGGGGGGAGGTGAACCGCACCATCCGCACCGCCACCGGCGAACGTCCGGTCATCAGCGCCGCGCGGGACGGCACGCACTGCGGACACGACACGAACATCCGGTCGCAGCGCAGGCCTTGCGCGGCGAAACGATCGAGGTTCGGCGTGCGCACATCCGGGTTTCCGTAGCAGCCGAGATAGGGGTAGCTGTGGTCGTCTGACAGGAGGAAGAGGATGTTGGGCCGCACCCCGGCGGCGCCGCAGGCCGCGGCAGCCAGCAGGAGCGTGAGGAGGGCAAGTGAGCACCGTCTGTCGGGCCGGGTTCCGGAAACGGGCGTCTTCTTCATGGCGCTACACCCTTCAAGTCCGCGGGCAAATCGACCAGGTCACCGCGCCGGAGCTCGGCAAGCTTGGCTTCGAGCGCCTTGACCCGGCCGGGTTCGGCCGTAGCGAGGTCGTTCTTCTCGTACGGGTCTTCCGTGATGTGGAACAGCTCGGCCGGTCCGCGGCTTTTGCCCTTGCCGGCGGCGGCGTGAGCGATCAGCTTCCATTCGCCGTCGAACACGGCGGCGCCGTCGGTCATGGGGACGTAGATGACGCGGGGCTCGGGTTTCTCGAGCGCACCCGTCAGCAGGGGCCACACGTCGCGGCCGTCGAACTCCGGCGCCTTGGCGGGTTTCCACGCGGCGAGCCTGGTCAGCGTCGGCATCCAGTCGGCAGCGTGCAGCGGCGCGGTCAGCTTGCGCGGCGCGAGCGTACCGGGCCAGTTCACGAAGGCGGAGACGCGGCAGCCGCCCTCGTAGAGTTGTCCCTTGTGGCCGCGCAGCGGGAGGTTGCTGCTGACGGGGACTTTCAAAGGCGGCGTGTTGCCCGCGTAGGCGTTCCCGGTGGCGGGTGTGCCGCCGTTGTCGGAGGTGAAGATGACGATGGTGTTACGGCGCTGGTCGGTCGCCTCCAGCGCGGCGACCAGCTCGCCGACCTTGGCGTCCATCTGCGTGACAAACCCCCCGTATCGCCGGAAGGCATCGGTCTTGCCGGCGTCGCCGGCGAAAGTCGTGCCGGCGTAAAGGTTCTTGTACTCCTCGGGCGCGTCAATTGGAATGTGCACGGCCTGGAAGGGCACGTAGATGAACCACGGTTCGCGCTTGGCGCGGATCCATGCGCCCGCCTGTTTGGCGACCAGCTCGGTGGCGTTGCCTTCCTCGTCGAGCAGCTTTCCGTCGCGGTGCCACGTCCGCATGTACGGGCCCTTGCGGTAGGTGTGCGCCCACGGGTCCACCGCGCCCGCGAGCGAACCGTAGCTGTGATCGAACCCGTACTGATTCGGCGCCCACTCCGGGCGCGAGCCGAGGTGCCACTTCCCCGCCAGGTGCGTCGCGTAGCCGGCTTCCTTGAGCGCGGAGGCCAGCGTCGTGGCGCCCGGCGGGAACGCGCGCAGATTCGACGGAGAGAGCACGTGGGTTCCCCAGCGGCTCGTCCAGCGCCCCGACAGCAGCGCCGTCCGCGTGGGCGTGCAGACGGGCTGTACGTAGTGCCGGTCGAGCTCGACACCTTCGCTGACAAGCTTGTCGAGCTGCGGCGTTTTGAACGGCCCGCCGTGCCAGCCCACATCGGCCCAGCCAAGGTCGTCGGCGACGATCAGCAGGATGTTCGGGCGTTTCACCGCGTCGACCGGCAGCGCCGCCAGCGGCGCCAGCACAAGGGAAAGGGCGCAGATCGTCCGGATCATGGTTTCTCCTTCCGCCCCGCCCGCCGGGCCGGGGCCCCGGGCTCGGGTCCGTCGTTATCGGCCTTGCCGCCGCCCCAGAGCGGCGCCACATTCAGCCGGTTCCACGTGTCCCACTTTTCCTGGAGTTCCTTCGCCTTGTCAGGCTGCGCGGCGGCGAGGTCCCTGGTTTCGCCGATGTCGCTGGCGAGGTTGTAGAGCCGCGCGGCGGTGACGGGCTGGTTCCTCCCGCCGGTGCGGGTGTCGACGTTGCTGTCGTAGCGGACGAGCTTGTAGTCGCCGACGCGAATGGCCAGCTGCTGGCCGAACCTCCAGCAGAGCGCGTCGTGCGGGGCGCCGGCCTGCGCGCCGGACAGGAACGGCAGGAGGTTGACACCGTCGAGTTTCCAGTCGGGCTTCACGTCCGCGCCGGCAACGGCGAGGGCTGTCGCCGTGACGTCGAGCTGGATCACGGGGCGGTCATACACGCCGGGCTTCACCTGGCCGGGCCACGCGATCACGAAAGGCACGCGGATGCCGCCCTCCAGCGTGGTGCGCTTGGAGCCGCGCAGCGGGTCGTTGCGCGAGCCGTTGACGGTGACGCCGGGCATGGTCGGCCCCCCGTTGTCGCTGATGAACACGACGAAGGTGTTCGGCTCGAGGCCGGCTTCGGCGACCTTCTTGCGCACGCGGCCGATGTTATCGTCCATCGCCAGCATCATCGCGGCGTACGTGCGGCGCTGCTTGTCGGCGATGCCCGGAAACTTCGCGAGCCTGTCGTCCGTCGCCTGCATCGGCGTGTGGACGGCGTTGAAGGCGAGGTAGAGGAACCACGCCTCGTGCTTGTGGCGTTCGATGAACGCCACCGCCTCGCGCCCGAAGGCGTCGGTGGTGTAGTCCAGCTCCTTGACCGGCTCGCTGCCGCGCAGGATGCCGGCGCTCTCAACGTAGCTGTGCGCGCCGCCGAGAAAGCCGTAGAACTCGTCGAAGCCGCGGCGCGGCGGCTGCATGGCCGGCTCCGCGCCGAGATGCCACTTGCCGACGAGGCCGGTGACGTAGCCGGCGGCCTTGAGACGGTCGGCCACCGTGGTCTCGGTCAGCGGCAGCCCGCTGGAGCCGTTGGGGTTGAATTCGTGGCCGAAGCGCGTCTGGTAGCGGCCCGACAGCAGCCCCGCCCGCGTCGGCGAGCAATACGGCCCGGTGACGTAGCCGTTGGTGAACCGCACGCCGGCGGCAGCGAGCGCATCGAGGTTCGGCGTGGGGATGTCTTTGCAGCCATGGAAGCCCACGTCCGCGTACCCCATGTCGTCGCCGACGATGAGCAGGATGTTGGGCTTGGCCGGGGCAGCGGAAAAGGCGGACAGCGCGCTGGCCGCGAGTGCAAGAAGGGCGGTTGCGGATACTCTCATGGTTGTTTCTCCTCCCGGCGCAGGAAGTACGCCGGCGTGCAGCTCCAGGCATGGCAGTAGCTGTTCATCAGGTGGCTCTTGTAGGGCGACAGCAGGTCGTCGCCGGGCATGTACACCTCCCAGAACGTGTCCGCCCCCTTGCGAACCATCTCGCCCCAGTAGGACTTCAGGTGCTGCCAGCCTTCGTCGCGCAGGCCCGCCGCCAGCAGCGCCTCGACCATGTAGTGGTGCATGTAAGGCGTCACCGGCTTCTCCGCCCCCTCGCGCCGCAGCACCCCGGCCAGCGTGCGCCGGGCCTGCTCCGGCGAGGGCACGCCTGCCAAAACCATCCAAGCCTGCGAAGCCCACGACACCTCGCGTTTCGGGCCGCTGACAAACAGGCCGAGCGACTCATCCCACAGGTTGGTTCGCGCGGCGGCCTCCATGCGCGGAACGATATCGGAGATGAACGCCGCCTCCTTCTCCTTGCCGATCTTCTCCGCGAGTTTGAGCGTGGCCTTCAGCCCGTACAGGACGATGGCGTGTTCGGGCGCCTGCTTGTCCAGGGTGCTGTGCCAGTCCACAAACAGCCACCAGGCCTTGGGCGGCAGCAGCAGCCCGTCGGGCCGCACCGGCTCCAGCGTGAAATCCAGCTGCTTCAGCACCAGCGGCCACAGGTCCTCCGCGGTGGCGCGGTCGCCGCTCGCCTCGAGGTACTCCAGCACGGTGGGGGCGAGCAGGGCGGTGTAGTCCAGGATGCTGTTGTCGCCACGGACCGGCTGCGGCCGCTCGAACATGCAGGTGGAGACCAGGCCCTGCGCGGTGGCGGTGCCGGCCAGCAGGTAGAGCGACCGCTTGACCAGGTCGTAGTTGCGGAAGGTCACGTAGTTGGCCTGGGCCTGCAGCCGCAGGTCGCCCAGCCACAGCCGGCGATCGCGCTTGGGGCCGTCCTCGAACACCGTCTGCATGCAGTCGCGCAGCGTACGCACCGCCACCCGGTCCAGCGCCGCATCGTCCGCGTGGCCCGGCGGGAACGGCAGCAGCCGCGCCGGGTCGGCAGTGGTGATGGCCTCGGCGCGGAAGTCCGAGAAACCGAAAACGCCGTGCCGGCTGCAGGAGACCACCGTCACCTTCGCGTAGCGGAAGGCGTAGCGGCGCGGCAGCGTCACCGTCTGCGGCACCTCGTCGAGGTTCACCACCTCGTCCTGCAGCCAGGCGCGCGTCAGCCCGCCGGTATACGGATCGAACGGCTCCGCCACCTCCGCCGGCGTCTCTCCGAAGATGAAGGCCAGCCGCACCGGCGCGTCCACCGGGCTGTCGAACGACCGCAGCGAGAAGGTGAAATGCCCGGTGAAATGCTCGCCGAAGTCCAGGATGAAGCTGGCGCCCGGCTGCAGGGGCTTGTTGCACACGGAGCCCGGCTGGCCGGCCGCGACCACCTTCCAGCCCTGGAAGCCGGCGGCGTCCCGCTCCACGGTGACCAGCGCCACCGGCGCCATGGGCGTGCGGATCAGCCGGGGCGTGGCCGCCTCGGCCCGGGCCAGCCACGCGGACCGACTCGCGTCGATGAGCTTCAGCTGCCGCGCGAAGAGCTCGCGGTCGACCGCCACGGCGGCCTTGACCGTGCCCTCGTAAAGCGGCGCCTGCTTCGGTCCCTGGGCCAGCAGCGCCGGCGCTAGCAGCAATGCGGAGGCTGTCGCCAACAACGTTCGCTTCATCTGTCGCTCTCCCTGTAGACGTTCCGCCGTACTCACTCGATCACCCGGCGCTCCGCCGCCCTCAGCGTCACGGGACCGAGCAGGCCGGAGGGGAGCAGCGGCTCGTCCGCCTGGTAGACATCCTTGCGCGTGCAGAAGGCGATGCGGCCCGAAGGCCTCGGCTGCCCCCGCAGGAGCCAGGCGGGCCAGCGAACGGGCAGCGAACTGCCCTTGCCGGCGGACTGCCACTCCATGTCGTCCGGCAAGGCGGCGTCGCCGATCAGGCGGTTGGGCCAGAGGTTGGTGACGCGGATGCGGAGGGCATTCCGGCCCGGCTTCAGCATGCCGTCGATCCGGGTGCGGAACGGCGGCTTCCACAGCGTGGGCAGCTCGCGGCCGTTGAGGTTGACGCGGGCGATGACTTCGACGGCGCCCAAATCCAGGTACAGCTCGCGACCGGCCGCCCGGAACTCCGCCGGCACGTCGAACTCCTTCTCGTAAGTCGCCGTCCCCGAGAAGAACCGGATGCCGGGCTCGGGGCGGGCGGGCCAGGAGGCGAGCGTCTCGAACACCGCGGAGGCAGGGGCGCCCAAGGCGGGCGGGAAAGTCACCCGCCACGGTCCCTCGATCGGCACGGGCGCGGGCAGCGCCGGCGCTTGCAGCCGGACTTTGGCGCCACTGTCGAGCCGCGCGGTGCGTTCCGCCGGCGCCCAGAACCGGGCCAGCAGCTTCCCGTCGCCGCCGCGCTCCAGCTCCACCGGCGGCGGCGCGGCGGTCGGCGCAGGCGCCGCCTGCGCAAGCGACGCGATCTCCGCCGCCGTAAGGGCGCGGTCGAACAGCAGCGGCGCGGAGCGCTCGCCGCTGAAAGCCGGGCCGCCGCCCGGCGCCGCGTGGACCGCGTGCGGCCCCCTGGTTCCCGAGCGCGCCTCGCGGCCGTTGACGAAGAGCGTCGGCACGCCCGCGCGGTAGACGACGGCGACGTGCGTGCGCTCCGCAAGACTGGCGGGCCACGTGATGACCGCCGGCGCGTAGCGCGCGCCATGCTCGAACACCACCAGGCCGTTGCGGCCGGCTGCGAGGCCCGCGCCCGCCTGGCCTTCGCCGAACCGCTCCTGCCCCTGCGGAGGGAAGACCGCCCAGTTCTGCTTCTGGAACGCGATCTCCGCCCGGCGCTCGGGCGGCAGCGGGATCTCGACGTCGGGCTTCACCCACAGCGCCAGCGTAAAGGTGCCGGCCGCCGTCGTCAGCCCCGCGGCGGGCACGGGCACGGCCGCCGCCCCGGCCGGCGCCGTGGCGGGGCCGTCGAGGGCGACTGCGTACGGCCCGGCCGGCGCCGCGCGGAAGATGACGAAGACCGAGCCGTTCGGATCGAGGCACAGCGGCACGGCGATGCGCCCATCCGCCTCGCAACGAAAGAGGCCCGGCCGCGTGATGGCCCCGGTGGACGGGTCCCAGAACTCGGGCGCCTTCCCGCCGGCGCGGAACACGGCTTCGAACGCCTCCGGCCGGCTGCGCTGGTTGGACAGGAAATACGCGTCCGTCCCGCCCTCGCTCCTGTGCACGTAGAGGACCTCGGCGTCCGCTGCCCCGGCGCGGCTCTCGAAGTCGGGAGCGAGGCCGATCCGCCGGAAGACCTCCGCGAAGGAAAGGTTCGCGAAGAAGCGGCCGGCGCCAACCGCCCGGTCCACCCCTGCCCCGTCGGCGTCGCCCCACAGCGCGGCAACGGCCTCGCGAAGCCTCGCGTCGCCGGCGCCCCGATCCGGCAGGGACGGCGACTGCGCCGGGCGCCGCGGGGCCAGGACGGTAGCGCCGGCCCGCACGAGGGCAAGAACCTTCTCCGCCACGGCCGGCCGCATGGTGGGCAGGTCGGGCAGCAGCAGCACGCGGTAGGCCGCGCCGGACGACAGCACGATCTGCCCGTCCTTGACGCTGGACTCCAGCAGCGCGCGCACGTCGCCGCCGTCGAAATCGTAGCCGGACGGCAGGACGGGCTTCAACTCGTCACGCCAGGCGATGCGGTTCGGCACGTCCTCCCCGACGAACCAGAGGACGTCGCACACCTGCTGCCCCCGGCGCAGCAGGTAGTTGCAGCGGGCCAGGTAATCCATCCACGCCCCGGTCGCCTCCCACCAGGTGTTGGCGCGGTTGAAGTTCAGGCCCCAGAAGAAGAAGGTGAAGCCCGGCCCCGTGGCCGCATACGGCTGGTGGGCGAAGGTGTGGAAGACGAACTGGTTCACGCCCGCGCAGAAGGCGCGGTCACCCTCGGGCTTGAGGCTGAAGGGGTGGTTCTGCCAGCGGGCGGCGCCGGGGCTTCCGGTGTACGACTCCGACGCCACGACCCGCTTGCCGGCGACGTGGGCGATGGAGGAGGCCACCTTGTTGTCCACGCGCACGCCCTGCCCGGACCCCGTATCGAGCCAGAACTCCCCCATCGTGACGTCGCTGTTGCGGATGTAGGCGACGTCGTAGAGGTACTGCTGCCGCCCCGTCGACTCGCCGACATAGGTGATGCCCTTGGCCTTGAGGTAGGCCGCGGCCTGCGCGAAGTACGACTCCGAGAACTGGTCCGCGAGGAAGCGCCGCCAATCCCAGAGCGCGCGGTCGGTCAGGTCCGCATCGCCGACGATCCAGCCCTCGAGCAGCGCGGGCAGGTACGGCAGCAGGTCGTAACCGGCGCGCTCACGGAAGCGCGTCTCGAAGCCGGCGGTCCAGTTCTGGATCCCGCACTCCCAGCTGTCGAGTTCCACCGCCGCGAGCGTGCGCCCCGCGGCGGGCCCCGCGCGCTCCAGCAGCTTGCCGACGTACTGGTCCAGGTGGAACCGCACGCTGGCCGGATCGAGCTTGTCGCACTCCAGCCCGCGCCCCTCGGCCGTGGCGGGGCTGACGTAGTGGCCGTTGCTGGTGAAGCCGATGCGCAGGATGCGCCACCGGCCGGCGGGGACGTCCCACTTCAGCCGGCCGTCGGCGCCCATGAACTTCGAGAGGTCGCGAACCGACGCTGCCGGCACGACGAGTCCCGGCGCGAGCGGGCGGTTGCGGTCGGGGCCGGGGTACGCCAGGTGGTGCCGCGACTCGGCGCCGTGACCTCGGCTGCGCAACCGCGCGGCCTTGGCTTCGGCGAAGTGCGCCTTGGCCGCGCTGCTCAGTTCGAGCTCGCCGATCTGCACGCGCAGGGGATTCCGGAAGGCCACGCGGAAGACGCGGCCGGTCGTGTCCGCGAAAGCCACGGTGGCCGCGCCGCCGCCGGTGAAGTCCCAGTTGGCCGTGAAGGCGCCAACGAGGCGGAAGGTCTGGCCGTCGTCGGACGCCTCCAGCCGCAGCGGAAAGTCCTCCTCCCAGCGGTGGGGGTCGGCATTGCGGACCGTCAGCGACCGCAGGATGCGCGGCTCCGGGTAAGCAAATTCGACCACGGACTCCGCGGCCGGTACGGGAAAGGCCGCCTGCGTCCTGGCATTCCCGTCCGCCAGCTTCGCCAGCTCCGCGGCCGGAAGGGTGCCCCGGAGCGCGGCGCCGCGGAGCGGTCCGCCCTCGGGCACGGGGAACGCGACCACCGCAACCTCCCGGTAGAAGTCCTCCTTCGTCTCCGGCTTCGCGAGGACCGCGTCGAAAGCCCTCCCCCCCTCCGCATCCGTGGCGGTCCACGTCAGTTCCTTCATCGAGGTCTCGGGGCGCATCCACGGACCGCCGCTCTGGGAGAACCCGTCGCAGTTGTGGATGCCGAACTTCAAGTCCAGGCGTTCCGCCTCCCGCAGCGTGTGGTCCATCAGCGCCAGCCACGGCGGCTGCATGAACCGCACGTCACCCTCCGGGTACTTGCCGCCGCAGTTGAAGAGGTAGCAACCGCCCAGCCCGGCCTGCTTCATGGCCTCGAGGTCGCGCGTGATGCCGTCCCGGGTGATGTTGCCGTTGAGCCAGTGCCACCAAGTCAGCGGCCGCGCCTCCGCCGGCGGCGTCCGAAACGCCTCCGCCAGCTCGTCGCGAGCTTCCGCGGCCGCCGCTGCGGCCGCCAGGGCGATCACTACCAGCAACAGTCTGTTCATGGTCCCATCCTTGAACGTCATTTCATTGGAGTCAAGTGCATCATTCCGGCCGGGCGAGGCCGGCGGGGTCGAACGCGGCCTGCAACGCATCCAGCACGTCGCGGGAAATGGCAATCATGCAGCCGTGGCGGGCGCCAGGGGGCGTGCGGTAATCCGCGGCGGGGACCGCCGACCACGGCCCCGCAAGCCGCGGGGCTGTGAGCTGGGTATAGGCCACGCCCGGGTATTGTTCGGCGTAGAGGATCCAGCCACGCCCGCCGGGTCCGGGAATCAGCGCCGGGGCTTCGCGGAAGTTCGGCGTCAGCGCGGGCCCGGGGGCGGACCATGGGCCCTCGGGCCCGGCCGCGGATCGCGCGATGCGGATCGTCTTGCCCGCAGCCGCGCCGCTGTCGGGATGGCGCTCGTCCTTGACGATGGCAAACCACACGTTCCCGTCGCGGCGCAGGATCACATCGATGGTGGCGATGTCCCAGTCGAACAGCCGCCGGGCCGGGCCGAAGGCGACCAGGTCCGGAGACGTCACCACGAAGGTCTTCATGCCGCTCCAGTAGTTCTCCGGCTGCTCCCGCAGCTTCGCCCGGTCGGAGAAATGGAAGGTCATGACATACTGCCGGCCTGCGGGGTCATACACCATCTTGGGCGCGCCGTGCCAGGGGCTGCGCGGCTCGAAGCCGGGATGGTCCGACATGTCGGCGACAAAATCCCGCAGGTGCGTCCAGGTGACCAGGTTGGTGGACGTCCACAGCCGCACGTCGCCGCGCTCCGGATGGTTGCCGAGCAGGATCCAACGGCCGTCAGGCCCCTGCGAGATGTCCGGGTGGCCGCAGTACGCCTCGAACACGCGGCGCCCGCCGTTGAGCGGCGTCCAGTGCCGCCCATCCGTGCTGACGGCGTAATGCAGCCGTCCGTAGTCGGCCGCGGTCATGTGGGCGAAAAGGAACCCGGCTGGCTCCTCCGCGACCGCAGCAGCCGCGGCCAGTGCCAGCGCCAGTGCCGCTATGGACCGCCAGCGCCTCATGGCGACTCCCGCGGTGTTGCGGGCGGCGGCTGCACCGCCGGATCGGCGGTGGCGCGCACCCATTGACACAGGGCGGCGTAAAGCCGGTCGCGTTCCGCCCGCGCCTCGGCGCGTCGCGCACGTCGTCGGGATCGCTTTGCAGATCGTATGACCGTGTTGTTGAGGATGCCGTTGCGGTGGCTATGCAGGCCGGTGTAGATGGCCGCTTTCGATACCGAACAGACCGTGCAGGCCACGAACGCGTTGCGGAACAGCCGGCCCGAAGCCGCCAGCGCACCCATGTGCGGGGTCCGGAGACCGGGCGTGCCGAGCGCACCCATGTGCGCGCCCTGGTCTTCCGTGAGAATAGGCAGGATGTTGGGCCTGGCCGGGGCGGCCTGCAGCGTGACGGCGGCGGCCAGCGTGAGTGCGGGCAGAAACAACGATAAGCCATGGCGCCTGTTCATGCTTGCGCGTTCATCCTCTCCCTGGCGCGGTCTCCGCGGGCGCCCCCCGCTGGTACAACACGGGGCGCTCGAGGGGCGGCAGTTTCAACGCCGGGCCGTCCGCCGGACGGTCAATCAGCATGTGCCACAGGTTGGGATCGGTGCTGCCGTCCCAATGGCTGAGGTTCTTCGAGCCGATCTTCGTCGGCCCATCCACGCCGTTGGCCAGCAGGAAATTCGGCGTGCGTTCGATGACGAACAACGACGCGCCGGCCCGCCCCTTGCCGTTGCCGCCGTGGCCGAACAGGCGAATGTGGTCGCAGTCGCCGATCCTCAGTATCGGGTCGTTGCCCTCGTACTTCGTGCCGAAGAAGCTGACCTGACGGGCGCCCCGCAGCTCGCTGGTCACCTGCTGGACGCTGAACTGGTAGAAGCGCAGCGGCCCGCGCGCGCCATCCACGAGCAGCCGGGCGCTGGCGTCGCGAAAGTTGTACCAGTTGCCGCCGCCCTGGCCGCTGACAACCACGGGCGCAGGGGTCGCGGCGAAGCGTCCATGGATCTCGACGCCGCGGAACACGGAGCGCCCGCCGCACGCCCAGTGCAACGCCTGCGCCCCGGGTACACCCTGAGGGTTGCAGAGCCCCAGGAAGGCCAGCGCCGTCGCGGCCTCCGCCGTGTCCGCCGTGCGCACGAGCGGCGCCGGTCGGCCGGCGTCGGCGAAGGCGCCCTGCCGGGCCGGCAGGAGCAGCGACAGCGTCTGTCCGGCGCCGATGAGCCGGGTGCGCGGCTTCAGTTCGAGCGGACGGCTCAGCAGGTAGCAGCCCTTGGGCAGGAAGACGACCTCGCACGCGTCGATGGCGCTCTGGAGAGCGGCGGTGTCATCCGTGCGGCCGTCGCCCCGGGCCCGGTACGGCGCGTCTTTGACGTTGGCGGCGCCGGGTGACTCGAACCCCGGAAACGGCGACTCCCACAGGTGCCGCGCCTGCAGATCCGCGGGCGGCGCACGATCCGGCTCGACGGTGCACAGGCGGTCCACGCTGCGCCCGTCCACGTAGACCGGATAGCGGTAGACGCGGCCCTGGCTCTCCCGCGGACCGCTCGGGACGGCGAACTGGCGCACGTGCAGCCAGCCCCGGGGATGGCCGGCCAGCCCGGCCCCCTGCCCCGCGCCGGACAGCACCCTCGTGGCACCGCGCACGTAGACGTTGTCCAGGTAGACGCCGCGGTCGGAGGCGATGGCTACCCGTCCCGTCCGTGCCAGCGCCGCGCCGTCAAACACGATCTCGCTGTCCACCAGCGTGAGCTCGCCATGGTTGGCCTGCAGGTTCCGGCCGACCTGGATCAGCGGGCCCGCGCAGCGGTCGGCGACGATCTTCAGCCCCACCGCCACGAGCGTCTGCCGGCTGGTGCTCCGGATCGCCGCCTCGGTCTGCCCGATCAGGGTGAAGCCCGCGATGACCGGCGTCGGCTGCGTGCCGGACAGGTAGCCCGTGAAATCCAACCCCACGCGGCCGCCGATCACGGTCACGCCCGCGCTGCTGCCGCCGGAGCCGATGCCGCCCTGGATGCCGGTCAGCCCGTGCGTCGCGTCAATCGTGCAGGCCTCGATGGACGAGCCCTCGGCGGCCTGGTGGCGGACCGCAATGGCGCCGGGGTTGCCCTCGCCCACGGTCACGTCGAGGTTGATCAGCGCCTGGTTCATGCCAATGTTCGGCTGCTCGACATCCGGCGGCAGGCCGTCGCTGACGCGGTCCGCCGTGGTCGGGTTCCCGTAGCCGCGCGACCAGAAGTGGACGAAGATCTTCGGCCGCGCCGGATCGCCAAAGCCGGCCGACCGCGGCGCCAGCACAAGGCGCGGACGCGCGGCGCCGGCGCTCGAGCCCACGAGCACGTTGGGGAAGCGGTTGCCGCCGAAGACCCGCCCGCTCGTGCGGCGGTAGAGCTGCTGCGTGCAACTCAGCGTGTTCGTGAGCAGGTACGAGCCAGCGGGGAAGAAGCAGGCCAGCTGGTGATCGCGCGCAAACACGACGGCGGCCTGCAGCGCGCGCGTGGAGTCCGTCTTGCCTGTCGGGTCGGCGCGGAACGGCCCCTTCGTCACGTTCACGTAACCGAGCGCCGCCAGCCGCTGGTCCTCCAACTCGGCCGGCACGGCGAGGTTGAGCAGGTCCGGGAACGGTTCGCGGATGGGCGGGTGGGCGAAGCGCAGGTAGGTGTCGTCAGGCTGGCCGGCGCCGGCTGGCGCGGGTGCGACGGCCGCCGTCAGGAGGCGCGCCCCGGCCGCCAGCAGCAACACCCCGTGCGCCAGGCGCGCGCTCATCGCTGGCGCCTCTGCGCCTTCTTCGGCGCCGCCGGCACGGGTGCAGGCCCGGATTCCGGCGGCCGCGTCTCGCTGTCGCGACACAGCTGCATCCATTCCGCCAGGGCCGCGCGCAGCGTGTTCAGGGCCGAACGGTGCTCCGGCCGGTCCGAACCCGCCAGGTTGCGGATCTCGTACGGGTCGGTCTCCAGGTCGTACAGCTCCTCGTCCGGGCGGCGTGCGTCGCACAGAAGGGCCTGGGGCGGCGTCAGCTTTCCGGCGGCGTTCAGCTCCTTCAGGAGCTTCCAGACGGGGTACTGCTTTTCCTTATAGGCGTTCGGCGCCAGGAGGGGCACCTCGGGCATGAAGTTGCGGATGTAGCGGTAGCGCGCATCGCGCACGGTGCGGATGCGCATGACGGTCTCGTCGCAGCGGTCGCGGGCGCCATACACGAACGCGCGCTCCGGTTCGCGGCGCTCGCCGAGGAAAACCCGGCCCTGCATGTCCGACGGCTTGGCGGCGCCCGCCAGGGCCAGCATCGTCGGGGCCAGGTCGATGCCGTGGAGCAAGCGCGCATCCACCGTGCCCGGCTGGAAGCCGGCCGGCGGCGGAAACGCCCGCGGCCAGCGGATCAGCAAGGGCACCTGGAGGCTCTCCTCATAGCAGAACTGCTTGCCGCGCACGTGCGACTGCCCGTTGTCGCCGAAGAACACGACCACCGTGTTCGCGGCAAGGCCATCCTGTTCGAGCTGCGCGAGCACGCGCCCCACTTTGCGGTCCAGTTCGCCGACGTCGTCCAGGTAGGCCGCCATGTCCTGCCGCGTCACGGGATGATCCGGGTAGTAGGGCGGGATTTCCACCTTGGCCAGGTCGGCCTGCTTCGAGCCGTGATAGGCCCGGTGGGTTTCCTTGAAGTTGACCTGCGCGTAGAACGGCTGGTGCGTCTTGAGTTCGGCCCAGTCTGCCGAATCGAAGGGTTTGCCGTCGTAGCTGAAGTTCCAGTCGGTCTTGCCGGTCCCCTTGAAGCCGCAAGCTTCGGGCAGCTGCACGACGTTGGCCGTGAAGTAGCCCGCGGCGCGCAGCCAGTCGGTGAGCAGCTTCACACCCTCCGGCAGCGGATGATCCTTGCGGTTGGAGCGGTGATCGTTCGCCTCGATGGCCGTCGCGTACATGCCGGTCATGAAGGCGGACCGACTGGGCGAGCAGACGTGTCCGCTGAAGCAGTGCGTGTAGCGGACGCCGGCAGCGGCCAGCCGGTCGAGGTTCGGGGTCTGCACCTCCCGCGTGCCGTAGCACGCCAGCTGCGGCCCGAGATCCTCGGCGATCAGCCACAGGATATTCGGCCGCGCGGGCGCCGGTTCCGCGACGGGGGCGCGGGGCCACAACAGGCCGGCCGCCAGGCCGCCAACCGCCAGCGCGAAGGCTTGTCGACTCATGGCGCCCCCTCCGCTCGGACGATCCACTGCCGCTCCGCGCCCGGCTGCACCGACACGGCGACGCCGGCAGCCAGCTCCGCGCCGGAGCGGCTCTCCGGCGCGCCGCCGGAGACATCGCGAACCTCGTAGCGCGCGCCGTCCGACGCCGTGAACCACTCCGGAAACTGGTTAATGCGCGGGTAGTCGAGCGGCAGGTGCATGATCGTCGCGTGGCGCGGCCGGTCGAACACCAGCCGCCCCTCCCACGGCTGGTCGGCCGCGAGGCTCAGGCAGAGCGCCCCGCCGTCGGCCATGGCGCCGAGCCGGAGATCCGCCCGCCAGGGCTCCGCGCGCACGCCCTGCGTCTTCCAGAGCGCGTACATCAGCGACGTCCGCGCGGAGTTCCCGTCGCCGTGCCAGCCTTCGATCACGCCGTCGGCCTTCTGTTTCCCCCACATCGTGCGGATCTCGCTGTCGATCCACTCCGCCGCCGAGGCGACGCGCTCGCGGTTGTAGAGCGTGATCGCGCCCTCGATGGAGTCGGCATAGCCGTCCGCCGTGTTGCTCTGGCACATGCCGCCCTTCCCCGTGTAGTGCGCCTTCAGGCTGCCGAGGGCCTTGCGCACCGCGTCGCGGTAGGCTGCGGTGCCGTCGAGCAGGAAGACGGTGTAGAGGCCGTCGTAGTTGTACCCCCAGTTGTCCGTCAGAGCCGGGCCGTGCGCCCCCGTGCGGGTGTTGACTTGGAGGTAGATCAGGCCGTGTTCGTTGACGGCGATTTGCAGGAGGCGGTCGTACAGCGCGTGGAGCGGCCCGCGGTAGGCCTCGCGCTTCTCCTGCGCGGCGCGGGCGCAGGCGGCATAGAGTTCGGAGAGGCCGTTGATGACCTCGCACGAGTGGTCGCCGAGCTGGAGTTCCGCCATGTCGCGGGTGGGATGGTGAGCGCCCAGCAGGTAGTAGTCGCCCAGGCGGATGGCCCAGTCGAGGTACTTGCGGTCGCCGGTGAACGCGTGGAGCCGCGCGCAGGCCTGGAGCAGGTCGCCGTTGACCTCGAAGTTCAGCGTCGGGATCCTGCCGAACGGCGTATCGACCGGCGCATGCTTCCAGATGTCGTCGACGATGCCGGTCATTCGCTCGGACCAGGGGCTGGGGCCGAGCCACTCCGTGATGGGCAGGAGGCCGTCTTTCACGTACTCGGCGCCGTCGAAGATAATCGCGTCGAGGTCGAGTTTGTCGCGGCGCCACCCATTGCGGGAGAACGAGTAGTCGTCCGGCAGCCGGCCCACGCGGCAGGTGAGCCGCGTCTCGGTGCGCAACATCTCCAGCATCCGCCCCTCGAACAGCGGGCGGTCGGTCATGGCGGCCGTGAGAACCATGAACGGGTAGTTGTCGGCCGCGGAATCGCGCCCGTTCCAGAAATCGCGGCTTTCGCGCAGGTTGCGAGGAATCAGCCCGGTCGCCGGGTCGGCGTGCGCCAGCCAGCCGTCGACGAACCGCCGGCACCGGTAGAAGGCCTCCGCGGCCAGCCGCGCGTTGCGCTCCGCCTGCCGGAACCGCTCGTCCGCCGCCGGCGCCGCCGGCTCACGGTCCCAGACCGGCCGCATCTCCGGGAAGACAGCCGCCGGTTGGGCCGTCGCAAACGTCGCCGCGATCGGAACGGGGGCGGCTGCCACCGGGGCAGCCGTCAGCAGCCGCACCGCCGCCAGGAACGCCGGCTTGCCGTCGGCGGGGGGCTGCAGGGCGAGCGTGTAGCGCTCGCCGGCCACGCCTGCCGGCACGGGGACGGCGAGCCACTGGAACCCGTCGTATCCGCCGCCATTCAGCGGGACCGGCTTGCCGTTGACGGTCAGCCCCGCTGCACGCTGGTCGTGCTTCGCACCCCAGCGGAAAGCGAGGACGTGTCCGGGTAGCGGCGCGACCGGGATCGTCAACTGGATCGCGGCATCCCCGAGAAACCGGTACGGCTCGCCGGCGTAGGTTTGCGGGGCGTCCTTGAAGAAAACCTCTGCCCGCACGTTGTCCGGCTCGGCAGCCGCCACGCGGGCAACCGCCCCCACCAGCACCACCGTCGCCACCGCCGCCTGCCATCGCAAACCGTTCATGCCGCCCCCTGCCTGATTGCGCGCATCCTAGCACGCGGGCCTTACAGGGGAAACAGCAACTGCCGGCCATTTTGGGACCGGGGACGTGGCTGGCGGTCTTCGGTGAACGATAACGCCTCCGTGACGGGGGGGGCTGTAACGGCGGGGACCGCCGTCTCCACGCCTCGTCGCCTGCCCACGCCATGGAGACGGCCGTCCCCGGCCGTTATGCGCAATGTAAGGCCCCTGCGTCACTGAGGCGCTACGGTAAACGCCGAATTGCCATGGACTTCTGCGGCAGGTGATGCGAAAGTGCCTTAACGGCCCGGACGGAAACTTCAGCCGGGTGCGAAACGCGCGACATAACGAGGAGGCACGACGATGCAAGGAATGCGAGGCTGGTACGGTCTGGCAGGCGCGCTGGCGCTCACCCTCTGTTCCCCGTCAGCCAGGGGCGCGGAAAAAGCCGATGCCATGGAAACGCGGTGGTATACCCTCGGGGCCACGAGTACGGAAGGCAAACTCATGGCGCTT